>NZ_JAXHMV010000001.1 GCF_034521165.1 Thiohalophilus sp.
ACATTTGAACCGGATCACTGATTTACAATTTATGCTACAGGTAACGATCATATTCCATCTCAAAGAGGAGAACTTTATCGACTAAGAGGAAAATTCCACCTTCCTTGTTTCGGAGAAGAAATTCTGGAATTCTGTCTCCATCCAAATCAGAAAAATAAGGCACTGGATTGGCCTGGGTGACCTGAACAGTAATGGGCATTTCCTCTTTTTGAAATTTCGGCATTTCGGCGTTCCCACATTTCTGAGAAGCAATCCCATCTTCTTTAGAACCTAAAAACAGGTCGAAATCACCATCGCCATCAATATCGTAAAAGGCGGGTAACTTTCTGTCTGCCCCTTCCCACTCCTTCAAACACAAGTTGCTCGGCCAACTCAAAATTTGGAGCCCTTGTTCGCTACCTATTTTCGAAGTACACCACTCCTCCCCGAAGAACCCACGGCGTGTCGAGGTCACCCCCGTTCATCAAGATGAACAAGTTCGGCACGGCGTTGTTCCCCTGGGCAATTCGACAAGTGTCTTCCACCAGCTCAAAAGTTCCGCCGGTGTTTTGGTAATACGCTACGCCGCCTCGCCATCTTCCGATCAGCAGATCGTCCAGCCCGTCGTTCTCGATCGGCTATAACGCCGGTGCATCATGGTAGGCTTCAGGCAGCTCAGACATGCCGGTTTGATGAAACTCAGGGACTTTTTCTGACCCCTTATTTTCATAGATATAAATAATGGACGTATTTCATTATCAGGATCTATTTTATTGCGCAGGCGTAGGGTCTTGATCTCCATCACCGTCCATATCTCCGGTCGTAAGTATGCTTTCATTCCCGACATCAAGGGTGCTTAAAAACTCTTTCGTTTGTCGCAATTTCGAAGTCACCATTGGCCTGCTGTTCGTAGAAATAGAAATTTTCGGCCAGGGTTTGATTGGCGTTGTAGGCCCAGCCAGCGCCCAGGAAGAGATCGACATCGCCGTCATTGCCCCAGTCGGTAAGTGTTGAGGCATTATAGCCGCTGGTTTGAACCGGATCATTTTCGGGAAACGGACGTGGTTCACTCTGGAAATCGGGATCGGTGGGATCACCTTCATTTTCGAGCAACAACACACTGGGCTCAGAGAATCGCCCCGAATATCCTGATCGCCATATTGATCTATATCCATAAAAGCCATTGTGGCTCCGTGCAGCGTCCCAAACTGCTTCACGATCTCAATGTTCTCAAATTTATCGGTCACCAGTTCAAACTGTCGAATTGTAAGGTGTCATTCCAGGCCCACTGATTCATAACGGGTCAGTGTTCCCTCTAATCGACCTATGAACAGATCCAGGTTTCCGTCATTGTCAATATCCGTGACGTTGGGAATATTTTGCCGGTCCCGGAGAAAGGGGCTCTCCGTTTACATCCCGGAGTGAATCGGCTGCCAGCACGAACTTCGGTTCCTTCGCATTTCCTTCGTTTTTGTAATAGCGAATGTAGCTGTACGGCTGCTCAAGATCAGATCTAAGTCTCCATCCTGATCCATCTGAGAGCGAACGAGAACCCACTCTCCTGTGTGGAGATCCTGAAATTTATTTGTCTGCCATTTTAAGGGGACTTCACTGGCATAATTGGTGTCTCAAAGAATTTCAGGTCATCCGTATTTCCTTGAACAAACAGGTCGGGATCGTGGTCATCAATATCCACAAACTGTGGACGAGGGGCGTTGATCCCAAGGAATGGGAATGAGATCAGCGATCCGGCTTCATCATATACTGGAAATGGGTTCACCTGTTGCTGGTAGTTTTGGAATGATGAATCCGTTGAATCACCCGTAGTTTTAAAAAGACTACAGCCGGTAAAAAGCAGGGCGAAAGAAAGTATAAGTATGATAATTCGCGTTGTGTAGATTTTCAATATCTTCTTAACGCATTTGTTCCAATTCCGGAAGCGTGTTCCCGCTCGATGACTTTCACAATGGTATCGGTTTCCGTGTTTATGACAGTTACCGTTCCGGCAAAATCTGAGTTTCCGTAGCCTGGTTGGGATTGTAGGTGCCGTCCGATATCTTGCTGGTGATATAGAGAAATTTCCCATCCAGCGAAAGCGCTGCGCCATGGGGTTAAGCCAGTCCCTCCCTTCGATCACGGCTTCCACACTGCGTGATTCCATCTATAACTGAAACGGTGTGATCCTGTTTATTGGCGATGACATTCTTGCATGGGCGAGAACGCAGGGATGCAGGGCTAAGCGCCGCCGATGCTTGCCAGTCATTTGGGGGAAAGTGGTTCCGTAATATCAAACAACAGATTACAAAACCGCGACAGCTTCCCGCAATAATCGCGACCAAATGCTTTTCCCTTAGTCGTAAGTTACTTAACCTAATTGATATACTGGATCTCTAGTTCTACTGAGGCTTGACCTTCACTCACTTCGCAGATATTCAATTATCTTTCACTCTTGTTTACTTGACCTTGAGCATAGTAGACCATAAACTCCTTCTCCTCGTCTATCCAGGTAAGCTCTGTCATGTCCGATAGATCGACGGCATGAATTATGGAGCTGAATGCAGTCCTGTTTATAATCGATCATTGCTCCAGATAATCCTTAGGGACTATTTTGCGTGGAGACTGACAACAATTCCGTCAGAAGACCAATCCTCGGCTTTTTGCCAATTTGATCCATCATAGTAATCATGCCTGGATCGTAGTTAATGCGTGAGAACGTCATCTATGAAGGCCGTTTCTGACTCATTATTGAAAGATGTTTGCCCATTTCAGTCATTCCCTATGTACTTAATCTCGTCTAATTGGGCATCAATGCTGACGGGACTATCAAATCAGCATCATGGTGTCAACGCTCAGAGGCAGATGTTTGTCGCCAGCATGCTGAAGGATGATCTCATGAATAAAACTGCCTGCGAAGGGAAGCTCTTGGTAAAGGTAAACTCGATTGTTTCGAGCTACACCTCATCTCCACTGTCTTCCGTTTCGGTGAGCCCTGATAAATTAGCATCCCATGCATCATTTTGCAAATAAACAGAATCGCCATGCCAGCAAAGAGGTTCGCTTCACATATGCGACAGTTTGCCGTATGATCTCCCGGTGTTTGATTCTCAATCCAGTTGACTACCTAAATCCTGTGAACGAATGGTATCTCCGGCACCATGTAGCCAAGGCAATATCTAAAATAGCCTTTGTTGCTCATCTAATGCCGCTGCACCCGTGGCAAAAGAATTTCAGACGATCTGTACAATCGATCCAGATCCTGTTTCTTCCCAATCATCCGGAGTGCCGTTAGTCCAGTTGGCAAAGTTTGGATTATCTGTAATAAAATATACGTTAATGAGTTCTACCAACTTATTGAGGCCGGAGAATTCCATGTCCTCTGTGTCTTCAGCTCTTAAAAGAGGACCGTTGGATGAAGCCGAATAGGATCTGACTCGTAAGTGCTCCATGATCCACCTTCACACCGTGCCCACGTAGCCCAGTTATTAAGCGGTGCGCTGGGCTATATACCATTCTCCATCCTGCTGCCAGATCTAAAGAACGTTTTGAAATGATTAAGCACGGCCATTAAAACATCATGTTTGGAGGAGACCTGATGTTATCAACAAGTCGACGGAAGGATCTGCAATTGCTAAACTTCTTTACCCAGAACGTTCCTACAGACTGATAGTGCTTATATCGAAAAAGCACCCGTACAAGGGGAGCGATAAACCAATATCACCTAAAATATCATAAAAGAAATCACCCCAACTGAATGGGGGATGTATAGTCATTCTCCTGTGATTTTAGGACGCTGAGACCATCTGAAAAGACAAATGTGCGGATTTCTGTTGCTCAGAACCGCGAAGGCATGAAGCTTGACGTTGGGAATCAGTACAAAACGCGTTGTCCGTTATCGATTTTAACATAGTATCTACCAGGGGTGAATGATTTGAAAAGGTCGCGATAGTAATTTATCGCGCTGGCGGAGATCTGCAGCTGAATCTCTCCGCGTAGATGAGTGGCAAAGGGCTCCGTGCGCCTTGCCTGAACAAATCTCATCCTTTACAATAAAATCTTTTTGCGTTGGCTGGGTTTGCAGATGTGAAAGCTCATGAAATTTCACCGAATAATCACGGGATTCATATTTGCGATATGCGATAATAAAATGCAGTTTGAGCCCCGCTTCCTTTTTCACCCATTTGGAGCATGCGCTCAAACTCCGAGATGTTCAATTCCACCTTGCGTTCCATGCGCTCCATGCGGTCGGTTTGGCGCTCAATGGCTCGTAAGATGTCGCGATTGTCTGCGGGTTGAACCGTCACTGATCCACGGCCTCCGGTATCGGGAATAAATGGCCGTGAGCGATTCATGCGCTCCATAGCTTCCACATTCTTATTGGTGATGACATTCGAGCCTTTGGGCAGGTAGGTGATCACCTCGTTTTTGTGAACCTTGGCCATACCGCCTTCGTAATCATCTACGCCTTTGTTGAATTTCGGGTATCTGGTTGAACAAGTGCTGATATAGCAGCTACCGACGCCCGGCCGGACGGCTAATGCTGTAAAAGGAGAACGGAACCGTACTCAGTATCGTTTGCAATCTGAAGCAGCAACGGCTTCTGGCAATGTCTTAGCTTTGTATGGCGCCGTAAGGACCTGCTCACGAACAGCATTCCCAATATCAGCCAGGCTCTTGATCTGATCACTTGGCCATTGATTGGCATACAACGCTATTGAGCTTGCTGAGCGTTCATGAGGCTCTTCGTATTTCTCCTTCAGGACTGAATCTCATCGCCCATAGCGATTGAATAACCAGTCGGCAATCAGATATCGATCAGTCATTCAGCTGTTTTCTGCATTGCGAAATTAACGTCGTTGGTATGATCTTCCAGCACGGAAGAAACTGCCTATATACTGTGTCGTCAATCTCCGTTGCATTGCGTGCGCATCAATTGGCATGATCAATCTCTCTCAAAGTGGATGCTTCCGATCATTTACAGTACTAATCAACATCCAGTCGATTATCAGGCTTAACATCGTGCGAATCAGCTATTCTCAGACATTTCTGCCTTGTATTGGAACTCAGCTTATGCTCGTTCATTAGTTCAGCACAGTGATTTGAGCTTCTTGATGATATTTTCACCAGCTACAGTTTCGGCTTCGATCGAATACTTTCTGCAAGACTTTATTCCAGTGCATCGCCTCCTACATATCTCTATACTGCATAATAGACTTCAATTTCAATGAGCTTGGCAATTTCTGATTTCCTTTTAAAGTTCCCACGTGATTATTCTCTGAAAGAGCATCATATTTAGGTTTTGTCTTCCTTAATGTTCTGAGCTCGTATTCTAAATAATTGTCGGCCTATGTTATATTTCAATATTCATTCTGCAGTTCAGATCTACGCTATAATCCAGCTTGCTCATACCTTACTCACATCTTCATTGACAGCGTGCATATTACCGGCTTTATCAAGCATGCCATTTCTTTTGAGCACGATCAGCATTCAACCTCGCGACTTATATCGCTTCAACAATACGTTGATGCGATGTCAACTTTTGCTCAACGCGCTTTGACATGAAGCCATACCGTTGAGCCTTCACCAATCAGTACTCGGTCTAACTCTACTGGCAAGCATTTATGCCATTAACCGTCAGCCCATTAAGTTCCTGGAAAGCGCTTGATCAACTCATTATCAATGGCGTTAGTCAACCGCTTCGCAGGCCGTCTCAAACGTCTTGCATCTGAACATTCAACTGCTCCTGCGCCACATTACTATCCGTCACCTTCTCCGTCATTTCGCCCACGGCATCGGCGTTTTTGATAAGGATCTGGGCGGCGGTGATGGCTTCACGTCCGAAGAGTTTCTCTCAGGCAGCGGAGTCTTCCAGGAGTGGGTTCGAGCTTGTTCAGTGTGGCTGACAGTCCGTCGCTTTGCAATGTCCACGCCTTCAATTCCTGCCTCGGCAAGCTTGGCAGAATTGTTCAGCGTAAGGAATCACGTTCCGCAGCTGCGTACCGGCCTGGGAGCCCGGTGAATGGCATTGGCCGCCAGCACCTGAACGTGGAGGCGTTCAGCGTCCTCAAATGCAGATTAGCCGCAGCCGGCTACCGATACCGACTTCACTGGTAGGCATCCGCCTGATCGCGCCACCTCAGCCGCTCCAAATTTGGAACCGGCGGCAATGGAATTAATGAGCCGTTCGGTCTCGGAGGCGGGAAGGTTGAACTGGTTGATGGCCGTGGTGAGGGTACGAACGGACGTGGCCAGATCTACACCGGCAGCCTTCTGTAGCACCACGGCCTGCTCGCTCACTTCCTGCAGCTGTTGGAGTCCCTCGGCGGTGCCGAAGTCGATCTTCTCAGCCAGTTGCGAGGCTACCAGCTTATTCGCCTCAATGATGTTGTTAGCGGCTTCCCCGTACTTCACGGAGAGATCAAGGGCGTTGGAGGAAAGTTCGTCGAGTTGGTCCCCGGTGATCCCTGTAATAGCTTCGAGGTCGGCAAGGCTGTTTTGGTATTCCTTGCCCTTTTCCATCATGCGGTTGAAGCCCATAACCACCGCGCCCGTGGCGGCAACGGCTATCCCGGCCAGACCTGCTTTCCCGAGGTTCCGCATGGCAGAGCTGCGCATATTGGCGAAGGAACCGGAGGCGTTTTTGGAGGTCTTTTTGGTCTGACCTTCCATCTCCTTCAGCTCGCCGGTGAACTCCTTCACATTGCGTTTTGCGCCTGCTGTGGCAAATACGACCGATACTTTAATTTCTTCTTTTGCCATCTCAGCTTACCAGTTTATGGATGTAGGTTAGCGCGATCTGTCGGCGGGTGGAATGGAACAGGTCTTTTTGCTCGGCACTGGTTTCAGCAGCACGGAAGGCGAGGTACTCCCAGTGGTTCATCTCTTCGTTAAGTACTTCCTGCGTTTGCATCTTCCAGATCTGTTGGGGTTCCTGTTGCTCATTAAATCGATCAGGGCTGAGGGTAACTATCGGCGAGCTCCAGTATCTTCTCAGCCTCTGAATAATCTTTTACTGAAGCCCGTGAAAATCCCCGTATGCCCTCTGGATCTCACTGAAATTCAGCTCGTCCGGGTCCGTGTTGGCGGCGTCGAAATCCTCGAACAGCGCCTCGGCCAGTCCCAGCCAGTACTCGGCAGTGGTGATCGCCTCCGGCGGGTCCACATGCTCATCCTTGTGCCGCTTGATGATGTTCTGCAAGTCAGTGTGGGTCTTGCCTGGATCTTCATTGTTCCGCTCCACCATCTGCGCCAGGGCATCCACACTCACGCGGACATCCTTGCTCAGCTCCGGGATCTTCTCCTCGGGCTTCCACCGTTGCATCTCGCAGATCTGCTTCTTCTCCTGCAAACTCACCCCGGCATACCGAACCTGCAGTTCATGAATCTTCCGCTCCCGCGCCACAGTTGTAGGAGCGAGGGTTGCGTTTTGCTTTGCGAGTGGGTTGTACGTCTTCATATCTGGTTTAAATTTTTGGTTAAGTGTGGTGGTTTTTCGGTGATAACGAGGTGTTGTCTATCTAAGTAATTGCGGTAACTATCCACTCATCAAACTGTATCCTGCTTTTGCTGTCAGAAGTCGGTCGATGAGCCAACTTGCCCCTGGCGTACAGCTATACTCCAATCACTCCAATGCCGATCTTCTGTCTCATTAGCCATGTCTTACATATTTTTTATCGTGAACGGACAAATGTTGCTATATGTTCGATAGGTGTCCATAGATCTTTTGAGTGGGCGTTCACGGTTGGTAAAGTCCCCATGCGGCACCTTCGGGCATTCTGCGGCGATCATATGAGCATATTGCACCCTGCTAACCTACAACATTATTTGTCAGTGAATAGCCGCAATACCGTGCCAACATTGTTATCATAACAATCGCCTGACACTATCTATCGTGGCAGTATTTGTAACTCTACCGAGTCCGTGTTCTCAGTCCACCACATTCTGGATGCCCCATCTACCATATTAGTTGGCGTGCAAACAACGCTATTAGAAACAATTAAAACTAAAGCATCCGTAGTAAAGTCATGCTATTTCGTATATACACGCGTCTTGCTGCGTTTTCAGGTATAAACCTAAGCAGCTATTCCTACCAACATGTATGATGCCATCATAAGCTAACGCCCTCATTTTCGATATATTCAAATTGCTGTAACATTATCAGATAGTGTGCAGAGTTCGGTCGATCCGTTTGCTCAAGCCTAACACCCAAAGTGTTCTATAAAATACATGTTTGATCAGCTGAATTTACTCATCGGGTGAAGTCTTACGACTTGCGTTTAGTAATCATATCGATACCTGTAGTTAGCATTTGTTGCCGATCTGCAGTTAAGCCCATACATCACCATTGACTATACAGTACACCCCATCAAACTTGATGAGCTGTTTAGTAACGATACTAAATCCATAGAACTTGTCTACCGTGTCTACATCCAACATCAGTATCTACTGAATCCATGTAAAAACAGCCCCCTAGTCCTGTCAATTAGTTGCTAGCTCCAACTTGTCATAGCTTTCCATCGTTCTAAAGCCCAGAATTGTGGTCCGAGATCGTTTGATTCCTACGCCGTGAATCCATATGTACCAGTCTTTATTGGCATGAAACAATTAGGAACTGTATATAATTTCAGGTTCTTGAACGTGCATCTAACAGTACTCTATTAATACTTGTCTTCATCGAATAATCCCTACTGAGCTAATGTTCCTGCTTCACGCCCTCCATGAATAGACATTCCAGAGTCCATCCTCTCAGCCTCTATTGAGTACAACATTCCTTTAGAACTACACTAGAGGGTATAAACTGTCAGGTCCGTCAGCTACAACATGTCTGATGCATCTGAATCCAAACCATCATCTGTGTATAATCACGTAGTCTCATACCATGTAACAATCAGACCTTCAGGAACACTCTTTTGGCACTTCCAACGCAATCCAGCGGTTATATACTGCCGAACCACTATGCGGTTTCCTCAGAGTAGCTGTAATAAAAATCACCTCCATTTCCAGTCATCCATCAATTCATGATAACCGTTGGAGCGTGAGTAGCTGGCCTCATCGTAGCAGGATATCAACGCTGTAGACTTGAGTTCGCAGTGTGGCTTCACTACCAACCCTGATAATGAGGCCTTATCATCAACATACTTCTTCAGTAGTAACCGGCTCAGAGAAATCTTCCCAAGCTCCAGTAGCAGTTGAAAATCTAATCAACTGAAATTTATCCCCGTCTTTTAGAATAATAAGAGATGTCCCCGTTATCTTCTCCATTTCCGGTGGCCGGTTTTACGGTGAGATCATCATCCCCGGCAAAGCCACGCTGGAAATTAACAGGCCCGTAAGCGTTGGCAGTGGCAACCGCACTATCCAGTTGGTCAATCGCATCCTGCACCTGCTGGTCATTCGTTTGCGAGGTTATTCAGACCATGCAGCCAGATCATCTTAGCAGCGTTGTACGCATCAATCGCATCCTGAATCGCACTCTTTTTCTACTTCTACGTTTGCCATCTTATCTAAGCCGTTTCCAGTGTTACAGTTTCTATGTTAATTCCCATCCAGGTGATGCTTCCGTCTGCGCCTACCTGGGCCGGCGGGAAGTTCCTGGCGGTTACGCCGTCTTCATCCTCACTGATCCCCACAAATCCCTCGAGCTTTTCCCGTCTGCCATGATCCAGAAGCCGGGTGTTTTTTCGATCGCGAGATCATCGCCCTGGCGGCGCATTTCGAGTCGGGTTCGGTTGCGGCCTCGGGCAGGTAAATTTAGCGGGTTCAATGACGCGGATGGTGGAGCTTTCATCCCAGAAGATATAGTCCTGGTTTCCATACACCACCGCTTTCAGCAGGGTTCGAGTTCCGGGACCACGTGCGGAGCTGCTCCATATCTGCATCGTCCATGAAGCCGATCAGAGGCCGGGCACAGTCTTCGATCCACACCACGTTGCCATCCAGATCTTCCTCGGCAATGCCTTCCATATTGAAGTCACTGTCCTGCGTGAGCTTCCGGACGGTCACGTACTCGGTCTCGTCCGCAGCGTTGTACAGGGTGGCGCTATGTGCTCCGTTATTCCCGATTCAGCTTACACCGAACTCTTCACAAACCGAGCATTAAAGAACGCCCGTGTTCGGGTTGCAAATTGCTTGGGCTCGCTTACGATGACGGAGAAGCCTTCGTCCCAGTCGCCCACGTTGCCCTCAGCGTCGGTGAAGCGAAGATCCACTAAGCCGTCGGCCAGCATCTCCGTGCGGAGCGCGGCTTTCTTGCTGGTGTCATAGACCTGGCAGTTCGTACACGTCCTGCTTGCCTCCGTACACTTCGCCGCCATCGGCTGTTTCTTCCTGTGCGGTTTCCGGTGAGTGTGAAGAGTCGGTCTTCAGTTTCCCAGGTCGGCTGAAGGATACCTGGCACCTACCGGCACCAGTCACTTTCGATATTCGTTTTTTATGCCAAAATCCCATGATTGCTCCTTACTTAAATGAATGTTCGCACAAAGCGGAAGTGGTACTTCTGCCGGGCGCGTGGTTGAAATAGTTTTGGTTTCCTGCAGCTTCACGGAAAAGCCCTCCTCAACCTCATCGGCTTCGTTGTCGTCCAGGCTGCGGATGCGTAGATCCACCATCTCATCGGCGTCCTGCTTCGCTTTCAGGGCGGTGTATTGCGACTCCGAAAAGCTCTGCACTTCGTACACTTCCTGCGTGCCGCGCGTACAGTTCCTGAGCCGTCAGCTGGCTTCTTCCTGTGCGGTTTCCGGAAGTGTGAAGCTATCCGGTACCAGGGGACCAAGATCGGCCCAGACCGGTGATGCCTACGGTTGAGTCTTCAACCCAGTCAATTCGTTTTTTGCTATACTTTCCCATGATAATTAGGTCTTAAGAGTGATAGACCACCGGCGTGAAGTCGGTGATCCTGAAATAGTTTCCCGCCTGGATGGAGCGCGACCTTCGCCACACTCCGTCGCCATCGGCTTGATTGCCATACACGCCTCCCGACGTGTTGGCTTCAATGGTTTCAAATTCGTTGATCGCTGTTTGGGTGGTTACAAATCCCGCGTGGCCATAAATCGTATTGCCTTTGCGCCAGATCAGCACCGTCCCCGGTTCAATATCCACCGTGCCGCGTAGTACCTGTTTGGCGCTAATGGATTGATCAGTGATAAAGTGTGAAGCTAAACCGGATCGCACTTCAGTGGGATATTTGATCCCTTCGGTTTCATCAAGAGTAAAGCTTATAAAGGCAGCGCAGTATGGATTGCCGGCTTGCAGTCCGACCGATGCCAGAAAGCGTTCCACCTCCGGCCCGTCATTTTCCCCGGAGAGTTCCGTGGTCCCGACATACGTTTCAGCCAGTTCCAGGTGCGGCACCTGTTCACATCAGCCTGTTGCAATATCTTCGTCTGACAAGTCAAGCGTCCATGTGTTTCAGTTGAATGTTTCTGAATGCTGATCGCTGACAGCTGATCGCTCAAAATCGGCACAGCCGACACTAAGCAACAGCAATACAGGCAGCAATAATAATCGCGTGTGAAAGAATAAAGATCGCATGAGCTATGTTTCCTTTTTTGATTTCGGTTATGGTGTCCACCTCTCGGAGAACAATTTTATCGTAGGCAATGAAAAACGAGACGCCGATCACCGCTTTACCCAGGGCAGCGGCAAAGCCGGAGAACTCCACAAACGTGTAGAAGGTCCACCAGATAGCAGACTGCCGTAAGCAGGATGGTGATGATGAAAAACAAAGGGGTTTTAAGGCGTTCAGCTATTTTCATTATCCCGGTCCTCTTTGAATGCCTGTCCTTTGTCTCTGGCGTTGCGCCATTGTTGAGCCATAAATACAGCGGTAGATAAAGCAGCTATGATGGAGGCGATCAGGGATATGTTTTCCAGCATTATGCTGAAGGCCGTCCCTGTAATTCCTATCGTTGCTTTAATGGCCGCATTTGCTCCTTCCTGAAAAGACATTCGATATTGGTTTGAGGTTAAGATTCTGATTCCGTCAGCTTATCGTAAGCCGCTTGCAGTTTCGCTGATAGCCGGCACGGGCTGGCTAAGTCCTCGGCGCTGTTGATCGTACTGCAGGTGCTCAAGGATCGCTTTCTCCAGATCCGCCCAGCCTTCAGCCGGTACGTTCTTGGGATCGGCTTTCAGTACTTCCGCAGCTTCAAGCAGTTTGGCTTCGTTCTCACGAGGCTTCTTACTCGTTCCGCGCAGACTGTTTTCAAATTCCAGCACTTCATCCACCGCATCCTTGGTGGTTTCAAAAACCTTCTTATCCACCTTCACGGTTTCAATCTCGGAATCAGCATCGGCATCGCTTTCACTTTTGCCTTTTGCCTTTTCACTTCCGGATCTTCAGTCAACTCAGCCACTCGTTTATCCGCAGCCTCACCAACAGTCTTTCGATCGTCGCCTTCAGCAAGTGCCTTCACATCTTCCACGGACTCAGCCGCTTCGATCTGCTCGATCACTTCCTTAGCGGTTAATTTTTCTTCACTCATTTTCTTTCTCCTTTTGTTTTAAAAAGAGCCCCCGGCTTTTACACCGGAGGTTCTCGATATGATGACTTCAGCGTGTCGCAGCGGTGAAGTTAGATCTTAATATTTCGTACGCGACGGATAGCGCGTTTGCGCTTGATCTCGTTTTTGGCGCGGAACTCGAAGGAAACACCTTCCTGCATTTCTCCGCTCAATTCGCCATGATCGTAGAACGCCAAGCCCGGAGTTGGTGTTGACGTTCCAGTGAGCCTTCGCGGTTGCTAACCAGCGTAAGATGGAAGTCGTTTCACGCTACCGGAGTACCGGCGTTATCATCTTCTGTTTTCGTGATCACATCATCATCCACATGTACAATGTCGAGGCCGTTGCATCTGGTCAACCAGGCTTGCCGAATTCATCCACTCCCTGACTGTAGCTGTGGAACTTGCGGGCAATGGTCGCCAGGCGAGCAGCCATACTGTCGTTACACAATCAACAGCGTTGCGCTCCTCTAACTTCAGTCTTCCATCTTCTCAAGCTGCTCGAGGAACTTGTCGTAGTTGTTTGCAGTGGTAAGATCGAAGCTGTCTCGCTGCAAGACCGTGAGCCTGTAAGCGCATCAATCACCATTGATATTCCAAGACCGGGAACGTTGCGTTCCGTCCAGGATAGCAGCGATACCTTCCATACGTGTTGGTAGATCCGTCACCGGCAATGATGCAGCTTTTCGATCTCATCAGCGGTATCGAAAGCTGCGTTCGTCCAGTTCGTCATCGTACCACTGCATCCATGTCGATACCAATACCGAGTTCACGATCGCGCTTGATAAGTCATGTCGTACTTCAGGTAGAAACCCGTGGAGCGCCAACTCACCGGCTAACAATGCGGCTGGATCGAGATCCTCTCCGCTGTAGTTCGCGTTCTTGGCGCGTCCGGCCAGCGCTTGACTTCCTACAGCATGGGCGGTATTGATGCTCAGTCGCCTCTGATCTTGAAAGTTCATCATCATCCGAAGCAGCAGTGAGTACTCTCAATCACTTGTGTAATGAAGCCGCTGGCCGCGCTCAGTAACGGCTGGCTGTAGCTTGTGCAGTTGCTTGAATAATGTCCATAATATTGTGTTTTTTAGCTTTGATTTAGATTTATTGCCGTACGGCGTTCAGTTTATTCTTGGGGTCCACGGCCACTTTCTTACGTGGTCTTAACCTGCCGGCATTCAGCGCGTTGGCTCTTTCGATTTCGGTTTTGCACCATCGTTACTTACCTTTCAGCGCACCTTCAGGGATTAATTCCGGAGTGGCTTTCAAGTCGTCGGGATTTACCTCTGCTAAGCGTTCTGCCATGCCTTTTTTACTGGGCAGCCTGAATCTTGAAGTCTTTCACAGCTGCTTCCAGCTGCGGCTTCTACCTGCTTGTTCAGCTCTTCGCTTCCTCTTCCTCTTCAGAAGGGAGTTTGCTCTTTCGGCTTCTTCGAGATCCGCCTTCAGCTTGGTAATTTCTTCGTCTTTCTCGTCGATGGTACCTTTAAGAGCTTCGACTTTTTCTTTCTTCGCTTTCAGGTCAGAAGACAGGGTCTTTGCGGAAATGACAACATCGGCTTCGTCAGCAGTGTCGCCCAGGCCGAATATCGAGGCTCTGAGTTTTTCTATCCATGTTTTTGATTCGCTCATAGCTTGAACCTTTGGTTTGGTTTAGTGTTAGATTCGGATTCGGACGACTTGCCGCCGCCTTCGATTTTAAATTCTTTTGGCCGCTGCTCTTTGTAAGCATTGGCGGCTACTTTGTAATCCACCTTGGCATCCAGCGTTTGCTCTACCGTCTTTGATCTCATCGATAAAGCCAAACTCGAGTGCTTCCTGGGAGTTCATGAAAGTGGTGTCCTGCATCATGCTGTCGGATAGCATCTTCACTCATGCCGGTTTCTTCGGTGTAGATTCTCACCATGTCGTCGCGGGTCTTTTTCAGGAAGTCAACCAGTGCCTGGCCTTCTTCAACCCGGAACCAGTCCGGCTGCATCTCGGGATCGTGGATCATGTACTCAAAAGGAAATTCATTCCCGATCACCTTATCACACGCACAGGCCACAAGCGTTGCGGCGCTGTCGCACATGTATTCGATGTAGCAATCGGTTGGACCTTTATGGTCTTTGATGATCCGGTACAAGCTCATGGCAATGCGCGGATCTCCACCGGGGGAACTCATGCGAACGGCAAGCGGAGCATCATCGCCCATCTCGCTGATCTGCCAGCGCAGGTATTCTTCGAACATGTCGTACTCGGTGATCACCCCGTAAATTTCAAGAATGATGGTCCCGGCCAGCGCCCGTATGTTGAAAAAATTACTCATCGTCAAAAGCTCCAAGGTTGAGGGTTAGCACCACGGCGTTGAGGGCGGGGAAGAATTCCCCCTGAATATCTTCGGAAACAGGAATAGGCACGCCGCCAACGGTGATCGTTTCACCCCGCAGCGCGTTAATGGTCCAGTCGATCAGCACGGCCATCTCACCGTAGGTCTTCTCCTGGTTCAAATTGTTTTTGTCAAAAAGAATGATATCTGCACTGAACGTGCCGGAAAGCAGAGCGCCTTCAATATCATCGGCGTTCAGGTTGAATTGATTGGAGAGATTCACATACAGCGCAGGCATGTTCCGAACCAGCTTCTTACGGGTTCTCAAACTGTCCGCCGTAGGCTTCAATTACTTTCGGGGCATTGGCAGGCGTGGCTGTTTTTGCATCGTCAAAAAGCGTAACCAGTGCGCTTTGTATTCCGGAGATCATATCAGACATGGTTGTGATCCTCCGGGCCGTTTAATGAATTTCGGTTGAACAGGCGCGGGTTTGATTTGAATGTACCCTTGGCTTCAACTTCTTCTTCGGTCTCTGTTCTCAGGTCGTACATTCCCTGGGCTATTTTCTCCAGGTCTTTTTCCAGCAGCTTCCAGTCGGCACGCTGATCTTCACTCCATCCCAGTTCCTTATCCCGTTCCAGGATCAGGTAAGCGCCCTCGATATTCAGTCCATTCAGAAAAGCATTGGTTTCATCGAAAGGCAGTTTAGGATAGTTCACCCGCACGGCATTGTCGATCCGGTTGCCGAACTCGTTGATCGCCTTAGTCACACGGGCGGCGTTGATACTCTGCCCGGTAGAATCCCCGGTCAGCTCAGCGAGCCGCTCAGATCCTTTGCGATCTACAATGTCTTGTTGGTTACAGTATGCCATTTCGTGCAGTTGTTTTAATTAACTGCACCAAAGATGAGGAAGGTTATTCAGCTTAAAAGGGGAAATAGGCTATTTCCCCTTTAGTTTGTCGGGGGGTTGACGAAGTTTGAGGCGAGCCAATAAAAACGAACTTCGAACGCGATGCCTAAGACCTATGATGAGACCGTAAAAGCCACTGCCCGCACGTACTACGTGCTTTTGGGCATGAGCGCTGAACAAATTTCTGCAATTTTATCGACCAACGGCAACTACCATTCTCCGGTGGGCCGATGAAGGCGGGTGGAATGAACAGCGCCAGCTGCGGAATTCATCCAGCCTTCAGATCGGACTTCATGCCATGTGGCAGATCAATGAGATCTACCGCCAGGCGAAGGAACGCGGAGAGCTGCTTTCCTCTAAAGAAGTGGACCAGGTGAGCAAGCATCGCAAGATGATGGAGGGGCTTAACAAAGACCTTTCATTCGTTTCAAACGGCATTGAGGCGATGGGCTTGTTCATGGAAATGCTGCGGGAGAAGGACGAGGATCTGTTCAACGCCGTGGCCGAATACAGCATGGAGTTCACCCAGCAACTCGCTGAGAAATTCGGGGATCTGTAATGGCTACACGTTCGGCTCAACGTAAAGTACAGGATCAACTCGAAGCCTTTGTCGAGAAGCTTTCCAAACAGACGGCTCCTTTTTCGGATACTTCCAAAGAGGCCCAAAAGGAACGCCGGGATAAAACCCTGGGGAACATCGAGGAGTTTAAGAAGACCTACGTTCCGCACTATGTGGATTCGGAATTCGGCGGTCTTCCACAATGATCTGGATGCCATGATGCAATATCCGGAGCAGGCCTTGTTTCCGGTTCATGGTCCGCGCGAACATGCCAAGTCGGTGCAGTGCCGGCTCAATGTTATGGAAGGGGTGATGAACGGGCGCATCGAATACTGGGTGTTTGGGGCTGAGAAAAGTTCAGTCAGGCGTGGCAGCACATCGAATACATCAACGCGGATCTGGTTCATAACGAACGGATCAAGCAGGATTATGAAGTGAAGGTGAGCCGGGCGGATTCCATCAACGGGATCTACCAGGCACGGATCACCCACAAGGCTACGGGCAAGCGAAACAACTTCCGGCTGCAGGCGCTTTCGGATGAGACCTCCGGGAAAGGATTGCTCTTCATGAACCTTCGTCCGCAGGGTGCGCTGGTGGATGATCTCGAAACCACCAAGGAAACCCTCAACCCGGCAAACGGAAAAAAGAAACTCGATTTTGTACTGCAGGAACTGTACGGTGCCATCACCGGACCGCTGGTTTGGCTGGGGAACATGGGGCGAAAGACCTCCGCTTTGCATCAGGGCTTTGAGCACATCTACGAAAACGAGGAGGAGCTGAAGGAGTTCAAAACCAAAGGCTCACCGCCCGGATTGTTTGCCAAGGCCTGCGCCAAGAACGGCGGCAAGCTGAATACCAAAGACGGACTCGAGCTCATGCGCGGGTTCATCTTCAAAGCCGAATATCCCGACGGCTCCAAACTGTGGCCGGAACGCTTTGGCTCAAAATGGTACGCTTCCAAAACGCCGCACCCTTGGGATACCGCTATGAGGGAGAGTACAACGGAAACCCGATCGCACCCGGCAAGATCTTCAAGAACTTCCCGCGCTATACGAGAGAAGATCTCGACCGCGCCCTGGAAGAAAACGGACTGGTGGTTTTCAGCTGGTTTGATCCCGCCTGGGGACGGAGCAAAAACAGTTCCTACAAATGCTGGCCGGTGGTGGCTTACGATGGCCACTTCTTTTTCATACTGGATGGATACTGCAGGCAGGGAACCGCTATCAGTGAAGCGATCGACCGGTGGTATCAAGCCTTTGACAAGTGGGCACCCTACGGATTGAAGGACGGAGGCTTTGAAAATACCTTTGCGCAGGATCAGCGGTTCAACCAAGATCTGGAACTGGCGGAAGAACGCCACGGACAATTCCTGAACGTGCGCGGCTACGATAACAAGGGGCAGAAGGAAGCCCGCATCGAAAGCATGGAGGGGCTGTTTGATCAGGAGCGCGTGCTGTGGCCGAAGAACCTGAACGAAGACCTGCAGACCATCAAAGACCAGCTGGAAAACTATCCCGACTCGCCCTACCTCGATGGCCCCGATGCCCTCGAAGCCTGCATCAACCATGTGAAGCGACGATTCAAACGCGGCAAAACCGAAGTTAACGTTCAACAAAAAAGAAGATACTCAAGGAGCAGACGATGAAGCATCACCAACCAAAATTACAGGCTGTGAAGAACGGGACCACCGTTTCCAAACCGCCCACGCGAGCATACCCAACCATTTCAAAACATGTAACCCCTTCGGATTTCCGCACGGCTTTCCGCGCAGCGCAGAGTGGAAACCCCGGACATCTGTTTCAGATCCTTGAGTTTTTCTACAAGCTGGATGACGAGATCCCGGCGGCCATGCAATCCCTGAAGTCTGCTTTGCTGAGTGAGCCTTTCGTGATCACGCCCCAGGATGAAAACGACAATGAGTCGCTCCGCCAGCAGGAAGTCTTTGAGCATCTGTTTGAACGGCTCGATATTCAGGGCCTTGCCGATGAATTGCTGGACGGCCATTTCTATGGCTTCAGCGCGGTCAACATTCCTCCGGAGGCGTGGGAGGCTCAAACCGTGGACGGGCGAACCTACCAGCTGCCGACCACCTACGAGGTGATTCCCCGCGAATGGATCTATGCCAAAAAGGAAGAGAAGTCGGACGACTGGAATACCATCTACATCGGTGACGAACCGTACTACACCTACGCGCCCGGATCAGTGATGCTGTTCAGCCAGAAGAAACTCCCGAGCTACAAAGACATTGACTTTACGAGCTTCGGAACGGGCGTGGCCTGTATTCGCCTGGCAACCTTCAAGTACTTTGATTATGAGGATTGGGCGGCCTTCAACGAGGTGTTCGCTACGCCGCTGATCCTTGGGAAAGTAGGTCCCGGTGGAGATCGGGACACCGTGCAGAAAGCCGTTAACGAAATGGGCAACGCCGCACGCGCTACCGTGAACGACGGAGACACCATCGAGTTTCCGCAATCGAATCAGCCGGGCAGTGTGGATGCGTTTGAGCGGTTCAGTGAGAACCTGAGCAAGGGCATCGCCAAGATCATCAAGAGCGAAAGCCTGACCGATAACATGGGGAGCTCCGGAAGTTACGCGGCCATGTACACCACCAACGGCATCAGGGTTGATGTGGCGAAGAAGCTCAGACGTCAATTGATGCAGATCTTAAGGCGTCGGTTCATCCTTCCTATTGTGGAGATGAACTTCGGTGGGAAGATCCTTGTGGATATCGACCTGCATATTGAAGGAGTGGAAGACCAGGTACAGGAAGTGCGCGTGATCGATACGCTGCTGAAGCACATGGACGGAAGCGCCAAACACATCCGCAACAAATTCAACTTCCCCGCCCCGGATTCCGAAGATGAGGAAGACACCATCTCAAGGCAGAACAACGCGGCAACCTTCGGCTTTTAATTCAAAATTCAAAATGTAACTAATCACCATTCAACTAATTCTCACCTTATGCAAACTGACTTCAGTCACTCAATATCGAAAAGCGACGCCGTCGACCGGATCACTAAGAAGCTCAAATCCGCTGTGGATGATTCTGTGAAGCAGAGGGGATATCGACTCAGCCGGGGCGCAGATTCAGAGCATTATTCTGCTGCGGACCAGCCGGGGGAAATACCTCACCAGCAAGACCGGGGGAACGGCTCAGAAACGGCAGTACAAATCCGAGAGCTGGAAGAAGAAGCGTGCCAATCGCGGACTCCCGATCGACCGGGTGACTTTGTTCTACGGCTCCGTGGGATTGCTGGAAGCGATGGCCTACAAAGGCAAAGTGAGCGAAGGCGAAGTGACGCTCGACGTGGGTTACATTCCCGGACGTTCGGAAGCGGCGGCCACCACACTGGCAGGCTACATGAACGACGAAGGCGTCGGAATCAATCATGTGCTGTACCGCTACATCGGCTTAACGAAGTCGGAAGAGCAGCAGGTCATCAAGTCATTGCGCAAGCGCGTGGCGAAAAACATTCAGGATGAATTCAATAATTAATCGACATCGGAGGTTACCCACTATGGAACATCGAAGTTACAGCACGGACGTCAACGTTATCTCGCTACTCGTCGTAATCGGCAGTATTGCTACGGCATGTTCGGCTATTGAAAAGATCACCACAGAGCGCTCTGTGAGGGTTGATTCTGTGGAGGTTGAAGTGCCAGTGCCGGTATAGCGAGCATGACGACTTCTGTTGCCGTGGCATAGCGACTCGTGTACTTGAAGATGACAGGCTACGCCTGTGAGCTTACAAGAACGCTGCCGACTCCTCCAAATGCCGAAATACGAAATGCCCAACAGTGCCGATCGGAATGTGATGCCGAAATGGACACCGTAACTTTCCAATCACTTGCCAGACTGGATGCAGATCGACTACACCATCAAGCCGGAAACCGTAAGAGTGAAGGTGCCACAAAAGACGATCACCGAAAAGATCGAAACCACCGTAGTCGAAAAAGAGATGCCAAACTGGGGTTGGATTGTGATCGGAATCTTAGGTGGGTTTTTGCTGGTGATCCTGATCTGGTGCACATAAGTAGATGAGATAAGCCGTCTCTTCATCGAGTCTTTGAGATTAACCACAGGCTTTCACCTGTGCAAATTCCTCGAGGGAATCTTTGAAATCCTCAAGGCTTCGGTAGAGTGCATACGTACCTTGAATACTCTGCCATCTCCTCGACCTTGTACAATGGCAGCCGTTACGGAGCCTGCAAGATCGCCAGTCTGTCGTCCAATTGTTCCGCTTTTCTTTGTGGATCTGCATCATGGCTGTCTTCCGTTTCAAGCTTCTCTAATCAACAATCTACCAACTTTCATATTTGCTGAATCAGGAATACATTCTTGTTGCAGCTCCATTTTGAAATAATTCAATTATCGCTTTTCAACCAGCTTGATTTTATAGACGATTCTTTCGAGCGATCCTATCTCAGGTTTTCAACTTGAATCTCTTCATCTCATTATAAGCGATTTTAGAATGATATTGCTTTGAGCTCATTTATCCATGAGTACGCAATTCCAAACTTCTCACAGATGTTTGATGCGATGAGTGTTGGTCGTTTTCAGAGCAGGTGAGAATTTCAGTTCCCTGAAATTTAACGATGTCTTTTGATTTGCTCATTGTATTGGTTTTATCGGATTAAAAAAAGGTGCCGATGCGCTCCCAAATGGTACATCACGTGATACCATCCATCAGATCGAAACTGATGCACGCACCGGCATGTAAACTCTTTATTGCACCGGCTACTTCTCAATAGAGCCTAATGCAGTGCGATTGTAATGTGTTTTTTCGGATTACTCCAAATGTACACCACGAACCGCACATTGTCAATAAGTCGAGTATTGGGAACAGAGAGATTCAAATAATCATCCGAGAACTCCACGATCTCCGCATCACTCTGCTTCTCCTTCAGTTCATCGTCCCACTCCGGGTCCACCCACAGCCAGGAGTGAATGCAATTCCATCCGCCGGCATAGATCTTGACCGGTGAAAGCTGGCCGTTATCCATCGCCTCAATTTGCTCGAGCGTGAACACCCTGCCAATACAGCGCAGGCAAAACGGGCGGGTGTTATCACGGGCATCGCCATAGTAGAGGCCGTCCTTCAATCCCGCAGAATCGCGCACCTGCTCCCGCCCGATCCGGTTGTAGGAACTCACGATCATCTTGGAGTTCACCCGTGCGAAGTGCGCCTTGCCATCTGCGTACTGGAAGATCAGGTCCTCCATATCCGCACGGTTGATGAGGCCCTGCGCAATCTCCCGCCTGAGGGTGTCAATGGTTCCCTCCAGGAGTTCCTCCCGCATCTTCGACATGTTGGTGCGGAACAGGTTGGTGAGCGCCTCCGCATCCTTCGAGCGCTGCACGGCATCGTTCAGGTTCGGGAGGGAAAGCCCCAGTCCGGAGTAGAAATCTTTGGTATCGGTGAGGATCTGCTTGGTGCTCGTCTGTATCTGTCCGGCCAGATCGGTGTTGATGATGCTCCGCGCATTCTGCAGGGCATCGTCCACAATGGAATCGAGGTTGGCATTGGAAAGCTGCTCCGGAGAAAAGCCGGCGAGGGCATCCATAATGGATTGCGTGTACGCCTTCACAAAATCATCCACACTGGAGTAGCTTCCGGCCTTGGCTAATTCAGACTGGAGCTTTTGTTCGAGGTTCTCGATATCGTCGAAAATTGACATTTTTTTAGGTGTTAGGTTTGTTTATCAATGTGTTAGGTTCAATGCTTGCAAGCAATGTTTCAATTTTGGACTTCCACTGCCGGTGACATAACACGGACTGTTGCATCCACGGACTCGCTCATCCGCTTCGCCGCATAACATCGCGTTCATGCGACTTATGATCCTGATCTTTGTTCTAATCAGCGCATCATGTATTTCTATTGGCTTAGAATGCTCATAGTACTCATATCAGGAGTCTCAATACGGTTCTGATCTTCGACTTGTAGTATGCCCATAACTCCTTATGACACGGTAATCATGCGCTTCAATACCATTTTCGGCATCCTTAAATTAGCTCAACTAATCAAATTTCTCCGTTATGCCTCATTTTATTACTTCTATTGCCACTGTATGGCTTACCGTCTATATTGCGTGTAGCAAATTCACATTATTCGTAACCACTTAACAATTGCGATCAAGTTGCGACCTGTCGCATCATTTCGAATCATGGTAATTCTGATGCTGCATCAAGGCATGTTCTCCGTGATCTGTTAATCATTGTCGATTGAATATTCGGCATCCGATCTAAGATTCAACGTTATCAACCTCATTTCGCTTCAGTTCCGTTTCCTGCTTCTAAGTTTTGTGATCCACTTATCTATAATAAGGAATCGGCAATAGCTCTTTTTGCTTTCGGGCTTTTTCCAGTTCCTCTTTGAGTTCGGAGTCCTGCCATTTCTCGATCGGCTTTTCTTCTGTGGTGGCTTGCAGCTCCTTCGGCTTCAACTCCGGGAACAATTCATTGCGGAGGTGGACGAGATCTTCGAGGACTTTCGGGCGCTGTATCCATTGGTTGAACTGGCGGATGATCTCGCCCTGGTTATTGCCTTTGCGTTCGTGGCTGTTCTGCACGGCGTAGGTTTTGAACTCCCGGATGATCACCGCAAAGGGAATCTGTGCCGGCACGATCGGGTTCTTCCAGTACAGGTCCAGCCAGAAATCATTGAGCATGGCATCCTTCAGTTCCTTCCGGGAAGGCAGCTCGCCCGTGGCCCCGATCTTCATGAACAGCAGGTACAGGTTCTTACGGTCCTGCGTGGCCGGGATAGGCTCGGCAGTCTTCAACCCGCCAAAGCGCTGGATGGCCTGCGCCTTCGTCTCAACCAAAGCAAGCTGCTTAGTTGAGGAGGTAGTCTGCGTGGTCGTCGCCTTTTGTAGCTCGGTTGAATCCGCCACTTCCGCCTCCGGTCTTTTTGCGTTTCAGTTTGATCCAATTTCTCAGGGTTAAATACACGCTCACATACTTCTTCGAGAGTCCGTTATAATTCTCCATCTCAAGCAGGGTGTCGTGGATCTCCTTCTTATCGAACTCCTCCTCCAGCTTATCGATCTGCTCATCCGTCAGCTGCTTCTTCAGCTTCAAAACATTCTCCAGCTCCTCGCTGATGTACGCCTTCAATTTCTCTTTGTCGATGGGTTGTTCCATAGCTATCAGCTTTCAGCCCTCAGCTTTCAGTTTGCACAGGTTTTCAATTTCATCTTTTGACAGGTTAGGAGAAATATCCAGAGTGTTTTGAACGATGTCACAAATTCGGAACATGGAACCTCGTTCGAGAAGGAGAGCAAGAGCCAAAGCCATAGAGGGCTTGCTGTATTTATTCATAAGCTTCATAGCTAATTCTGCAAGCTCCATTTCCTCGGAATAAGCTGAAAGCTGATCGCTAACAGCTGACTGCTCCTTATCTTTCATCTCACTACTCATATCTAAAATCTCCTATTTAATTAAAAACTATCGGTACTGCTGTTCGCCGAATCATTCGGTCCTTATGCATATTCCATGATGTAGACCACCACACGCATCGAAGGTCTGGCTGGTCTTCAGCTTCTGAAGCGGCTGCCACGTAGCCGGCTCATAAGTTCCCATTTCCACTATCACTCAAATCAATCATATCCTTTTCACCTTTCACATTCGCCGTTTCACCTTTATCACTTTGATTCACCTAACACTCCAACCATATCCGACTTGATTCGGTTTCAGCTTCGCCACTCACCTGACTGAAGTGCGGAATCGATCCCTTCTTATACAACCGCCGAAGCACCACCAATTCCTTCTCCGAAATGCGGATGCGGTAGAAGCTATGCTTCACGCCATCGCGGTTCTCGGTTTTGTTCTCGGTAGCGTAGCCATAATTATTCTTCAGGTCACTGCTGCGGGAATGAACCGGGTAGCACTCACTCTTGCACATGTGCTTAGTGAACTCCCGGATCTCCGGCAACGCCACCCACCGGTTCGCGTTCTTCAGCAAGGCAATCAATACAGCTTCGTTATGCGTCATGGCTTTGGACTTTTTAATTTTCAAACTTTTGAATTTTTCAATTGTCCTGAAATTCAATCTCACCCTGCCCCTTACTCACCGACTCCTTATATCTTCGTATGAATTTTGCTACATCAAGGCGATCTGTGGGCTTAAGGAATGAGTTACGATACTGGAAGCCGTGAAGGCAGCCCTCGTTCATGCAGGCATAGGTGCGCACCTCACTCAGCGGATCGCCGGCCTCATGCCGATACTCCTCCTTATCCACTACAATCGCTTTATGTCCACACTTCAGGGCATTCCACTTTCAGGCGCTTTTCCTCTCGTCATTAATGGGGATTACAATCGTGTGAAACCAGAACAGATCGTTAATAGCTCCCACCGTGCACGTGTTATCGGTCACATAGGCATCGATCGCTTTACGAGCCTCCAGTCCGTCATTCGTAATGAACGGCTTCATATAATAGCGTTTCATGCCGCGAAATCCTGCAGCAGATCCTACATCCGCTCAATGAGCATTCCTAGCTCAGCCTCACCTTCCAGTTGCTCACTCAATTCTGCATTCTGATCTCACTAGCATCTGCGTCATTCGCATACTTGTATTCTTACTTAGTCTGCGTCATCTTGATCGTCTCAGCAATCATCTCGCTCTCGTTAATGGAAACTGAACTTAGACTTGCCAACTCCATCAGTTTCATATTCACTTTCGGTTCAGTTTTAATTCATCATCAGCTCCGTTATTCTATTAGCCTTTCGCGATTAATTCTGCCAGTACCTCAATGCCATTTCTACTGATCGACTTCGGATTGTACAATTAAGCTGATTATTTGAATACAAGCATCTCGTATTCGTCTTACCATCTCCGGCTTTGCCTTTACATAGTCGTTCATCTGATCTTATGCGCATCTCGTCAATAATCTGCATTCACTTTCACCGTATTCACTTTTGCCATCATTTTTCATTTCGAATTTTTAACATTTAGAATTAAGGGGCTTCCCCGCGTCCAACTTCTCCAACCACCGATCCACACTCTTCATATTCGTAGATCCCAAAAAGATCTCCCGAAGAGGTCCTTCGATATTTGGTTTCGGATTCGTTTCCGTTTTTGCATTGTGATACGCTTTGATCACCTCCGTCTTATCCACCCGCTTATCACGGTAGGGACGGTCCTCGGCAAGGGCGGCGATCATAGCCGGGTCCTTCACCGATTCAAGCTGCTTCAACACCGACTGCTTTTTCTGCTGCTGTGCCACTTCGGTTTCCACCGTCTTCTCCCGGATCATGGCGATGTAGGAAATCAACCCAACCACCAGGGGAAAGATGGAGCCCGAGATCAGGGCGCGGAACCAATGCAGATCCGCATACGCCCAGATGTTCACATACAGCTGGAAGAGGATCAGGATCACCAGCGTAGCCCACGTAACCTGCCGGGCGATCTTCACCTTGCTGATAAACTCATCCTTCAGCAGGTAGAAGCAGACCACCACCATCACATCGAACGATGCGGCCAGCCCCAGGCGAATCACCCACGGTTCGGTCTCATAAAAGTTGAAGATGTGATAGCTCATAACAATCAGTGGCACCGCCACCAGGTAATTAAGATTCGAGATCTGTTTAAGTCCGGTCATTTCTGTCCTTCATTCATTTCATCGACTAAACAGCGTTCAGCGGTATCTTCCTTCATCGCATCCATGCCTCGAGCAGATTCAATTCATCTGCACCAACTCCGGGTGAACCAGTTTCTGAGAAAGCATCTTCGAGATCGCAAACGCCAGTGCGTGCTTTGGGTACTTCGTGAAAAGCTCCTCAGCCTTCGCCAGCTCCTGCTCCGCAGTCCTCATCAAACCAATCGGGCAGAGTTAGTATCACTCACTGAGATACTCCTCATGCTTCACATATTCATGCGTTCTGATCGTCCCACACTTCCACAGCCGTAGTACCATTTCGAGCGGTGGGTGTGGAAGGCTTCGCGGAGGATATCCCGAGCCTTCACCAATCGTTCATCCGGCAGCTCGTCCGTTTCCATTTCCATGAACTTCTTCAGCTCCGGCGTCCATCGGAATTGCTTCTTCCTGGAAGCGCCAAACAGCATCGCCTCCAGCATGTTCATCAGGAAGGCCACCTCTTTATCATCCTCCACATTGCGGTGCTCGTTGATGAAGCTCTGGATCAATGCCGTGGCCTGCTGCGCACGATCATCAAACTGGCGGCTGATCTGCTGATTGCAGCTGAACTTGTACTTACCATCCGGACTGTAGATCGTCAGGCTTGTCTGCTGCATAGAAGGATCAAGCTCTGCGTTACCCGGCTCAATCACGCGATCCACAATGCGATCGAGTACAAAGTTGTGCAGGTCGTTCATAGCCCTGATCCGTGCTTTGTCCAGCATCAGGATTTGCTCAATCAGCATCTCCGTGGTCTGCTCGGTCAGCGTGAAATCAAGGATCTCACGATGCGCCTTTTTATACGGATAAGTCCGCTTGCTGCTTTTCTTAGTGTCGGGCTTTGCCTTTTCACTTTTCACTTTTGATTCTGTTGCCATCATTCTTGGGTTTAATTGTTAGGTGTTAAGAGAGCCGCCGGGTATCAGCCGACCGGCTCACAGAGGTCATATTCGTGCGGTATCTAATTCAGCGTTCATATCTTGCAGTCTTTAATCAAGAGCCAGATTCCAGTCAAATTCTTGAATCAGCCTTGTTTTCATGTAAGTGACTCGAATCCGTCATAGTTCTTCGCATCGGCCTTTCCATCATTTTGAACTCTTTCACTCATCATCACTTTGAATTTAACTTTAATGCATCCCATGCCAACCATGCCGCCATTCACCCATATTAAAGGATGAAACCAGCAGTATCCACTCTATTTGGTTAAATGGTTCCATGCGTTCATAAACAACGTTTGTGCAGCGTTCGGAAGGTTGCCCGTGCAGTTTATGATTCTTGATCAAGCTCGTCCTCTTCAGCCAGACGTATATCATCCGCCTTCCAAACCTCATCGGGATCGGCCACTCCAGCTCAAACTTATCACGCGATCACCTGCAGGATTTCCATCTCAATATCTTCAGCCGGACCATGGATCTAATGCTGCCATCCTCAACGATATAGCCGTTATAGAAAGTGCGGCTGTTTTATAGGCCGGGCAGATATCCCCCAGGTACGCCTCAGCTGCATCATGCAGCAGGCCCCATTTAGAATGCCGGCGATCCACCATCGAAGCCACACGCAGGGAATGCTCCGCCACGCTATAGAAACCCGGCACACCACCATTCCACCGGCAGATCCGCGAAAGGTGATGCGCGATATCCTCAATGGTGATATCCTCCGCCTGATATATTCATCGGGTCCACCATCAACCCCGAAGGATACATCCGCACCTGATTTCTACTTTCTCATCCGTTATCAGCTTGCTTTCACCGTTTCACTGTGATCTGCTTTCACTTCGTCATCATATTCGTTCTTTGTTTTCTGATTGTCGTTATGTACATCCATAATTCACTCGCCTTGATTGATAGGTCTCATACATGAAATCGCACGTACGGATAGGCTTCTTCAATAGCTTATTCATTATGTGAACACGGCCGACTGTAGCCTGTGATCTTAAACCTGCAGCACCTCATCCAGGTGTCATGTCGCCAACCGCCTCCACCACCTCCGCAGGACTGGATAGCTTTCGGTCAAACATGTACTTCATTTCCGCCAGTAATTCATCATTTTAATTTTAACATTTAACATTCCGCGAAGCGGCTAAGCCTGCTTGTTAATCTTCTCATTCACATCCGCCGCACCGGTCGCCTTCACCTGAATCTTCTTCCTGGGCTTACTTTTATTCGCCTTGGGTTGATTTTTGAACTCGAAGTGGTACAGGTCCAGCGATTCATTGCCCACCCGGTACGCATTATCCATGGCATTCAGGATGGCGCTTTCAATGGAAAGGGCGGTCACTTTGCCGTACTCATCAAACACGGCTTTCTCAGCCACCACACGCGCCTGTTCTTCGGTTAAGCAATCCCTGAGAGAAGTGAAGGGCCAGGTCTGTTTTCTCAGCCTTGGTATAATCGAAATCGTACGTGCGCACGCGAAGGCTCACCTCCTTATTCTGCTCGATCAATCCAACCAGGTTAGGCTGACCGATCATCACCACGCCGAGGGTGTTTCCGGTTCCAAGCAGCTTCATATCCCGAAAGCGTTTAATGATGTTGAAGGTGTCGCCCTTCAGCTCCTGCGCCTCGTCAATCACTAAAACGATCGTCATGCCTTTGGTTTTAGCCTTGGCAAGAATACGCTCCACCATGTGATTCCGGGCAATGTTGCTTCGGGGAATAGACTTCGATCCGTCATACTTCTCACCCAGCCGCATAATGATAGAGCAAAGCAGCTCCGAATCTCCAATACCGCGGCGGTTGGGAGAGGTGATCTCCACAAATTCCACCTTTTCGTTCTTCTCCAGTTCATGCAGCGCCTCAAAAACCGTAACGGTCTTACCGCTGCCGATCGAGCCGGCAAAGCTCACCCAGCTGTGATCCTCGATCATACTCTCCAGGATGTCCTTCACCTTATTATAGGTTACGCCCTTAATGATCGACGGACGTGTCCTTGATCCCAAAGTGCGCAAATAGTTCAGTTTGTGTAGTCATCGTATCGTTTTTTTAGTTGTTGATTTATTGCTTCATCACCTGGTATCTGCGCACAGTCAGCCGGTAATCGCATTCTGTATCTTGAAACCAGCACTGCTTAGGATGCGCTGCAGCTCGGCCCTTGCGCTGCTCCAAAGGCTCATTCAACCTAGTCGCCTTCATCCGCAGGCCACATGTTCCGCTTTCACTTTTCACTTTTGCCGTTTCACTCTTCATCATCATATCTCCGTTTAACTTGCGGTTTGGTGTAAATCCTTCAATCACTGCTTTCTGTTAATTTCTCAGCCTCATAACAGCTCTTCGAAATATATCCTGAGCCTGTAGCGCTCAGAATCATCCCACCGGCAATTAAAGACCTGGCAGATACACATCTTCGCTTTATTCCAATCCGTGAAGGCATGCTTAACCGGCTTCGCCTGGAAGGGAGTGTCCGCCTCAACATCACTTTCAGAATGAGGTAGGGTGTGAGGCTGTGGAGCCCTTTCACTTTTGCCGTTTGTCTTTTCACCTTCACGACCAACCAAGACTCAATCTTCTGCGCACCCTCAAGCTCAAGCGGCTCCTTCGTCACTTGCTCCTTCACAGTCTCATCATGCAGTTTCTTGCCGGTAGCATTGGCGGGATCAACCGGGATCAAGTCAAAGGTATCCTTACCATCCTTCGAACTTCCCATTAGATCTCCATCCGGGTTGATGTAGAAATTCACGCGCTGACCGATGTACTTATCCGGTACCCGGTACAATTCATTATCAATCGAGATTTCCCCGTAGGCATTCACCTTGCGATCGTCCTTCTTATATAGGATGGCGAAGATGTCTGTGTTCAAGGTCCGCTGCTCCTTCACCCGAAGCCCTGTTTTATAGACCTGTTCAATGCGTTTGGTTTTTGTAGGGGTGAGCCTGATTGAGTAACTGAGTAGCGTAGTTATGCGCCAGCACATTCAGATCTTCCAGTGTGATCACATCCACGCCTTTCTTCTTAAGCTTATAAGCGAGCTTAAGTTCAAACCGCTGCCATAGCGTTCGGAATCTGCGCTCCACCTTACCCATACTTTGATTGTCTGCGAGGCGGTCATTTTTAGGCGCGGCCAGCTCCACCCGAATACCCAAATGCTTTTTCAATCCATCCCTGAAAGCCGCGTTCTTACCGGTAGCACCCTGATCTAATTTCAGCACTTCCGGGAAGATGTTTGAACGGATGCGTTTCATCCTCTCTTTGCCAGGCAAATTGAAGGAAACGGGCGGTCATCATCATGTTTTCACCGGTGGCGGCAAAGTAGCGCACCAGGTACGCGCGGGAAACCGTATCCAGATATCCCACAACCCACAATCTCAAGCGCTCAGATTTAGGCTTATTCTTGTAATCCCACTGACCCCGGCGGCCATCCACCTTCACGATCAGTTCATCGTCATCACTTACGCCCACCTCAAAGTATTCACTGCGGGAAAAATCCATCATGTGAACCTGATTCACGTGCTCATCCTCATGACGCGTGTACGCGCGGGGCTGTTGATATCCGATCTCTCGTAATCTCCGGTCGGCAGTAGCCACCGTCACTTCGCCTTCGGGAATCTCTCCGGCCTCCTCCAATATCTCGATGGCATCCTCGGTTGAAAGCAACCTGCCATCCAGCACCATAGCGATACGGCTCGGTCTTCACCTTGGCTATCATATTGATGTACCCGCGAGGCACCACCGGATCACGCTCACAACGCTTCGTTCCGTTGGTGATATCTATATGTCGGTACAGGGTAGCAACCGACACATCGAGGCGCTCAGCGATAGTCTCCGCCGTAGAGCGCTTCTCACCGTGAGGCGCATCTTCAAGTTCAGTTCGTATTTCAGAGAGGAGAGAGTCAGACCAGGTCATTAATTAATGATTGGATCGTTAAAAATTAAGAGCAATTCCATGTGCATATTATTGAAGCGTTCACTGCCCGACTGTATGCGGTTCAGGCGCTCCACAAATCGAAGCTGCACTTCCTCCGGCAGGTCCTCAACTTCTACCCGCGTGATAATCTTTTGGATCTTCTCCCAGCACTCATCCAGCTGTTCGATATCCGTATTCACCTGATCAATCGTTACCGACTTTTCCCGGTACGTATCATCAAGGTGCTTCAGCTCATCATTCTCTTTCTTAAGGTGATCCCGCTCCAAGCTCCGCGTTCTTTTTTTGCTCCTGAACGACTTCATAGTCCTGAACTTTTTTGGACATTTTTTTAATGACGGTCGTCAAGTACCTTCATGGCAGAAAACCTTTCAGTTCTTCAGCTGTATATCTTCATCACCGATTGACAATCTCACCATTTTGCATCAGATCGTCTGACCTGATCTTCAGCTTTCTGAGCAATTAGCTTTCTAATTTTTCGAAGTACCAAGACTCTGGATATGGTTTTCATTTACTGACCTGACTCATCTTCAAATAGGGTTTGTAAGTCCGATTCTTCTCAATAATGCATAGCTATAAGCTTGCATATCGACAGGAATCTGTTTGGCCTGAAATAATCCTTCGAGCACTATCATACCCAAGCTCCTTGTACAGTTTTTCATCAATTATCTCCGCCATGTATCTGATAGCTCATCTGCAGAAGACGCATCTTCAAGTTTAGCATCCATAAGATCTACAGCCCTTACTGTGACGCATTCTCAGTTAGATACAGTGTACTTCACGATTCGTGTGCCGAATCGTCGCACACACTTTGCTAATTCCTGGTTCTGACTCATTGTTAAATCCTAATTCTTTAATTTTAAATGGTTGTTCGGCAAGGATGCGCTCCATGCCGGTGATTACTTTAGTGGCTTCGTATTTCCAGAGGCTCGGAACTATCTTTTGCTTGCCGGTCTGGCGAATTACAAATCTGGATAGGTCCTACATACCCCACCCAAGCTCACTCTGAATCTTCATTGATCCGGTGAAGCTGCTGATCAGCTAACCTGGGCTTTCGGCTTTACTGGTGTGAGGGCGCTTGACCTTTTCCGGTGAAATGCAATAGCCACGTGATAGAAAAGCTTTGACTGCTTATCGGTCAGGCTGTATTCCGGTACTGATCTGGCATCACCGGTATCTTCAACATAAAGAAATCCTTCATCCAGGCTTTAACTTCGTCGCCGATCCCGAAAAGCACCTTTCTCAATCGCCTCGTCGATAAGGATCTGGCGCTGCTTAAACTGCTTCTTTTGCTCGTGGGTGAAGTCACTGTATAGGCAGTCTTACTCATTCGCCGCCTCCGATTCCTGCTCAGAAAGAACCTGACTTACATAAGCCAATGGAAAACCCCAGCTTCTTAGCCGCCTCACTTTTCCGAAGTGCATCTCTTCACACAGAAACAAGATCATCTCCTTATTATCTATGCCAAGCTTTCGCATGCGCTTTATCAGACCAAAATCCATTCCCATCCGCATGGCGGTAAACGGTAGCAGATATGCAAACCCAAATCCTCAGCCACTTCTTTGGCGTCTGGGATTCTTGCGCAGAGCTTCACGGGTTATCAGAAGGAAAAACCTCCTGCTGTATCGGGCGGTTCTTTACAAGCTCACTCATTACGCAGCCTCCACTTTCTCTCTCTCGATCACCAAGGATCATTTGAGCATACCTGGTATTCATTTCAACCTTAGGCAGCTCAGACAGGTACTCAATAGCCCGAAGCCAGACTTCATCCACATCAGATTTCATGCTCCTTATTAAAAGTGTTCATCACAGTCGCATAAGTGACACTCAACACACGGCGCGCAATTTTTGCACGCGTCTCCTCTTTTGATCATAGACCGGATACGATCTTTATCTTCCTGCAGTTAGATCTCGAACACCAATAAGTGTGGTTTTTTGGGGTATTTTTTGCGACATTTGAAAAGTCATTTTATTTGTGTTAATTGTTTCACGAACGAATATAGCGCAACAATTGGCGCTTGTCAAGACGAATAGCGAATATTTTTACGCTAATGAACAAAAATGTTCCAACTCTCCAAATAAGAGATTAAAGGCTTTCATCGACTCTAATAGATGATAGTTACGAGGATATAGCAGATAAAACTGGCTATTCCAGAAGAACTTGGCAGCGCCAGGTAGAGGAAGGAGCGTCAATAAAGTCTGACTATCTTTTAAAGTTGCGCGACATTTACGGCGCTGACATAGCGTATATTTTGACTGGAGAAAAAGATTGCCAATGATTGCGCACAGCACCATCAATGGTGCCTAACGTCAGCACACCCAGAACCCGAACGACTCTACTTGCACCCAAAAGACATAAAGACCAGGGACCCGGAAGACCTACCCGGAAGAAATGCTAAACGAAGAAGGCGTTCCCTGGGACCCGGAAGAATTTGTAGTCGTACCCTTTTATTATAAAGTATACGCCAGTGCCGGCTTTGGCCGCGTAACCGAAAACGAAGTCTTTGTAGATGTAGCCTTCCGCCGCCGCTTCTTCAACTCCACCGTTTACACGGACTGGCGCAACTGCTTCATGGTCCGCATGAAAGGAGACTCCATGGCACCCATGTACCCAGACGGCATGCGAACTACCTCAATAGATTGACTGGCAAGGAAATAAAAGAGCGGCCCCGGCTTACGTCGTCAAGAGAGCCAGGTATACTGCAAACTCATCCGCAAACTCCCCGGCGGCAAAATCGAATTACACAGCATCAACGAAACCTACAAACCAATGGTCATAGATCCAGAGCACGAAGGCTTCCGCATCATCGGCGAAATCATCTGGCACGCCCAAACCAGTAAATACGTCTAACAATAACTAAAAAGTCGAGGTACAATTTGTGGGAGAATTAGGAGCAACATTTATCATCGTAATCTCAATCGTAATAGTATTAGTGATCCTTTTGGATCGTGCTACTTTTCACTGTGGGTTAGATCCTAACACAGCTTAAAAAAACACGACGAACATTTATCTGAATTAAGAGTTGAATTATCCTCACTTGAAAATGAAATAAAAAACATAAAAGAAGAGAGTTCAAGCGATGGATTTAAACGAAGCGATGCTTATCACTGTGGAGTAGTCACTTTAATTTCTATCCTGGGCTTCACTTTTTCCTGGTATTCAGAACGCTTTAGATCCTGGGCCGAACAATGAAATTCAGAATCATCATACTCATTAGCTTATACATATATTGATATTGAAGAATATGGTAAAGTCATTGAGCAGCTTGAATCATTATATAGAAAATTATCCGGCAACTGAAACTGCTAAAAAAGCACAAGAAGAATATTGAATTTTGAAATCTACAAGATACCCAGGAACTTCATTGATAGCTTGGAGAGTGCAAAATAACCCCTCAATAATTGCGACAAAACACCACAAAAAGCATAAAACCGCGCGCGCTCGAACCCATAAATCCTGAAAACCCCTGCAAAGCCCACAAAGGGCGCTTTTGCTTGTAACTATCTGCTGTTGTAACTGTCGCACCCCCCTAATAAACCTATAAAATTGGCCCCAAACCCATTTAATCAAAGCGGGCACACCGACTATGGGGGGTGCCCTGATTTTGATTGCTATCGCGATCGGCACGCTTCTGTGGTCGGATCTGGGTAATCGCTATGTCTGGGTGGTTATTCTGACTACTTTCCTGTTTGGCGTGATCGGCTGGATCGATGATTATAAAAAACTGGTTAAAAAAGATCCGCGTGGTCTGGTCGCACGCTGGAAGTACTTCTGGCAGTCGGTTATCGCTATTGCCGTTGGCATCTATTTATACCAGACGGCACTGCCGGTTGAGACACAATTGATTGTGCCGTTTTTCAAGAGCATCTCCATCGAAATGGGTATGATCGCTTATGTGCTGTTGACCTATTTTGTCGTTGTCGGGTCAAGCAACGCGGTAAACCTGACGGACGGTCTGGATGGCCTGGCCATATTGCCGACGGTCATGGTTGGCGGGGCGTTGGGGATATTCGCCTATGCATCCGGACATGCCGGCTTTTCTGAATATCTGCAGATTCCCAACGTTCCCGGTGCCGGTGAACTGGTGATCTTTTGCGGGGCGCTGGTTGGTGCCGGCCTCGGATTTCTCTGGTTTAACACTTATCCGGCGCAGGTATTTATGGGTGACGTTGGTGCGTTGGCCCTCGGTGCCGCACTGGGAGTTTTGGCCGTAATTGTCCGACAAGAGCTTGTTTTATTTATTATGGGCGGCGTTTTTGTTGTGGAAACCCTTTCGGTTGTTTTGCAGGTTTTATCATTCAAACTGACCGGCAAGCGAATATTTCGCATGGCACCGCTACATCATCATTTTGAGTTAAAAGGCTGGCCGGAACCGCGAGTGATCGTCCGCTTCTGGATTATTACCGTCATTCTGGTGTTGATCGGTTTGGCAACGTTGAAGATTCGATAACTAATGCTGGCAACACACATGACAATGAGCAGACAGGCAGCAGAGTACTTGCAAGACAAGAAGGTCCTGATCGTCGGTCTGGGCCAGACGGGTCTCTCCTGTGCTCGCTTTTTGTCGGCCTATGAGATTGATATTGCGATCACAGACAGTCGGGGCGAGCCGCCCTGCCTGTCTGCATTGCAGAAAGAATTGCCCGATATGGCAGTGTTTGTCGGTGGTTTTGATGAGCTGGCGTTCCGTCGTGCGGATATCATCCTGGTCAGTCCGGGAATATCGTTACGCGAGCCATTGATTGTTGAGGCATGTGCCAGAGGCGCAAAAATTATTGGTGATATCGAGTTGTTTGCGTGGTTTGTCAATGTGCCGGTGGTGGCGATTACCGGCTCCAATGGAAAAAGTACGGTGACCACCCTGGTTGGCGAGATGTTTCACAAGGCCGGTATCAAGGCGGGTGTCGGCGGCAATATCGGGAAGCCGGCACTGGAACTGCTCAAAGAAGACAATCAGATCTGCGCGCTGGAACTGTCCAGTTTTCAGCTTGAGACCACCGAGTCACTGGATCCGGTCGCGGCAGCATTACTCAATATCAGCGAAGATCATCTGGATCGTTATGACACCCTGGCGGACTACACGGCGGCCAAGGCCAGAATTTTCTATGGCTCCGGTGTGCTGGTGGTCAATGCCGATGATGAAAAAGTGATGGCAACCGCTCGACTGTTTTGTGCCGGGCGTAAGCAGATCAGTTTCAGTCTGGGGATGCCTGAAGGCGATAACTACGGGATTTGTCAGCAGGATGCGGAACGCTGGTTATGCCGGGGTCACCAGATGCTGATTGCCGTCGATGATCTGAAAATCACCGGTGAACACAATCTGGCCAATGCCCTGGCGGCTCTGGCTCTCGGGGAGGCAGCCGGTCTGACGTCAGAGGTTATGACTGATGCGCTACGGAATTTTGCCGGACTGCCGCATCGGTGCCAGTGGCTGGGACAACACAACGGCGTGACCTGGATTAATGATTCGAAGGCGACCAATGTCGGTGCGGCGATTGCCGCCATTGAAGGGATCCCGGGTGAAAAACTGGTCCTGATTATGGGCGGCCAGGGTAAGGGACAGGATTTTAGTGTTTTGCGCGATGTTGTGGCGCGGCGAACCAGGGGCATTGTTCTGATTGGCGAGGATGCGCCATCCCTGCGAAACGCATTGGGTGATGTGATACCGGTTGCAAGTGCCGGCACCATGCAGGAAGCCGTTAATAAAGCGGCGCAAATGGCCCGAACGAATGACGCGGTATTGTTATCCCCGGCCTGCGCCAGCTTTGACATGTTTAACGGGTTTGAACATCGCGGCGATACGTTTATCGAGTGTGTCAGGAGCCTGTGTCAGTGATAACAGCAACTCACATCGCCAGCTTGTTTCAAAAGCCGGATAACCGGAATGAGCAAGTGCGTCTGCTGGATGTGGTTGACAAGCCATTGTTACTTGTCGTTCTGTCCCTGTTATGTCTTGGGCTGGTGATGGTCGGTTCGGCATCAACTTCAATCGCTGAAAAAATGGTCAATGATCCCTTCTATTTTTTCTGGCGTCAGTTGGGCTACATGATAATCGGGCTGATTGCCGCCGGTGCCATAATACGCGTGCCGATGGAAATATGGGAAAAGAGTGGAATGCCGCTTATATTGCTAAGCATTCTGTTACTGATGCTGGTTTTCGTTCCCGGACTGGGACGTGAGGTCAATGGCAGTCAACGCTGGATTATGCTGGGTCCACTCTCCTTGCAGGTCTCTGAATTCGTCAAGCTATTTTCGGTAATTTATCTGGCCGGTTATCTGGTCCGTCATCACGGGGAAGTACGTTCGCGGGTTGTCGGATTTCTACGGCCGCTTATCCTGCTGACCCTGCTGGGTCTGTTGTTGTTGCTGGAACCCGATTATGGCGCAGTCGTGGTCCTGTTTCTGACGGCTTTTGGCATGATGTGGCTTGGCGGCGTGCGCTTTACCCAGTTCATATTATTGCTGATGTCTTTGACCAGTGCGCTGGCCTTGTTGGCTCTGACTTCACCCTATCGGTTACAGCGTTTGACAACATTTCTGAATCCCTGGGCTGACCCTTATGATAGCGGCTTTCAGCTGACCCAGGCCCTGATTGCCTTTGGTCGTGGTGAATGGTTCGGCGTGGGGCTCGGATCGAGCATCCAGAAACTGTTTTATCTGCCCGAAGCACATACTGATTTCTTATTCGCTGTCATGGCCGAAGAGTTGGGACTGTTTGCGGTAATACTGGTGGTAGTGGCGTATTTGTTTGTGATTTACAAGGCGCTGAGTATCGGTCGCCGTGCCGAGAAACGTGAGCAGCCATTCGCCGGTTATGTGGCCTATGGCCTGGGAATCTGGATCGGTGTGCAGGCGTTTATCAATATCGGTGTCAATATGGGTGTATTGCCCACCAAAGGTCTCACACTACCCTTGATGAGTTATGGCGGCAGCAGTTTGCTGGTCATGTGTATTGCCGTGGCTTTGCTGCTTCGCATCGATTATGAAACCCGAAAATATGATCGTCGTAATCAAATGCCGCAAGGGAGGCGTTCATGAATCGCCATCCCCGACGCATTTTGATTATGGCCGGCGGCACGGGAGGGCATGTCTTCCCGGCACTGGCTGTTGCACGTTACCTCCAGGACCAGGGTGTGGAGATCTATTGGCTGGGTACACGCCGGGGGCTGGAGTCACGGGTTGTTCCGCAGGCGGGTTTCAGTATCCGATTTATTTCCGTCAGTGGCTTGCGGGGCAAACGTCTGTCCGGATTATTATTCGCACCGTTTAAACTCTCCTATGCATTGTTACAGGCGGTAGCGATTTGTCTGCGACTCAAACCGGATGCCGTACTGGGAATGGGCGGCTTCGTCACCGGCCCCGGGGGGCTGGCCGCCTGGTTGTTACGCCGGCCATTATTGATCCACGAACAAAATGCCATTCCGGGACTGACCAACCGTTTGCTCAGCCATCTGGCCTTGCAGGTGATGGAGGCGTTTCCGGGTAGCTTTAAAAATGACAAAGTCCTGCACACCGGTAATCCGGTGCGTCAGGACATTGTGGATTTACCGCAACCGGCACAACGCTTTGCCCGACACGAGGGGGCAATTCGTATTCTGGTTGTCGGCGGAAGCCTTGGTGCGCAGGTTCTGAATGAAACCGTGCCGCAAGCACTCAGCCGGCTACCGGCACAGATGCCGGTCACGGTTCGACATCAGGCCGGCAAGGATAAACTGAAGTCGGCCCGGCAGGCGTATGCCTCGGCCGGTGTCGAGGCCCAGACCGTCATGTTTATTGAGGATATGGCCGAAGCGTTCGAATGGGCGGATCTGGTGATCTGCCGCGCCGGCGCCCTGACCGTTTTTGAACTCGCTTCTGCAGGTCTGGCTTCCATCCTGGTGCCGTACCCCTATGCAGTGGATGATCATCAGACGGCCAACGCCCGCTATTTGCAGAAGGCCGGTGCGGCCAGAGTAATGTTGGCCGCCGAGTTCAACAGCGAACGCCTGGCCTCAGTATTACGGGAATTGCTGGAACAGGGCCGGGACCGATTACTGGATATGGCACAACGGGCTCGTCAACTGGCTATGCCCGATGCCACCCGGATCGTGGGTCAGCGCTGTCTGGAGGTGATGCATGGCTAAACAGCTGAGACGCTTCACCGATCTGCCCTCCGGTCAGGGTGAACCGGGTATGGGGCGGATTAACTGTATTCATTTTGTCGGCATCGGTGGTGTCGGCATGGGCGGGATCGCCGAAGTACTCATCAATCTCGGTTACGAGGTTACCGGTTCGGATATTCATGAAAATGCCGTGACCCGTCATCTGGCCCAACTGGGGGCAACTATTATTCAGGGACATGCCGCGGAAAATATCCGCAACTGCGATGTGGTGGTGATCTCCAGCGCGATTGTTGCGGATAACCCGGAGGTCAGGGCCGCGCACCAGCAGCGTATTCCGGTGGTACCGCGCGCAGAGATGCTCGCCGAACTGATGCGCTTTCGTTACGGCATTGCCGTAGCCGGAACCCACGGCAAAACCACGACAACCAGCCTGATTGCCAGCGTCCTGGCCGAAGGCGGCGTGGACCCGACATTTGTGATTGGCGGGCGTCTCAACAGTGCCGGTACCCATGCACGTCTGGGCAGCGGGCGCTATCTGGTGGCGGAAGCCGATGAAAGCGATGCCTCGTTTATGCATCTGCAACCGATGATGGCCATCGTAACCAATATCGATGCGGATCATATGGAAACCTACGGCGGGGATTTTGAAAAACTGCGCCAGACCTTTGTCGAGTTTCTGCATCACCTGCCGTTTTACGGCCTGGCGGTGGTATGTATTGATGACGAGGAAATTCGCGATCTGATGCCGCACATCAGTCGGCCCATGATTACCTATGGGCTGAACGAGGACGCGGATGTGCGCGCGGTCGATATTACCCAGGTGGCAAACCAGACTCATTTTACAATTGTACAGCGCGATTCAGGTGAACATTTTGATGTCACGTTGAATATGCCGGGACATCACAATGTTCTGAATGCGCTGGCGGCGATCGCGGTCGCGCATGAGATCGGCATCGAAAACCAGCATATTGCCCGGGCGCTGGATAATTTCCAGGGGATCGGCCGCCGTTTCCAGATCTATGGGGAGTATGAACTTGCCCAGGGGCGGGTGATTCATGTTGATGATTACGGTCATCATCCGCGCGAAGTGGAAGCAACCATTCAGGCGATCCGCGCCGGCTGGCCCGAACGGCGCCTGGTCGTCGTATTTCAACCGCACCGCTATACCCGTACCCGGGACCTGTTTGAAGACTTTACCCGGGTACTGTCGGAAGTGGATGCCCTGGTCTTGCTGGAAGTGTATCCCGCCGGTGAGACACCCATTAACGGGGCCGACGGACGCTCATTGACCCGCGCCATTCGGACGCGGGGCCAGGTTGAACCGATTTTTGTCGAAGAGCTGGATGAGTTGCCGGCGGTGTTGAACGGGGTATTACAGGACAGGGATATTGTACTGACACTCGGGGCCGGGAACATTGGCGCCGCGGCGGCCCGACTCGAGCAGCAGTTGAGCGGGCAGTAACAACATGATGCAGATGGACACAATAGAGACCGGGACCATGCAACTGCGGGGCGAAATGAAACAGCTTGAACCGATGAGCCGCCATACATCCTGGCGCGTGGGCGGCGTGGCCGAGCATTTCTATCGGCCGGCGGATGTCGCCGATCTGCAGCAGTTGTTGCAGCAGTTGCCGGCCCGGGAATCGCTGTTCTGGCTGGGGCTGGGCAGTAATTTGCTGGTGCGTGATGGCGGTATTCGCGGCACGGTGATCTGTACCAGTGGTGTGCTCAACGGTATCGAGTGGCTGGAAGATAACCGGGTGTATGTGGAAGTTGGTGTGGCCTCCCCGCAGGTGGCCCGACAAACGGCCCGGCGGGGATTGCACGGCGCCGAATTTCTCTGCGGTATTCCCGGCACCTTTGGCGGGGCTCTGGCCATGAATGCCGGTGCCATGGGCGGGGAAACCTGGAACATCGTTGAATCGGTGAAGATGATCGATCGCCAGGGCAATCTGAGGCTCCGTCAGGCTGATAAATTCGAGACAAGTTATCGTCATGTTCGCGGCCGAGTGGATGAGTGGTTCGTCGGTGCCACGTTGCAGCTTGAAGCCGGCGATGCCAGCCAGAGCTTGCAACAGATTAAACAGCATCTGGCCCGGCGCGGCGCGACGCAGCCGACCAGTCAGCCCAATGCGGGATCGGTGTTCCGCAATCCGCCGGGGGATTATGCGGCCCGCCTGATCGAACAGTGCGGCTTGAAAAGCACCTGCGTCGGCGGGGCCTGCGTGTCGGAAAAACACGCCAATTTTATTATCAATACCGGGACGGCCACGGCCCGGGATATTGAACTGTTGATTGAACGGGTTGCCGATGAAGTGCAACAGGCAAGCGGCATCAAACTTGTCAGGGAAGTGCAGATTGTCGGAGAACCGCATGAGCGTGACTGAGGACAACAAAACTATCGAGCCGCGGGCCTTTGGCAAGGTCGCGGTATTGATGGGTGGCTGGTCCGCCGAACGGGCGGTCTCGTTGCGCAGCGGTCAGGCGGTACTGGATGCCCTGTTGCGCAGTGGTGTCGATGCGCAGGGTATTGACGTTAATAAAGAGACTGTCCTGCAGACGCTGGAAGCGGGTAATTACGATCGCGCCTTTATTGTCTTGCATGGTCCCGGCGGTGAGGATGGTCGAATCCAGGCGGTCCTTGAGGTGATGGATATCCCCTATACCGGCAGCGACGTGCTCTCCTCGGCACTGGCCATGGACAAATTGCGCAGCAAGATGATTCTCGAGGCCGCCGGGTTGCCGACGCCGGATTACATGGTGCTGGATGACGATACCGATCCGGAGTATGTGGTCGCCAGTCTGGGCTTGCCGCTGATGGTCAAACCGGCGCTGGAAGGATCAAGTATCGGCATGACCCGGGTTAATGAGCCGCAGCAGATGCGTGACGCTTATACGACGGCCGCGCAATTTCCCGGCGCGGTCATTGCCGAACGCTGGATCGAGGGCGGCGAATATACCGTGACCATACTGGGCGAACAGACGTTGCCGGTGATTAAACTCGAAACCCCGAATGAGTTTTATGACTACGAGGCCAAATACCAGTCGGATCAGACCCGTTATTTATGTCCCTGCGGACTGGATCCCGAACAGGAAGGTCAATTGCAGCGTTTGGCTCTGGCGGCTTTCAAGGCGGTGGGAGCGCGTGGCTGGGGACGGGTTGACATTCTTTGCTCGGAAGACGGCAAGCCCTGGGTAATTGAACTGAATACCGTGCCGGGCATGACCGATCACTCCCTGGTTCCCATGGCGGCCAGAGCTATTGGTATGGACTTCGATCAGCTGGTTTACGCAATTCTTGCCCAGACACTGGAAGGCCATAACGGCGACCATCAGCATGGAGGTGGCCATGTCGGCGCGGGCTAACCAGGCAGTACTTATGCAAGGCGGGGAGCTTTTCAAATTTCGCCCCGGGCGACTGTTGCTGATTCTGTCGGTGATATTGTCGGGGGTATTGCTGTACTGGGGTATCCAGAGCCTGGTTAATCCGCTGAACGTACCGGTGGATAAAATTCGCGTGCAGGGGAGCTTTGTCAATGTAACCGAGGCCATGCTCAATCCGCTTTCGAAAAGTTTATCCGGTGTCGGTTATTTCGATATCAATGTGGCCGCCGTGCAGCAACAGGTCGAGAGTCTGCCCTGGATTAAACATGCGACCGTGCGACGCATCTGGCCCGATACGCTGGCAATCCATTTTATTGAACAACAACCCCTGGCTGTCTGGGCGGCTGGCGGGTTGCTAAACCGGAACGGCGACATATTCAAACCGGCTGCATCAACCTTTCCCCCGGATCTTCCGGTTTTCCAGGGGCCGGAAAAATTGAGCGGCAAAATGCGGGATGCCCATCAACGTTTTTCCGGATTGTTGGCACCACTGGGAATGCAGATTGTGAAATTGAAACTGGATCAACGCCAGGCGTGGCGAATCAGCCTGGATAACGGCATTCACCTGAAACTGGGGCGTGAACATGAATTTGAACGTCTGGCGCGCTTCGTCCGGGTTTACCCCCGGCTTAGTTCGCTGGACAAAGGTCGCGTGACACGGATTGATTTGCGCTACACCAACGGCATGGCGGTGGCATGGGAACAGAACAGGACATGAAAACGCGTTCGGGAGTGACATTGAATGTCTAAGAAAACAGAAAAAAACCTGATCGTCGGACTCGATATCGGCACCTCCAAGGTGGTTGCGATTGTCGGTGAGGTTACCCCGGAGAATGATATCGAAATTATCGGGCTGGGTTCGCATCCGTCCCGCGGTCTGAAAAAGGGTGTGGTGGTGAATATTGAATCCACGGTGCAGTCGATCCAGCGCGCGGTGGAGGAAGCGGAACTGATGGCCGGTTGTCAGATCCACTCGGTCTATGCCGGAATCGCCGGCAGCCATATCCGCAGCCTTAACTCGCACGGCATCGTGGCGATCCGGGACAAGGAAGTGACCCAGTACGATGTCGAACGGGTGATCGATGCGGCGCGGGCGGTCGCGATACCGGCCGATCAAAAGGTGCTGCACATTATGCCGCAGGAATTCATTATCGACGATCAGGAAAGCATCCGTGAGCCGATCGGCATGTCCGGCGTGCGCCTGGAAGCCAAGGTACACATGGTGACCGGTGCGGTGAGTGCTGCGCAGAACATTATCAAGTGCGTCCGTCGCTGCGGACTGGAAGTGGACGACATCATTCTCGAGCAGCTGGCGTCCAGCCATTCGGTATTGACCGAGGACGAAAAGGAACTGGGGGTCTGCCTGGTGGATGTCGGCGGCGGCACCACCGACATTGCTGTGTTCACCGAGGGGGCGATTCGCCACACCGCGGTGATTCCCATCGCCGGCGATCAGGTGACCAATGATATTGCCGTGGCTCTGCGCACGCCGACCCAGCATGCCGAGGAGATCAAAATCAAATACGCCTGTGCGCTGACCCAGCTGGCCAGCGCCGATGAAACCATTGAAGTGCCCAGTGTCGGTGAACGACCGGTAAGACGTCTTGCCCGCCAGACCCTGGCCGAGGTGGTCGAGCCGCGTTACGAAGAGCTGTTCACGCTGATTCAGGCCGAGTTGCGTCGCAGCGGATTCGAGGATCTGTGTGCCGCCGGCATCGTACTGACCGGGGGCAGTTCCAAGATGGAAGGCACGGTGGAACTGGCCGAGGAGATCTTCCACATGCCGGTGCGCCAGGGCCTGCCGCAATATGTCAGCGGGCTGGTGGATGTGGTGCGTAATCCCATTTATTCCACCGGGGTCGGGTTACTGCTGTTCGGTTATCAGAATCGTGCCTTGCGTGAAGCGGAAACACGCATGGGCGGTGGTTTTACAACCGTCTTGCGACGGATGAAGAGCTGGTTTCAGGGAAATTTCTAAAGGATTTGTGACGTAGACACAATGTAACAACCAACTGCGTTGTCAGTGAGGAGGGGTAAAGAAATGTTTGAACTAATGGATACTTACAGTCAGAACGCCGTGATAAAAGTGATCGGTGTAGGTGGCGGTGGTGGTAATGCCGTCGAACACATGGTGGTCCAGAGTATCGAAGGGGTGGATTTCATCTGCGCCAATACCGATGCCCAGGCCATGAAAAACAGCTCTGCCAAGACCCTGTTGCAACTGGGTGGCGGTGTCACCAAGGGACTCGGGGCCGGGGCCAATCCGGAAACCGGACGTAATGCGGCGATGGAAGATCGTGAACGCATCCAGGAAGTGCTGGAAGGCGCCGACATGGTCTTTATCACCGCCGGCATGGGTGGCGGAACCGGCACCGGCGGTGCGCCGATCGTGGCGCAGATTGCCCGCGACATGGGCATTCTCACCGTGGCGGTGGTCACCAAGCCGTTTCCCTTTGAAGGCAAAAAGCGCATGGAAGTGGCCATGGCCGGGATGGATGAGCTCAAGCAGTACGTCGATTCGCTCATCACCATTCCCAATGAAAAACTGCTCAGCGTGCTGGGCAAGAACATCAGCCTGCTGGATGCCTTCAAGGCGGCCAACGATGTGTTGCTTGGCGCGGTGCAGGGCATTGCCGAGCTGATCACCCGTCCGGGTCTGATCAACGTCGACTTTGCCGATGTGCGAACCGTCATGTCCGAAATGGGCATGGCCATGATGGGTTCCGGTCGGGCCTCCGGTGAAGATCGGGCCCGCGAAGCGGCCGAAGCGGCGATTGCCAGTCCCTTGCTGGAAGACGTCAACCTGGCCGGGGCACGCGGGATTCTGGTCAACGTGACCGCCGGGATGGACATGTCCATCGGTGAGTTCGAAGAGGTGGGTAACACGGTCAAGCAGTTTGCCTCCGAGAACGCCACGGTCGTGGTGGGAACCGTGATTGATCCGGCGATGTCCGGCGAGCTGCGGGTTACCGTGGTGGCAACCGGTCTGGGCAACGAGTTGAAACAGGGCGACAAGCCGAAACTGGTGGTCAACAAGAAAAGCGATGGCGAGGTGGATTACAATCAGCTGGATCGCCCGACGGTCATGCGCAACAAGGGGGCGGCCGAAGGCAAAGGCTCTCGCCAGGGTGACGGGGATATGGAGTATCTGGATATTCCGGCGTTCCTGCGGCGTCAGGCGGACTGAATGCTGCTGCCGCCGCAGAGGCGGGACGCTTCTGTGACGGAGGTAGCGGATTTATCTGTGATAGAGGTATCAAGTTTTCCCTGAAATCGCCGTTTATCGCCATAAGTTGCTGTAAGATGTGAACTTGTTTTATTATGCGGGTTTTCTCGCGGTGCTATACTTACGCCCACGCACTCGTTCGTAGTGAAGCAGGCCTGAATTTTGCATCGCCCAGGAAGACCTGAGAATCAAAAAGGAGAAAACGGCTAGTGATTAACCAGCGTACACTGAAAAATGTCATTCGCGCCACCGGCGTGGGTCTGCACACCGGTGAAAAAGTCTACCTCACCCTTCGACCAGCTGCAGCGGATACGGGCATTATTTTCAGACGCGTGGACTTGCCGGAACCGGTTGAAATCCCGGCCGTTCCCGAGAATGTCGGGGATACGACCCTGTCTACCACCCTGATCAAGGACGGCATTCGGGTCTCCACCGTGGAGCACCTGCTGTCGGCTCTGGCCGGGCTGGGCATCGACAACGCCTATATTGATCTGAATGCGCCGGAAGTACCGATTATGGACGGCAGTGCCGGCCCCTTTGTGTTTCTGGTGCAATCGGCTGGCATTCAGGAGCAAAAGGCACCAAAACGGTTCATCCGGATTAAAAAGCCGATCGTGATTGAAGAAGACGATAAATGGGTGCGCTTTGAACCGTTCGAGGGGTTCAAAGTGTCGTTCACCATTGATTTTGACCACCCGGTGTTCAAGGATCAAAATCAGACTGCGATGATCGATTTTTCCACTACCTCCTTCGTCAAGGAGGTCAGCCGGGCCCGGACCTTCGGTTTCATGAGCCAGATTGAGAACCTGCGGGCCCATAATCTGGCGCTGGGCGGCAGCCTCGACAATGCAGTTGTCGTGGATGAATACCGGGTACTGAATGAGGACGGTCTGCGCTATGTGGACGAATTCGTCAAACACAAGATTCTGGATTCCATCGGCGATCTCTATTTGCTGGGACACAGCCTGATCGGTGCCTTCAGCGGCCACAAATCCGGCCATGCCCTGAACAACCGCCTGTTGCGCGAGTTGCTGGCCAACAAAGAAGCCTGGGAAGAGGTAACTTTCGAGGATCCGGCCAAGGCGCCCATCTCCTTTGTCCAGCCGGTTCAGGTCACCTGAAACCGCGTTGTGACACCCCAAAAGCACCGGCAATCGCCGGTGTTTTTATTTGGGCGGGACGAATCATGTGGGACTGGTGCGCGGATCCGGAAGATCGCGACCCGAAAAGCTTATCATTCGAGTCGAATGTATAAGAGTTACTTATTTATCCCCGGTCCGACGGGGCCGACTTAATCGTTGCAGGGCCTCGCGCAGGACGGGATCGTCAATGGCCTCGGCCATGGCCTGGATATTTCGGCTGGCGGCGGGGGTAATCTCGCGTTTGTCCGGGGGCTTTTCGACCGGCGTCGGCGTGGCCGGGGCGACATGGATTTTTATGGATTTAAGTCCTTGTAAATCAGGGATATTTTGCTTAAGCTCTTGCAGCAGGGTGGGAACGTAATAACGCAAACGCGACGCCCAGACCGGTGAGTCCACCTGGATAATCAGTTGTTCGGTATCATAGCGGGCCACCTGGCAATGATCCGTCAGCGGCGCAGCGAGCACCGCTAACAGATGCTGATTGAGTCGCCGCAACTGGCGGGTGGTTGTGACCAGGTCCGCAAGCCGGGTCTTTTCTCCGTGCAGGAGCTTGTACAATGGTCTGGGAGTATTCATACTGGATTATGAAGGGTTTGCCCGGTTAATCGGAAAATTCACTTTAACCTCACATTAAAATAACAAGAGCTGTGTTGTCACTATGAATATCGTTGTTCTGAGACGGAAAAAAGGCTGTTCGGGGTTGTGGACCCTGAGTAAACATCGCCTGATCAGCCTTGTTCTGAGCACTGCCATTGTGATGCCGGCGGCGTTCATGGGTGTGGGCTATTATCTGGGCGTCGCGCATATGAAAGCGAACCCGGACGATCTGAACCTGGCCCTGCAATCGGAACTCGATGCCCAGCGCTTGCGAATCGAGGAAGTGACCCGCAACGCGCAGGACAGCATGGACGCGCTGGCACTGCGTCTGGGCAATCTGCAGTCCCATGTGGTCAGGCTGGATGCGCTGGGACAGCGCCTGACCCAGATGGCCAATCTGGATGGCGGCGAATTCAATTTCGAGCAGGCTCCGGCCCAGGGCGGGCCTGTATCAAGCAGCGAACAGCTGTCCGCTGATTCGATCAATGTGCCGGATTTCATTGAATCGCTGGAAGAACTGTCTTCGAAAATCGACGACCGCAGCCAGCAGCTCGGTGTACTGGAAGAGATGATCATGACCCGCAACCTGCAGGCCGAAGTGGTCCCGGCAGGGCGGCCTATCAAACGCGGCTGGCTGTCGTCCTATTACGGTATGCGCACCGATCCCTTCAATGGCCGACGCACCCATCATTCGGGTATCGATTTCGCCGGCAAGGAAGGCTCCGAGGTGGTGGCCGTGGCGGCCGGGGTGGTCACCTATTCCGGCAAGCGCTCCGGCTACGGCCGACTGGTCGAGGTGAACCACGGCAAGGGCTATGTGACCCGTTACGGGCACAACAAGGAAAACCTGGTGGAAGTCGGTGACACCATCAAAAAGGGCCAGGTGATTGCCAAAATGGGCAGTTCGGGGCGTTCTACCGGTCCGCACGTTCACCTGGAAGTGTTGCTCAACGGCCGTACTGTCGATCCCAAAAAATACATCATGGCCAGCAATTAAGCTGTGTTGCGTCCTGCTGACGGCTAATCCGTATGTCCGCCAGTCGTTTGTTGCCGTTTTGGGCCCTCCTGCCGGCGTTGTTGCTGGCGGCCTGCTCGACAACACCCTCCGAACCGACCCGTGAAATACAGTCCGAACCGCAGCCGCATCCGCAGCCGTCTCGCAGCGTATTGACCGTTGCGGCGGTCGGGGATGTGATGCTGGGCACCGACTTTCCGTACCCCCGATTGCCGCCCGAAGACGGCGCCGAGCTGTTACGCGAGGTCGCACCGGTGCTGCGTGAGGCCGATATTGCCTTTGGCAACCTGGAAGGGGTGCTGATGGACGGCGGCGAGCCGGTGAAAACCTGTCAGAATCCCGCGGCCTGTTACCTGTTTCGCTCCCCCGCGCGCTATGCCGCGCACCTGCAACAAGCCGGTTTTACCCTCATGAGCCTGGCCAACAACCATGCCCGGGATTTCGGCGAGGCGGGCCGCGAGGCGAGTATGCAGATCTTGCGCCGCCACGGCATCCGGCATACCGGTCGCCGGGGGGATGTCGCCAGCTGGACGGTTAACGGACTGCGGGTGGCGGCCATCGCGTTTGCCCCGTTTATCGACTCGCATGACATGCTGGATACGGCGCGCATGGTCGCCCTGGTGAATGCGCTCAAGCGTCGGCACGATATTGTGCTGGTCTCGTTCCACGGCGGCGCCGAGGGGGAGGAGGCCCTGCATCTGCCCTTTGCCGAAGAGCACTATTACGGCGAACGGCGCGGGGATGTGGTCGCCTTTGCGCGTCGGGCGGTGGAGGCCGGCGCCGATCTGGTAATCGGCCACGGTCCCCACGTGCCGCGGGCAATGGAGCTCTACCGCGGCCGGTTGATTGCCTACAGCCTGGGGAATTTCGCCACCTATCAGGGGATGAGCGTGAGCGGCCGCAAGGGTCTGGCGCCGTTACTCGAGGCGCGGCTGGATTCGCGGGGCCGCTTTATCGAGGGGCGGATTCATTCGTTTGTCCAGCAGCGCCCGCAGGGACCGGTCCGGGATGCGCAGCGGCGTGCCGCGGGGCTGATCGCACGCCTGTCGCAGCAGGATTTCCCGCGCGCCTCGCTGGCCTTCGATCACCGGGGCCATCTCTATCCCCTGTCCGTTCCGTTTGCGCTGAAAGCGGACAAAACCCGCGACGATCGGTACAATACCCGGTTTTAAAGCAGGAAAAAGATTTTTCCAGGCACAATACTCCAACCAGTAAGTGAGCCCTTACACCAAAGCTTGCAACAGGCAAATTTATGTTCAAACCATTCCTGAAAAAAGTTTTCGGCAGCCGTAACGAGCGCCTGGTCAAGCAGATGGGTAAAACCGTCGAGCGCATCAACGCGCTGGAAGCGGACATGCAGGCCCTCTCCGATGCCGAGCTGCAAAACAAAACTGTCGAATTTCGCCAGCGGCTGGCCGACGGGATGAAACTGGACGACCTGTTGCCGGAGGCTTTCGCCGTAGTGCGCGAAGCGGCGGTGCGGACGCTGGGGATGCGCCATTTCGATGTGCAGTTGATCGGTGCCATGGTGCTGCATCAGGGCAAGATATCCGAAATGCGCACCGGCGAAGGCAAGACCCTGATGGCGACCCTGGCCTGCTATCTGAATGCCCTGCCACAAACCGGCGTTCATGTGGTGACCGTCAACGATTATCTGGCCCGCCGTGATGCCGAGTGGATGGGCAAGGTGTACGAATTTCTGGGGATGTCGGTGGGCACCATCGGCTCCGGCATGCCGTTTGAAGACAAGAAAGCCGCCTACGCCGCGGATATTACCTTCGGCACCAACAACGAGTTCGGTTTTGATTATCTGCGCGACAACATGGCGTTCAGCAAGGAGGAGCAATTCCAGCGTCAGCTGGGCTTTGCCGTAATCGACGAAGTGGACTCGATTCTCATCGACGAGGCCCGCACACCGTTGATTATCTCCGGGCCGTCCGAAGACAGTTCCGGGCATTATCACAAGATCAACGCGCTGGTTCCCAAGCTGACCAAACAGGAAGAGGAAGACGGTCCCGGCGACTACAGCGTCGAGGAAAAGAACAAGCAGATTTACCTGACCGAGGAAGGCCACCAGCATGTGGAAGAGTTGCTCACCGAAGTCGGGCTGCTTGAAGAGGGCGAGAGTCTCTACGATGCCGCCAACATCGGCCTGCTGCACCATGTTAACGCCGCGCTGCGCGCGCATGTGCTGTTCCAGAAAGATGTGGATTACATCGTGCAGGATAACGAAGTGGTCATCGTCGACGAGTTCACCGGGCGCACCATGCCGGGCCGGCGCTGGTCCGACGGGCTGCACCAGGCGGTGGAAGCCAAGGAGGGGGTGGAGATCCAGCGCGAGAACCAGACCGTCGCCTCGATTACCTTCCAGAACTTTTTCCGGCTCTACGACAAGTTGTCGGGCATGACCGGGACCGCCGACACCGAAGCCTACGAGTTCCAGACCATCTACGGGCTGGAAGTGGTGGTGATCCCGACCCACAAGCCGATGATTCGCCAGGATATGGTGGACAAGGTCTATCTTACCCAGCAGGAGAAGTTTCAGGCCATCCTGGATGACATTCGCGATTGCAAGCAGCGCGGCCAACCGGCGCTGGTCGGCACCACGTCGATCGAAGTGTCGGAATTGCTCTCCGGTGTGCTGCAAAAAGAGCAGATTCAGCACGAAGTATTGAATGCCAAGCAGCATGCCCGCGAGGCCGAGATCATCGCCCAGGCCGGGCGCCCCGGCGCGGTGACCATCGCCACCAACATGGCCGGCCGCGGTACCGATATCGTGCTCGGCGGTAACCTGGACGCGGAACTGGCGGAGTTCGAAGCCGCGGACGAACAGGCGCTGGAACAGCATCGCCAGGGTTGGCAACAGCGCCACGATCAGGTGGTGGACGCCGGCGGGTTGCATATCATCGGCACCGAGCGCCACGAGTCGCGGCGTATCGACAACCAGTTGCGCGGTCGCTCCGGACGCCAGGGCGATCCCGGCTCCTCGCGCTTTTATCTGTCCCTGGAAGACAGCCTGATGCGCATCTTCGCCTCGGAGAAGGTCTCCGGGTTGATGCAGCGTCTGGGTATGAAAGAGGGCGAGTCCATCGAACATCCATGGGTCAGCCGGGCGATCGAAAATGCCCAGCGCAAGGTCGAGGGCCATAACTTCGATCTGCGCAAGCAGCTGCTGGAATATGACGATGTCGCCAACGACCAGCGCAGGGTGATCTACGAGCAACGCAACGAACTGTTGTCGGCCGAAGACATCAGCGACACCGTCAAGGCGATTCGCGAGGACGTGGTTTACAACATGGTCACTCCGTATGTGCCGCCGCAGAGCCTCGAGGAGCAGTGGGATCTGCCGGGCCTGGAAGAGATGATCGAAGCGGAGTTCGGCCTCAAGCTGGAGGTCCGCCAGTGGCTGGAAGAGGACGCCAGTCTGCATGAAGAGTCCCTGCGCGAGAAAGTCCTGGCCGAGATCGAAGCGGCCTATGCCGCCAAGGAAGAGAGCGTCGGCAGTGAAGTCATGCGCCAGGTTGAAAAGGCGGTGATGCTGCAGGTATTGGACGGGCAGTGGCGTGAACACCTGGCCATGATGGATCAGCTGCGTCAGGGCATTCATCTGCGCGGCTATGCGCAGAAGAACCCCAAGCAGGAATACAAGCGTGAATCCTTCCAGCTGTTTACGGAAATGCTGGATCGCATCAAGCAGGAGGCGATCACCATTCTCAGCCGGTTGCGGGTACGCAGCGAGGATGACGTGGATGCGCTGGAGCAGCAACGCCGCCAGCAACAACACGCCGACGCCATGGAGTTCCAGCATCGGGAGATCAGCGCCATGAGCGAGGAAGAGCCCGCCGCCGCGCCGGCCCCGGCCGCCACTCCCTATGTCCGGGAAGGGCGCAAGGTCGGGCGCAACGAACCCTGCCCCTGCGGCTCGGGCAAGAAGTACAAACAGTGCCACGGCAAGCTGAGCTGACGCCGTCACGGAGTCGCGTCGATGGCTGATGCCCACAATCCCGCCTTCGAACCGGTGCCCGGCATCCGGCTGGGTACGACGTGCGCCGGGATCAAAAAACCGGGCCGTCGCGATCTGGTGGTGATGGCGCTGGCCCCGGGAAGCACGGCGGCCGCGGTCTTCACCCGCAACGCTTTTTGCGCCGCCCCGGTCAGCGTCGCCCGCGAGCATTTGCAACAGCGCCAGCCGCGCTATTTGCTGATCAACACCGGTAACGCCAATGCCGGCACCGGCGCGGCCGGCCTGGCCGATGCCCGTCAGTGCTGCGCGGCGCTGGCCGAGCAGGTCGGTTGTCAGACTCAGGAGGTGCTGCCGTTCTCCACCGGGGTGATCGGCGAGCCGTTGCCGGTGACACGGATTACCGAGGGCCTGCCGGCGGCCTGTGCGGCGCTGGGTGCGGCGGGCTGGGACCAGGCGGCCCACGGCATCCTGACCACCGACACCGTCCCCAAACTCGTCTCCCGCCAGCTCACCCTGGCGGGGCGCACGGTCACGCTCACCGGGATGGCCAAGGGCAGCGGCATGATTCGCCCGGATATGGCGACCATGCTCGCCTTTATCGCCACCGATGCGGCGCTCGAGGCGCCCTTGCTGCAGGAACTGCTGCAGCAGGCGGTGGACCACTCCTTCAACCGGATCACGGTCGACGGTGACACCTCCACCAACGATGCCTGTCTGCTGGCGGCCACGGGGGCCAGCGGCGTCAACGTGACCGCCGGCAGTGTCGAGGCCAAAGCGCTGTCCGAGGCCCTGCAGGATGTCTGTGTGGCACTGGCCCGGGCCATCGTGCGCGACGGCGAAGGGGCTACCAAACTGATCAATCTCGTGGTCAACGGCGGACGCGACGAGACCGAATGCCTGGCTGTGGCCTATACGATCGCCCATTCGCCGCTGGTCAAGACCGCCTTTTTCGCCAGCGATCCCAACTGGGGCCGACTGCTGGCCGCGGTCGGCCGGGCCGGACTCGCGGAACTGGATGTCGAAAGCGTCAGCCTGTGGCTGGACGACGTGCTGCTGGCCGAGGCGGGCGGACGCGCCGCCGGCTATACCGAGGAACAGGGCCAGCGGGTGATGAATCAGGACGAGATCACCGTCACCGTGGATCTGCAGCGCGGCGATGCCACGGCCACCGTCTGGACCTGCGACTTCTCCTACGACTACGTGCGCATCAACGCCGAATACCGAACCTAGCAATCCGTCGATCAGGTCATGTTGGCCAGCGGCGCTGGATATAACGCGGAGGACGCGGAGTCGCAGAGGCGCGGAGAATTCCAAGTTGAAACACCTGCAAGCTTCTCAAAATTTCAGTCAAATACTAATGAATGAGGTAATTTTTTTAACGCCAGAAACCCTTTTACTCCGCGACTCTGCGACTCCGCGTCCTCTGCGTTTAATTCCCGCTCTGAAAAAATGGGGCGACTTGCTTCCCGGAACGGTTATTCACGACGATGTCTGAAGTGATTCATGTCGCTGCAGGTGTGATTTACAACGCGGCCGGCGAGGTATTGCTGGCCCGGCGCGCGGAGCATCGTCATCAGGGGGGATTGTGGGAATTTCCCGGCGGCAAGATCGAAGCCGGCGAGACGGTGGAACAGGCTCTGGCCCGCGAACTGCATGAGGAGGTGGGGATTACGGTAAGTCACAGCGAGCCGTTGATTCGCATCCCGCATGATTATGCCGATCGCAGGGTCGTGCTGGATGTCCGTGCGGTGCGGGCCTTTAGCGGCGAGGCGCACGGGCGCGAGGGGCAGCCGGTGCGCTGGGTGGCGCCACCCCGGCTGAACGACTATGCCATGCCGGCCGCCAACCGGCCGATCGTGAACGCCCTGCGCCTGCCTGCCGAGTGCCTGATTACCCCGCCGCTCGAGAGCGAGGAACAGTGGTTGTCCGTGCTCAAAAAAAGCCTGCAACAGGGCGTGCGCCTGGTTCAGTTACGGCTCAAGGAGCTGGCCGCGGATCGGATCGATGCCCTGACGCGCAAGGCGCTGGCCCTGTGCCATGCCCATGGTTGCCAGGTCCTGCTCAATGCCGATCCGCCGCAGTTCGCCCATCTGCCGGTGGATGGCTTTCATTTACCCTCGGCAACATTGTCACGCTATAGCTCGCGGCCGGTTGCAGCTGACAAATGGCTGTCGGCCTCGGTTCACAACCGGGCCGAGCTGGCCGAGGCGACCCGGCTGGAGGTGGATTTCGCATTTGTGGCCCCGGTGCAGGCGACCCGAACCCATCCCGATGCGGTGCCACTGGGCTGGGCCGGCTTTGCGGAACTGGCCGACGCGGCCGCGTTTCCGGTGTACGCCCTGGGCGGCATGCAGCGCCGTGATGTGATCCTGGCCCGACAGTATGGCGGGCAGGGCATCGCCGGAATTCGAGTGTTTGTTGAAGGAGACGCGTAAATGTCACCGTGGGTCAAAACAGGTGGGTTGTTGCTGCTGGTCGTGCTGATCGCCCTTGCCGGCGGTTACAGCTGGGTCGCTATCTACCACACTGACCGTGATACTGCTCCGGCCACACCGGCCAAAACTGTGTCGATGCCGGTGACGGCGATCGCCTGCCGGGAGACAACGGGGGCCTGTCGGGCCACGCATCCGGATCTGGGCGACATCACTCTGCGCTTTCCCGACGGGGCGTATTACATGCAACGCTTCGCGGCCGAGCTGCGCCTGGCCAGGGCCACGCAACTCGATCGGGTCACGCTGGACCTGGCGATGACCGGCATGGACATGGGACGCAACCGCTTCAACCTGTCGCCGGCCGGAGACGGGATCTGGCAGGGCGAGTTACTGTTACCCCTCTGTGTTACGGGGCGCGTGGATTGGCAAGTAACGGTGCAACTGGACAGGGATGAGCGACGTTATGAAGCGGTGTTTCCATTAAACGTTACGCGCGCCCCGCAACAGTAACGAGGGGCGAGGTACGAGTGACGAGGAAAACATCTGTAGGGTGCGTTCTACGCACCTTTTCACCCGTTTCTGCGATGAAATCGGTGCGTAGAACGCACCCTACCGGCTCAGAACTCAGAACTCAGTACTCAGTACTTAGTAATCAGCCGCAGGTCACATTGGCGAAGCCTATGTGATGATTCCCGGTCTTTCAGCACTCAGTAGCTGAAAATTCAAAATTCAAAATTCAGCATTAGTCCTTATCTTCGTCCGGATCGGTTTGTTCGTCGATGAACTCATCGGGCAGTTTGCGATCCCCGGGAATGCGGTGGCTTTCGCTGGCCCATTCGCCCAGATCGATCAGCCTGCAACGATCGCTGCAGAAGGGACGCCATTTGGCGTTTTCATCCCAGCTCACCGGCTTGCCGCAGGTCGGGCATTTGACGACCAGACGGCTCATAGGGTGCAGCAGGTCAGCTGGAAGTTGACCGTCCCGTCCATCTGTACCGGGCGCCCGCTGTCGCCGGGGCGCACAAAACGGACACTGAAGCGGTGTTTGCCGCCGCTGATCTCCGGGTAGCAGTCCAGCGAATTGTCGAGCGTGACCCGCAGCAGCTGCGCCCGTGTCTGGCTGTCGAGGCTTTGCTGATAAAAGCCTTTTTCCGCCACCACCTCGCGGGAGTCGGCCGACTCGCGGAGGATCCCGAGGATCAGGCTGACCGGCTTGAGAATGGTGTTCAGCTCCTCGTACCATGTCTCCAGTTTGGCAATGCGCACTTCGGGATCCTGCTGCAGCCAGTAGTGATAGCCGGGCAGATCGAAACTGCAGCTGCCGGCGGTGATGGTCCCGCGCTGGCGCAGGCTGGCTATCAGTTCATTGTCGCGCAGGCTTTGCCCGGGGTGGCCCTGCAGGCCATGCAGTTCCTTCTGGGCGGCATCCAGCTGGGAGAGGATGGTATTCAGTTGCTCGCGATCCACGCCGGGCATGTCGCGCAGACGGGAGAGCGCGGCCTGGAGTCGATCCAGCTCCTTGAGGGTTTCCGCCTTGAGCTCGCCCCGGGAGACGATCTCCAGGATATCGATCAACGCATTGACGGTGGCGCGCGAGTCCCAGACCGAAAAGCCGCGCAGGGTATAGGCTGCCTGTTTGAACAGGTGCTCGAGCCGCAGGTAGGTGCGGATGCGTTCGTTCAGGGGTTGCTCGTAAACGATCGGATTATCCACGTGAAATGATCAACCGCTTGAGGATGAATGTGGCCTTATCTTACTGGAAAGCCCCGGTGGCGAAAACGGGGGATCTAAATAGGTGTTCCGAATGGCTGTCCAGAGAGATTGCTTCGTCACGTTGTTCCTCGCAATGACATCACTATTTTTGGTCATTGCGAGCCAGGCGAAGCAATCTTTTGGACGTGATGATTGGGTATTCGCGGTGCATATTCAGTGTGTCCCGGCGAGCGTCAGATATTTTTCGTGCAGGGTATCGATCTGCTGTTCCAGTTGTTCCAGGTCGCGGCTGTTATCGATGAGGTCATCGGCCAGGGCGCGACGTTGGTCGCGACTACTCTGGCTGGCCAGGATCTGCGCGACCTGCTCGCGTGAGAGTTGATCGCGGGCCATGGTGCGGCGGACCCGGGTCTCCTCGTCCGCCTCCACCAGCAGCACCCGATCAACAAAGGGGTAGTCGCCGGTTTCGGCCAGCAGGGGAATGACCACCAGGCAGTATGGCCCCTGCAACCCGTCGAGCCGGCGCCGGACTTCGTCGCGGATCCGCGGGTGGAGGATCTGCTCCAGCGCCCGGCGCCGGGCGGGATCGGCGAAGACGATAGCGCGCAGCGCGCCCCGGTCGAGCTGGCCGTCCGCCGTCAGTATACTGTCACCGAAGTGCGCCGCGATTTGTGCCAGCGCCGGCTGGCCGGGCGCGACCAGCTCCCGGGCAATGACATCAGTGTCGATGATCGGGACACCCCGTCGGGCAAAGGCATCGGCGACGGTCGATTTGCCGCTGCCGATGCCGCCGGTCAGCGCCACGATCAACATTCTAGTTCCGTGCCTCATGGGTCACGGTACTAGCCCTGAAGCCAGTTCAGATAGGCCTGATTGAGTTGCGGCCCCCAGAGCAGGGCGATCCAGCCGGCGGCCGCCAGATAGGGACCAAAGGGAATCGGTTTGCCGGCCTGATGTTGCCTGAACAGAATCAGCGCGATGCCGACCACGGCGCCGACCAGCGAGGAGAGCAGGATAATGGCCGGCAACATCTGCCAGCCCAGCCAGGCGCCGAGCATCGCCAGCAGCTTGAAATCGCCATAGCCCATGCCTTCCTTGCCGGTCACGAGTTTGAACAGCTGATAAACGCTCCACAGTGCCAGATACCCGGCCATGGCTCCGAACAGGGCCGAAGTGATATCGGTAAAAAGCCCCTGACTGTTGAGCAGCAGCCCGAGCCACAACAGCGGCAGCACGATATTGTCGGGCAGATAAAAATGATCGTAATCGATCATCGTCAGCACAATCAGCGCCCAGGTCAGTACTATGGCGAAGACGGCCGTGGGCGTGACACCGAACTGCCAGGCGGTGAGCGCCGCCAGCAGGCCACTGACCAGTTCGATGATCGGGTAGCGGGCTGAAATGGGGGTCTGGCAATTATTGCAGCGCCCGCGCAGCAGCAGATAACTGATGACCGGGATGTTCTCCCAGGCGCGGATGGCGTGGCCGCAATGCGGGCAGCGCGAGGCGGGGGTCAGTAGATTATACGGGCCGCTTTCCGCCGGCGGCTGCCCGGTTTTGAGCTGGTGGGGGTGATGTTCAGTCAGATACTCCAGGCAGTCACCCTGCCACTGGCGGTGCAGCATCAACGGCAGACGCAGAATCACTACGTTCAGAAAACTGCCGACGATCAGGCCGAGCAGAAACACCACGGCCAAAAATAACACCGGGCTGTCCTGCAGCAGCTGGAGATAGCTCATGAAGTTGAATTAGCCGCCGACGACCTTACCCATCTGGAAGATCGGCAGGTACATGGCAATGACCAGGCCGCCGATCAGCACTCCCAGAAAGACCATGATGATCGGCTCCAGCAGGCTGCTGAGACTGTCCACGGCATTATCGACTTCTTCTTCATAGAAGTCGGCGACCTTGGACAGCATCGTGTCCATGGAGCCGGCCTCTTCGCCGATGGCGGTCATCTGTATCACCATATTGGGAAACAGGTTGGCGGACTTCATGGCGACGTTCAGCTGGGTTCCCGTGGCGACTTCATCGCGCATGCGTAATACCGCGTTACCGTAGACTACATTGCCGACGGCGCCGGCCACCGATTCCATGGCTTCGACCAGGGGGACACCGGCGGCAAACATGGTGGCCAGGGTCCGGGCATACCGGGCGATGGCGGCCTTGTTCAGGATCGGGCCGAGGATCGGCATCTTGATCAATACCTTGTCGAGAAAAACATTGAATTTTTTCGATCGCTTCTTGGCCTGTATCAGGGCGTAAACACCACCGATGATGCCGCCAAATATCGCCCACCAGTATTGCTGGAAAATTTCCGACATATTGACCACGAATTTGGTCAGGGCGGGCAAATCGGCGCCGAAACCGGAAAAAAGGTTCTCGAATTCAGGGATAACGAAGAGCATCAAAATTGCGGTGATGAGGAAGGCGACCACGATGACCGCGGTGGGATAGAACATAGCTTTTTTGATCTTGCCCTTGATCGCCTCGGTCTTTTCCTTATAGAGGGCAATCTTGTCCAGGATATCGTCCAGAATACCGGCGTGTTCCCCCGCGCGTACCAGGTTGCAGAACAGATCGTCAAAATGATAAGGATGCTTGGCCAAGGCTTCGGACAGGTTGCTGCCACTTTCGATGTCGGCCTTGACGCCGAGCAGCAGTTTTTGCATGGCGGGGTTTTCATGACCCCGGCCGATAATATCGAACGCCTGTACCAGCGGTACCCCCGAAGACATCATCGTGGCCAGCTGGCGACTGAAGATGGAAATATCCGCTGCCTTGACTTTGCCGCCACCGCCAAAGAGAGGTTTGGGTTTCTTTTTGACTTTTTTCGGGTTGATCCCCTGGCGGCGCAAGTTGGCCTTGACCAGGGCGATACTCTGACCGGTGACTTCGCCCTTGACTGTCTGACCTTTATTGTCTTTACCCTCCCAGAGGAAGGTATCCTGTTTAGCAGCAGCCTGTGCCATGGTGTTTTAACCTTAGTTTGTTAGTCTTTTGTGACACGGTTGACCTCATCCAGACTGGTCAGTCCGTCCTTGACTTTTTTCAGCCCCGATTTGCGGATATCCGGTATACCTTCTTTTTCCGCCTGGTCGGCCAGTTGCATGGCATTGGCCCCTTCCATGATCAGTCGACTCAGGGCATCGGAGATCGGCATCACCTGATAGATCCCGAGTCGGCCCTTGTAGCCGTTGGTGCATTGATCGCAGCCTTTGGCACCGTAAATTTTGAAACCGGTCTTAATTTCTTCTTCTGTGAAGCCTTCCTCCAGCAACGTCTCGCGGGGGATATCCTGCGGCTCCTTGCAGTTGTTGCATAGCCTCCGGGCCAGGCGCTGGGCGATGATCAGGTTGACTGCCGAGGCAATGTTGTAGGGAGGCACCCCCATGTTCATCAGGCGGTTGAGGGTCTGGGGCGCGTCGTTGGTATGCAGGGTGGAAAGGACCATGTGGCCGGTCTGGGCCGCCTTGATCGCGATCTCGGCGGTTTCCAGGTCACGGATCTCGCCCACCAGAATGATGTCCGGGTCCTGGCGCAGGAAGGCGCGCAGGGCTCGGGCAAAATCAAGACCTACCTTGGTATTGACGTTGACCTGGTTGACCCCCGGCAGGTTGATTTCCACCGGATCCTCGGCCGTGGAGATATTCACATCCGGCTGATTGAGGATGTTGACCCCGGTATACAACGAGACGGTTTTACCACTACCGGTCGGGCCGGTGACCAGAATCATGCCATAGGGTTTATGGAGATTTTCCAGATAGAGCTGTTTTTGCTCTTCCTCATAACCGAGCGCATCGATCCCCATCTGGGCGCTGGTGGGATCGAGGATACGCATGACGATCTTCTCGCCGAACAGGGTCGGGCAGGTATTGACACGAAAGTCGATGGCCCGGGTCTTGGAAAGATTCAGCTTGATCCGGCCGTCCTGGGGCAGGCGGCGCTCGGAGATGTCCAGGCGTGACATCACCTTGAGGCGCGCGGCGATGCGCGGCGCCATCCCCACCGGCGGGGCGGCCACTTCTTTCAATATCCCGTCCTGACGGAAACGGACCCGGAAGCTTTTCTCATAGGGCTCGAAATGGATATCCGAGGCGCCCTTGTTAATGGCATCCAGCAGGACCTTGTTGACGAAACGCACCACGGGAGTGTCGTCGGCATCGGATTCGGTGACGGCTTCGCCGGCGGCGGCCTCATCATCGCTGAACTCCACATCATCGAGATCATCGTCGCCGGCCAGCGCCGAGAGGCCGGTATCGGCCGCTTCCATGGCCCGGTCGATGGTCTTGCTCAGCTTGTCGTCCTGGACCAGAATCGGCTCGGTGGTCATGCCGACGTGGAACTTGATCTCGTCCAGCGCCTGCAGGTTGGTGGGATCCGAGACCGCCACGAACAGGCGGTTGCCGCGCCGGAACAGCGGCAGGGTATGGTGTTTGCGTATCAGCTCTTCCTTGACCAGTTTGATGGTGTCCGGCTCGATGTCGACGACATCGATATCCATCACCGGCACGCCGAACTCGTCGGCCGCCGCCTGGGCGATTTTTCTGGCGTCTGCCATCCCTTTCTGTACCAGATAGCTGACGAACAGCATCTTCTGCTGGATGGAATCGGTGGACGCTTTCTGGGCATCGGCATCCGAGAGGATCCCGTCCTGCACCAGCTTGCGGGCCAGGCCGCTTAATTGCATTTGTACGCCGGGGGTGGCCATATTTTTCAAATCCGGTATGACAGCAGGGTAATCAGTATATCCGTTTCGTCAGACTGTATCGACGCCGATCGGCGCAGGCTTGAGGCCGTGTGCGGAAAACGTGATACAGGCCCAATGAAACAGCCTGAAATAATAATTATAAGTTATTGATGGAAAAGTATTAATTTAGGCAGGTCTACCTGTCAAGCCCAATTTATCCTCGCGCGACGGGGTTGGCCGGGAGCGGTGGTGAATAATATCAAGCAAGTGAACCCCAAGTTATTGTTTTAATTGTATTTATCGGATTACTAGTGGCTGTCGGTGAGCGTTTTACCTGGACCGGGGTGTCGGACTTGTCGGTGGTGGGAATGGTATTAGGTGCTGCTGTTGACATCCACTTCGTAATCAAAACTCACTTCCCAGTCGTGCCCTGGACTTCCCACGGTCCACCGCTGGCGGTTTTCAGGGCGCGTTACTGTTCCCGGAGAAGTCGCTGTTGTAGTCAAGATAAAAGTCCTCATGGACCAGCTCGAGCGCGGCCATGTTTTACTACGCATTTGTCATCCGGCTCTCGGTGAGAGAACTGTTGTAGACAGGAATCGCGATCCCGGACAGAATCCCGATGATGGCGACATTCATCATCAGTTTGATCGAGGTGGAGGCGAACAGTTTTTTGTAGTACATGATGTGCGGTGTTTTTCAAGATAGTTGTCGCCTTTTCCGTTCTTAAGCCGCTTGCTGCACCCGCTCAGGGTTGAGGGCCGTCGGTCCTACCGCTACCCAGTTTCTCGTTCTGCCGGACCATCGCTGCGGGTTCCGCACCTTGGCCTGCTCGTAGATCCGATCACGCTGTTTCAGGATATCCCGGTCGTCGCCTCGATGCCGCTGCGCCGGCGTCACAAATTTCAGCGCACTGTGGCAGTGGCGGTTGTTGTACCAGTCGACAAATTTCAGCATCCAGTCACGAGCCTCTTCCAGCGTGGCAAATCCCTGCGATGGCCAGGCCGGACAATACTTCAGTGTCCGAAACAGCGACTCGGAAAACGCATTGTCGTTGCTCACTCGCGGCCGACTGTATGACGGCGATATGCCCAGATCCGCCAGCTTGATCCGCAGCGTCTGCGATTTCATCGGGCTGCCGTTGTCCGCATGCAAGACCAGCGGTTGGCGAAAGCACCGCTCGGCCAGCACGCTGCGCTGCACCAGCGGTGCGGCCAACTCGCCGGCCTCTCGCTCGTGGACTTCCCAGCCGACGATTTTGCGGCTGTAGATGTCCTCAATGAGGTACAGGTACCAAAACAGTCCACGCACCCGGCTGGGCATCCAGCTGATGTCCCACGACCACACCTGGTTCGGCCCGTCGGCCACATGCGTGGTCGGCGCCTTCGTTTTCTTCGGCGCCTGGGCCCGGCCCCGGTGATGCCGCTGGCCCGCCGCATGCAGTACCCGGTAGAAGCTCGACTCACAGGCGATATATTCACCCCGGTCCGCCAGCTTCGGCACGATCTGGCTCGGCGGCAGTGACGCAAACTCGGGTTCATTGCACACGGTCAGGATACGCTCGCGCTCCTCGGGCGTGAGCTTGTTCGCCGGCTCGGGCCTGATAGCATCAGGCCGTCGGTCGGCATGAACTTCCCCACCCTGGGTCCATCGCTGCAGAGTGCGTACAGTGATGCCGATTTCCTTGCAGGCCCGCGCCTTGCGGGCTCCAGCGCTCACCGCCTCCTCAATATAACCCACCAGTTTGCGCCGCTCCGGGAGCGAGGTCATCCTTCCTCGTCGTCCCCCCAGAGGGCGTTCAACTTTTTTCGCAGGGCCAGCAGCGCGGCGGTCTCTGCCAGCGCCTTGTCCTTGCGCCGCAGTTCCCGCTCCAGCTCCTTGATACGCTTTTTATCCTCGCGGGCCTGGGCCTTCTCAGCCTGTCGCCGACTGGCCGCCTGGTCCGCTCCGGTCTCACAGGCCGTGCGCCAGGCCTTCACCTGCTCGGGGTATAACCCCTTACCACGGCAATACTCACTCAGCTCCGCTTCACTCAGGCCGGCGGTCTCCACCACCACCGCCAGCTTCGCTTCACCCGACCAGTCGTCGCTTTGTTTTCCGTTTCCCGGCACCGGGACCCCCTGTTCTCTGGCTTGTTTTCGCCAATTATACAGGGTCATTTCGCTGATCCCTTCCTCTCGAGCCACATCGGCTACACTTCGGTTTTGCGGGGGCAACAGCATGCACATCACGGCAGCCTTGCGTTCTTCTGAATAACGGGGCATTTCTCGTCGCTTTCCACCCCCTGTCTTGGTTACTTTCTGATTCAGAAGAGGCGACAACTATCCTGACACAGGGGGTGTGCCTCGATAGTGTAATACCCTGTTTTTAATATTATAATATTTTGTGGTAATTTTCTGTGAAATCTGCGGAAACTACTATCCCGTAAAATCGGCATCGCTGGCGGCAAATTGAGAATTAATTTTCCGTGTTTCCCCTGGTTTGTACGTGAAAGCGGCGGGCATGCTGGGCGAGGGCCAGTACAGACACTATACGAGTCGCTATTTTGTTAACGGCCAGTTATACAAGGCAGATTATTTAATGCGATTGGCAGAAGAATTAAAAAAACAACCGCTTTTCTTCCTCTCAATAACCGTGCTTGTGCTGATCGTGGCATTTTTTGCTGAGATGCAGGGGTTACATCAACCTCATGTTAAGACTATTTATAAAAGAGAACTATTTTTTTTGGAACTCGCGTTTGTTGTGTTAGTGATTTTAAATCGCGAGATCACTTTCCCTTCTGTGAAAAACTTTCCTGGTCTTTTGGTTGCATTAGCTGCGTACTGGGGAGTGTGGTCATTATTTTCTGCAGTTGATGCTATAAGACCGCTCTTGGCTTTGTATACATATGCAGAGCATTTAACTTTAGTGTTGTTTAGTTTCTCGGTTTACGCGCTCATCCGGAAATTTAAATACAGCAGAGAAATATTGCTATGGGTTATTCTTCTAGGGTTTTGTTTTTATTGTTTGTTTTTTGGTGGGTCGTATTTTCTGTTCGAAAATTATAATCCAGAAATCAATTTTGCTGCAACATTTGATGAAGTCGGATTTAGAAATATTCGTCATTTGGGATATTATTTTGCCATCGGTTTAGTTGTGGCGACTGGTATGGGAGTGGGTTTAGGGCATTATTATGGGAAAGCAGCATTATGGATTGGGGCTGTATTGTCTGTTGTTGCATGGGCTTTGATTTTTTGGGCAGGAGGAAGGGGGCCGCTGGTCGCATTCTTTGTGTCATTAGGGTTAATTATTTTTCTTAACGGAGGATTCAGGCAAAGCAAACAACTTTTACTATTTGTGGCTATCACCTGTTTCATCGGCGCTTTCGGATCACTGCTTATCCCCGGCGGTTATGGTATAGATTATTTAATAGGGAAGTTATTGTGGGTACCAGAAGACTTTTCGACGTTGATAGAAGTGGAAAAAACACCGTCGAAGCGGATAGAGATGTGGCTGACCTGTTTGAATGAGATAAAAAATAATCCTTTTTTCGGGATAGGGCAGAACAATTTTCGATATGGCTGTGGCAAAGGGTTTCCGCTGACTCTCCATCCGCATGGTGTGCATATCCAGGCGCCGCTAGAGTGGGGGATACCGGGTGCAGTGGCATTTTTTTTGTTAGGCGGGGCTATGCTGTGGCGGACTTTCATGAATGTCAACGCAGCTCAGGAAGGTGAATCATATGCATTAATCCCTTTGTGGGGAGTGCTGATGTTGCTGGTTGCCTCAGGATATGACGGGATATTGTATCAACGTTACTCGCTGATGTTTTTTGCATTATTTTTAGCAATGATGATGCCTGTTAAAGATGACTTGAAATCAGATGGGGTACGCAAAGAAGATGGCCGATTAGTTTATTACGGGCTGCTGTTTTTTGTTTTGCTGTTACTTATGATTCTAGCTGTGGCTGATTTTCAGTTCGTCGTTGAGTATTATGAATTGTAAGATTATATTCTAGTGCTATCCATGAAGCTGATATTTTGGATGTACTTTTTATCTAGCTGTTGTGACGATCATTTTGTGATTTCTGGTTATTTTTCTGTATTGGTTCCTCTAAAATACGAAAAAAAGTAGTTTCAAGGGATGTTGCTGGCCTGGCTTCAATCAGTTGCCCGCCTTTTTGGTTTAGTGCGACGAGCCAAGCAGCCATATCTGCCTGTTCAATTTCCTCTTCATATTCGCCTTTTCGTAATTGTTCCCCGCTGGTTATGTTCTCGTCAATCTGGTACCTGACAATAAAGCGGGCTGTATAACTTGACAAAAGCTCCTTCGGTGAACGTGTAGTTACAAGAGTACCTTCATTAATGAACCCGAATCTGTCAGCGATGCGTTCGACGTCATGTAATACGTGAGAAGTAAAAAATATTGCGCCACCCTGCTGTTTATATTCAAACAATAGTTCGATCACATCCTTTCGCCCTATCGGGTCAAGTCCGGATAACGGTTCATCAAGCACGAGTAAACGGGGTTTTACTACCATTGCATGGGCTATAGCAGTACGTTGCACATTACCTTTGGAAAGCTGTCGAATTCGCCGGTTGGCGTAAGGCGTCAAGGATAAACGTTCCAGCCAGTATCCACACCATTCCTTATCATCGCTGCGTTTTATACCATAGTGGCGCAACGCCATACGCAGGATTTCTAAAGGGGTAAATTGTTCATATAATGATGGTGACTCGGGCAGGTAAGATACACCACTACGGGATTCAGCGAGGCGAGCAGAAATACCATGGATCCGAACTTCTCCCTGATAGTTATTGATGATATCGAGCATGATTTTGATAGTGGTAGATTTGCCTGCACCATTAGGGCCAACAAAACCAAAGACTTCACCTTTAGGGATAGAAAAGCTAACATCACGTAAAGCATGGACGGTTTTTCGGCCCTTGCTGAATGATTTAGAGACGGAGTCGAATTCCAATACTGAAGTCATAAGTCTCCCTCGTTTATCCCCTGAATCTTATGGGTCCGCAGACGAAATTCACCATTGATAAATTCATAGCCTAAATTGAGTGGGTCCTGAGGGAAATTATGTAGAATACCTTGAGTTATTAACTGTTTCGGGTTGTCCAATGATTCGCCGGTTTCTTCTTCGTAAGTATTCTGAGCTTTACGTAGTGTGACGAGCCCCTGTAACCGAACTAGGCGTTTTTCGAGCATCTCCCGCAACTTGGGATCTTGGGCTGTTCTAATTTCATTACTAAGATAATTAATAGCCATTTGCTCATCATTCATTTCTTCGGCGTTAATCATAATCGCCAGTTTGCGAAAGACTGAAGAATTGTTCGTTGAACGTTTGGCGGCCTTTTCTAATTCGTTTTGTGCTTCCTCGATATTATGAAAAAAGAAATATTGATTAAAGCCGAGAAAAAAAGGTGGATATTCATCCCAGAAACGGCATTCAGTCGCACGTTGTAATAAGTCGTTTCCTGCTTCTTCCATTCCTCCCCAGGTAAGTACAGCGTTACCCATGTAATAGTTGTCTTCATGACAGGGATTAAGTTGGGCGACCACTCTATGTGAACGAAGACGATAAACAGCACGTTCCCGATCATTACTGTCGTCAAGAGTAATGGTTGCGCTGCGTATCGCCTCCAAATTGGCTGCCAGAAAGCGGTCACCAGCAAATATTAGTAGTTGTACAGGGGCAGTAATTACCACTTGTCCTTCGAGAGAGTGCTCCGTACGAGATATGTCGCCTGGTCCCGTTATATTGCCAAAAAAAAATATTAGCGCAAACAGAATACTGGCGAGTAAAGATAAATGATGTTGCCACATATAAGTTAGTTAAATTGTTTACGTCCAAGTAACCAGATTGATAGCGCCAGCAATGCAAGTGCATAGGCAAGTGTGCTTAATACTAAACCAGGCCAGTCTGCCGGCAGAAACTCCCATTTGCTGTACAAGCTGATACGCCGCACATCTAAAGCGCCAAGATCAGGTAACAAGTAGTATAAAATGCCTAATGAGCCCCGATATAGCTCGGGGTTATCTACCACGTAGCGTTCGTTCTCTAGCAAGGCAATAATGCCAGAATAAGAGCGGGAAACCAGCAGGAAACCCAGGGTGCCTATGAGTACGAAACTGGGTGTTACAGCTACTATCGAAATCAGCAGAGCCAACGTGGCGATCACGAATAGGTCTATAGCTGTAAATACAAGTGTAACTACATATCCTAAGCCCAGATCTACGGGTGTAGACTGTTGGTAACCATAATAACTTAGATAACCGACGAGGGCGGCAAGAATAATGCCGAGTATTATTATTGCGCCAAATGTGAGAATAATTAGTGCGGAGAAGCGTCCGAGTAAAAAATGAGAACGAGGTTGCGGTGCTGTTAGTGAAGTAAGATAGTAGCGTCGATCAAATTCTCGTGTGAATAGCTCCTGCATTAACAATATGATCAGTAACGGTAATCCCAGTCGTATGACAGACAGGCCAATATCCAATGCGACAGTAGCTGGCTGGCGACCGCTGAATTGCGCGCCGAGTAATGTTGCAACCACAAGGACCATGCCAATCCAGAAGAGGACTGTGAATAAACGCGCACGCCACGCAAGCCAAAGGCCGGTTACGAAGTCAGGGGCCAAGTATTTCATAAGCAAAATGTATCACAAAAATCGTTGTTCATAAAAAAAAGGGAGGCAAGTGCCTCCCTTTGATTTGATATCACGAACAGTTGTTACTGACTATATCAGCTCGATGTGGCCACCGTACCAGCTGCACCTGCTGCAGCGCTGCCTGCTGAATCGCAGTTTGCATCCTGAGAACCAACTACTGAGCCACCTGCAGAGCTGCCTGTGTAAATGTAGTTATTGTTGCTGGCATCGTTACGGCCATTGGGATGACAGGTACCCACAGCAATAATGTTGCTGGCTGTAGCACAGTGGTAGCCGCCGGCGACACCGCTGGAAAGGTTAATTGAGACATTTTCAGTCAACAGTGAGCAGTCACCAACTTGAATTGTTTGTTGTGTCCCTTCGCCGTTTCCGATCTGGTCAGCGGCAATGGCTTCATCAGTATCGTCTGCGGCGAAAACAGATGTTGAAAATGCAATGCCGACAATGCCGCCAAGCGTAATGAGTAATTTTTTCATGATCAATCTCCTTAAGATTCTCTGACAGTACTGTGTTGTTTACCGTTTGCTGGCAAGCATCACGGTCAGCATGTTTTTAGCGTCAGCCTGGGCCGTAGAGTCATTGGCCTTGGCGCGGTATTCGTTAAACTGCGGAATGGCCACGGCGGCCAGGATGCCGATGATGGCGATAACGATCATCAGCTCGATCAGGGTGAAGCCCTTCATAGCTTTTTTCGCTTTCATTTCGTTCTCCCATATTTCAGGTGGTAGGTTTTAAAACCGTATGCGGCAATTGCTTGCCGTTTGTTGGGTATCTTGTAGCAGTATGCGTGCCACATGGGTATCGACCCGATCACAAAATTTTTGATGGCGTATTTTGTTCTTTAATTACAATGACTTGTAAAAAATCCGGGCGCCTGGCGATGTGGTCTGAGTGGTGATGTTTTCACCGCTATGTCACTTCGAGGTGACCGGTTTTGTCACTTTCTGACACGAACGGTCAGTTCGTGTCAGGTCACGGGTTATTCGATGCCCAGTTTCTTGATGCGATAGCGTAACTGGCGAAAGCTCAGTCCCAGCAGCCGGGCGGCGGCGGTTTTGTTGTAGCGGGTCTGTTCCAGGGCCTGGCGGATGGCTTCTTTTTCCTGTTCCTGCAGGGAATTGTCCAGCGGTCGCTCTTCGGCAGCGTGCGGGGCGGGGTTGCTGGTCGTGGCGGTGTGGTTGGCAGGCAGGTTGAGACTGGCAGCGTCGATCCGGTTGTCCTCGCACAGGGTCATGGCCCGCTCGAGCAGGTTTTCCAGTTCCCGGACGTTGCCGGGAAAGGAATAGCTTTGCAGCGCCTGCAGGGCATCGTCGCTCAGGCGGGGAACGTCCACCTGCCAGTCGGCGGCGATGCGCTGCAGAAAATGGTCCGCCAGTAAAGGGATATCCCCGGGCCGCTCGGCCAGATCCGGCAGGTGCAGTTCGATGACGTTGATCCGGTAATAGAGATCCTGGCGAAACTCGCCGGTGTGAATCAGCTGGCCCAGATCTTTGTGCGAGGCACTGAGGATGCGCACATCGGTATGGATCTCCTGCTGGCTGCCGATGGGGCGTACGGCCTTTTCCTGGATGGCGCGCAGCAGTTTGACCTGCATGTGCAGGGGCAGGTCGGCCACCTCGTCGAGAAACAGGGTGCCGCCCTGGGCGGCCTGGAACAGGCCGGCCTTGTCGCCGTTGGCCCCGGTGAAGCTGCCTTTTTTGTGGCCAAAGAACTCGCTTTCCATCAGCTCGGCGGGAATGGCGCCGCAGTTGACCGGCACGAAGGGCTGGTCGCGGCGCGGCCCCTGTTCGTGAATCAGGCGCGCCGCCAGCTCCTTGCCGACCCCCGAGCCGCCGCTGATATAGACCGGCGCCTGGCTGCGGGCCAGCTTGGCAATGGTCTGGCGAATCTGCTGCATCACCGCCGAGTCGCCCAGCAGGGTGGTTTGCCCCGGTTCGGCCGGGCTTTTAGAGGCAGGCCGTCGTTCGAGCTTGAGGGCGGTGGTGACCAGGCTGCGCAGATCGTTGATGTCCAGCGGCTTGTTGACGAAGTCGTAGGCCCCGGCCTTGAGGGCCTCGATGGCCGATTCCATATTGCCGTGGGCGGTGATCATCGCCACCGGCAGATCAGGGTACTGTTGCTGGATATGGCGGATCAGATCGATGCCGTTGCCGTCGGGCAGGCGCATATCGGTCAGACAGAGATCAAACGTATTCTGCGTAAGCAGCGTTTTCGCCTGCCCCAGATTTTCCGCGCTGAGGCAGTCCACGCCCATGCGCGAGAGCGTGATCTCCAGCAGCTCGCGGATATCCGGTTCGTCGTCGACGATTAGTGCCAGTGGTTGTTCGGTCACGGTAATCCTTGAAATCGTTTTATTTACTGAGGTGTTGAATTGATCACCCCTCCCTAACCCTCCCCTGGAAGGGGAGGGGATACAGCTCTGGACCTCGTCACTCGTTACTCACCCCTGTGTCGTCAGACACTGGCTTGCCCGGAATGACGCCTGTTGTTTTTCCTCGTCACTCGTTCCTCGTAACTCGTCCCTGTGTCGTCAGTGCATCTGCCGGCGCGGATCCTGAAAGGTAATCCGGAAACAGCTGCCGCCGGTAGCGACCGGTTCATAGTTTAAATGGGCCTGGTTGGCTTCGGCCAGTTCCCGTGAGATATACAGCCCCAGCCCGGTGCCCGAAGTGGCAGTGGTGTAAAAGGGCTCGAAGATGTGGGCGGCGATTTGCGGATCGATACCCGGGCCGTGATCGAGAATATCGATAAACGGCCGGGCCGATTCCCCGGTCAGGGCCGCGTGGATCACCACCTTGGGAAATCCCGGGTAGTCCTCGCTGTAGCGCACCGCATTCTGGCACAGGTTGGTGAGGATCTGCTCCAGCTGGCTCGGATCAAACCGGACTCGCAACGGGCTTGAATCGATGTTGAGGCCGATCAGCTCCGGGCGCAGCCCCTGCCCGGCGACGAACTCGCGGAGGAAATTCGGCAAAAAATGGTTCAGTTCGATCAGCCGCGGAGTGGAATGATCGCGGCGGCTCAACTGCATGATGTTCTCCACGATGGTATTCATACGCCGGGATTGATCGCCGATGATGCCGGTCAGGCGCCGGTCGTGCTCGTCCAGCTGGGGCGATTCGCCCAGCAACTGCCCGGCGTGGCTGATGGCGCCCAGCGGGTTGCGGATCTCGTGGGCGATACTGGCGGTCAGGCGCCCCAGCGCGGCCAGTTGCAACTGCTGCGCGTGGCGGGCCATGGCGGTGGCATCCTCCAGAAAGATCAGGGTCCCGCTGCCCGACGCCTGACCGATGCGGGCGAACCGCGGCATGACCCGGGGGTGCTCCGCCGAGGGCTGGATCATCTCGATCTCGGCGGCCGGATCCGCCCGCCAGCGTTGCGCCTGATCGGCCAGTGGTGCCGAGAGATCGGCCAGCCGGCTGTAGTGGGTAGCCGAGGGCATGCCGAGCATGTACCAGGCCGATTCGTTCATCAGCCGGATCCGATCCGCCTCATCGATGACCATGATGCCGGTTTGCATGCGCTGGATGATGTGTTCGGTCAGCTGCGACATGTTGGCCAGGTCCAGCCCGCGGCGCTGGGCCAGCGCCTCGCTTTCCCGGATGCGGCGGGCAAAGCCGTGAACCGCCAGGGCGGTGACGAACAGCGTCAGGCCCAGAATGCCGGCCTGGGTGTAGGTGTTGGGCTCCCCGAGCCCGACAAACTGGGCAGTAAACTGTTCGCCCAGTACCGCCAGGGTGGCCAGCGCGGCGAACATCAGCGGATGCCGGCCACCCATGACGATGCTGCCGCCGGCCACGGTGACGATCAGCAGGGTGCCGAGGCCGCTGCTGATACTGCCGCTGGCATGCATCAGCAGTGTGGTAGCAAGGATGTCGGTGCCAATCTGCAGGTAGATCTGGAGTTCAAACCGCGGCCAGCGATTACTGATCAGGACAATGAAAATGATCGCCAGCGCAAAATAGATCAGCGAAACGGCATAAAACAGCACCGGATCGTGGCTGGCCAGCGGGGGCAGCAGATAATCGCTGTAGAACAGCCCGGTGAACAGCCCGCTGATTAACAGCCGATAGAGATTGAGCAGGGCCAGCGGCTTCCAGATCTGCGCCTCACTCTCGGCATGGGCAAACGGGAAAGGTTGCATTCGTTCGGTGTCATGTTAGCGCATCAGGCCGGCGCCGGATGTCAGCTGTCGTGAGGCAGATGCGCGCGGCTGCAATAGTAATGACCGTCCCGCTTGAGCGCCTCTTTTTCCGGGACATGGGTGCCGCACTGCTCGCAGCGCACCATGTTTTCAACGGGGTTTTCAACGGGCCGGCCGGGCTTCGACGAATTTGTGCTGCGCGCCCGGGCCAGGGCCTTGAAGCGTTGATAGAGACGAATGACCAGCCAGATCAGCAGGGCAAGGACGATAACGCGCAGAAGTCCGGGCATGGAATATCCTGTATCGAAGTTTGTAACTGCCCCATGATAACCCAGATCAGGGCGGGATACCCCGGGCGTATTTTGTAGGAGCCGAGCCACCTCGGCGATTCACCCTCGACGATCGCACCATCCTCAACCCATCGGCCAGAGGGCTGGCCTCCTACAACCTAACAGATTGCATCCCAAACCCCGGCAACCGGTGACGCCTGCCGGGCGAGTCGTTAGCCCCGGACAAGGTTTTGCGTCCACCCCCCGAATGTTCCAGAATAGACGCTGGTTCCCTGCCGAATAACAATATGAATCTTCACGAATTTCAGGCCAAGCAACTGTTTGCCCGCTATCACATTCCGGTACCCGAGGCGCGGGTCGCCGAATCGGTCGAGGCGGCGCGGGCCGCCGCCGGCGAGCTGGGAGGCGGGTCGTGGATGGTCAAGGCCCAGGTGCATGCCGGCGGCCGGGGCAAGGCCGGCGGGGTGGTCAGGGCCGCCTCGGCGGACGAGCTGGAAGCCGCGGCGAACCGGCTGCTGGGTTCCAGGCTGGTCACCGGCCAGTCCGGCCCCGACGGGCAGCCGATCAACCAGGTGTTGATCGAAAGCCCGAGCGACATCGCCGCGGAGTATTATCTGGGCATGCTGGTGGACCGCGCGCTTTCGCAGGTGGTGTTCATGGCCTCCGCCGCCGGCGGCATGAACATCGAGGCGGTGGCCCGCGAGACGCCGGAGAAAATTCTTACCGTGCCGGTTCATCCCGCCGCCGGGCTGCAGGGGTATCAATGCCGGCAACTGGCCTTCGGCCTGGGGCTGGAAAAACAGCTCAAGTCCCTGACGGCCATCATGCAGGGCCTGTACCGGCTGTTCATGGACAACGATCTGAGCCTGGTGGAGATCAACCCGCTGGTGCTGACCGGTGACGGCGAGCTGCTGGCGGTGGATGCCAAGATCAATCTTGATGACAGCGCCCTTTATCGACACCCGGATTTACAGGCCCTGCGCGATGCCAGCCAGGAAGATGAGCGCGAGAACCGCGCCCACCAGCACGGGCTCAATTACGTCAGCCTCGACGGCAATATCGGCTGCATGGTCAACGGCGCCGGGCTGGCGATGGCGACCATGGATCTGATCCAGCTGCACGGCGGGGCGCCGGCCAACTTTCTCGATGTGGGCGGCGGCACCACCGCCGAGAAAGTCGCCGAAGCCTTCAAGCTGATCCTCTCCGACAGCAAGGTCAACGCGATCCTGGTCAACATCTTTGGCGGCATCGTGCGCTGCGATCTCATCGCCGAGGGGATTATCCAGGCGGTAAAAGAGACCGGACTCGCGCTGCCGGTCGTGGTGCGCCTGGAAGGGACCAACGTGGAACAGGGCAAGGCGCTGCTGCAGCAAAGCGGCCTGGACATCATTGCGGCGGACGGGTTGCGCGACGCCGCCACCCGGGTGGTCGAAGCCGCCGGAGGGCAGGTCTGATGGCGATACTGGTGGATAAAACAACCCGGGTGATCGTGCAGGGCTTGACCGGCAAGCAGGGCAGTTTTCATGCCGGGCAGGCCATCGAGTACGGCACCCAACTGGTCGGCGGTGTCACGCCCGGCAAGGGCGGAACCACCCATCTGGATCGGCCGGTGTTCAATACCGTCGCCGATGCGGTGCGTGAGACCGGCGCCAATGCCAGCATGATCTATGTGCCGGCCGCCTTCGCCGCCGATGCGATTCTGGAGGCGGCCGATGCCGGTATCGAGGTGATCGCCTGTATTACCGAGGGCATCCCGGTGCTGGATATGCTGCGGGTGAAAGCGGCCTTGAAGGACAGCGACAGCTATCTTATTGGCCCCAACTGCCCCGGTATTATTACGCCGGGTCAGTGCAAGATCGGTATCATGCCCGGCGCCATTCATCAGCCGGGCGGGATCGGTATTATCTCACGCTCCGGCACGCTGACCTACGAGGCGGTCTATCAAACCACCCAGAACGGTATGGGCCAGAGCACCTGCATCGGCATCGGGGGCGACCCGATCCATGGCTTGAATTTCGTTGATTGCCTGTCGCTGTTTGAAAACGATCCCGACACCCGGGGCATGATTCTGGTGGGCGAGATCGGCGGCGGTGAGGAGGAGGAAGCCGCCGAATTTATCCGTCACCACGTCAGCAAACCGGTGGTGGCCTATATAGCCGGGGTGACAGCCCCGCCGGGCAAACGCATGGGCCATGCCGGCGCGATCATCTCCGGCGGTAAAGGCACGGCCGAAGGTAAATTTGCCGCCCTGCAGGACGCCGGGGTCATCGTCAGCCGTTCCCCGGCCGAGATGGGTCGCCTGATGCAGGAGCAACTCAGCGCTTGAAAGTCGCCGCCTTGTCAGAAGATAAAAAAATGACTCTCGCAGAGGCGCAGAGCGCGCAAAGATAAAATAATCTAGAATTTGTTTTCCCGGCTCTCCGGCACCGAAATGATCGACATAAACGTGCTGGGAAGCATTTTATTTTGGAGTTCAGTGCGCGCATGTCAGAGCAGGAACTACGGATCGCGATTGCCCAGATCAATCTGCTGGTCGGCGACATGGAGGGCAATGCCCGGCGAATCGTCGCGGCAATGCAGGAGGCGCGTGATACGCTCGGGGCCGATGTGCTGGTGACGCCCGAGCTGGCGTTAACCGGCTACCCGCCCGAGGATCTGTTATTACGCCCCGGCATGTACGAACGGATTGATCGGGCACTGCTTCACTTGCAAAAGCAGGTTCGCGGCATCGATGTGCTGCTGGGATACCCGGAATATACTCCCGAAGGCGTGTATAACGCCGCCGCACTGATTCGCGAAGGCAAGATCATCGCCCATGCGCGCAAGGAGAACCTGCCCAATTACAGCGTGTTCGACGAGAAGCGCTATTTTGTGCCGGAACACGACAATTGCGTGGTTCACATCAAGGGGGCCAGTGTCGGCATTACCATTTGCGAAGACATCTGGTTTCCCGAGCCGCCGCAACGGCTCAGGGAGGCCGGTGCCGATTTGATTTTGAATATCAACGCCTCGCCCTACCACATTAATAAAGGCTACGAGCGAGAACAGGCCGTGGCGGATCGTTGTCGGGAAACCGGCCTGCCGGTGGTGTACACCAACCTGGTCGGCGGTCAGGACGAGCTGGTGTTCGATGGCGATTCGTTCGTGATGAACGGCCAGGGCAGCGTGACTCAGCGCGTTCCCGCCTTTACTGAAAAACTGGAACTGGTACGGTTTGAAAAGGAGGGTCAAGACTGGCAACCGGTCCAGGCCGAAGCCCTGCCGGCACCGCTGTCCACCACCGCCAGTGTTTACCAGGCCCTGGTACTGGGCGTGCGCGATTTCGTGCGCAAGAACGGCTTCAACGGCGTGGTGATCGGGTTGTCCGGCGGGATCGATTCGGCCCTGACCCTGGCCATCGCCGTCGATGCGCTGGGCAGTGAGGAGATCGAGGCGGTGATGATGCCCTCGCGTTATACCGCGGATATGAGCGTGGAGGATGCCGCCGAGCAGGCACGCACCCTGAGCGTCAATTACCGGGTGATCGCGATCGAAAAGCCCTTTAACGCCTTTCTCGAGATCCTGGCCGATGAATTTGCGGGCCTGCCGATGGATACCACCGAGGAGAATATCCAGGCCCGTTGCCGTGGCGTGTTGCTGATGGCGATCTCCAACAAGAAACGCAAGATGGTCCTGACCACCGGCAACAAGAGCGAGATGGCGGTCGGTTATGCCACCCTGTATGGCGACATGGCCGGCGGTTTCGATGTGCTCAAGGATGTGCCCAAGACGCTGGTTTACGAACTGGCCAATTATCGCAATACCCTCTCGGCGGTGATCCCGCAACGGGTGATCGATCGCCCCCCGTCCGCCGAACTGGCGCCGGATCAACAGGATACCGACAGCCTGCCGCCCTACGAGGTGCTGGATGCAATCCTGGAAATGTACGTGGAAAAGGACATGGGACTGGATGATATTGTCTCCCACGGTTATGACCGGGAGATCGTGCAAAAAGTCACGTATATGGTGACACGCAACGAATACAAACGCCGTCAGGCGCCGCCGGGGATTCGGATCACCCAGCGCGCCTTCGGTCGCGATCGGCGTTATCCGATCACCTCGGGCTATGCCCTGCCTGATCAGGGACGAGGGACGAGGGACGAGTGACGAGGAAAGGCTTTTACCACGAAGCCACGAAGGCTCGAAGTGTTATGATACTGTCTTCGTGACTTCGTGACTTCGTGACTTCGTGACTTCGCGTCTTCGTGGTGATTTTTTTACATATGGAGTGCGTTTTGCGTACCGTAATAGAGAAACGTTTTCTTCGTGCCTTCGGCCGCGATCGGCATTATCCGATTACCTCGGGCCAGGCCTGCCAGAGCAGGGACGAGTGACGAGGAGAGGCTTTTACCACGAAGCCACGAAGGCTCGAAGTGTTATGATATTGTCTTCGTAACTTTGCGTCTTCGTGGTGAATGTTTTTTCAGTCGAGTAGGCCGGACAAAGCGATAGCGGTGTCCGGCAGCAAGAAGGAAGTTGTAGGCCAGGTCGCGCGCAGCACTACCTGGCGTCCTTGCTTCGGTTCGAGGTTGTGTCACGCAGGCTATTGCCAGGGTGACCTGCGCTGCTGAACGGCAGGGATGAGTAACGAGGAAAAGCTTTTACCACGAAGATACGAAGACTCGAAGATTTGAACAGGGTAGTCTGTGGGTTGTCACCCGCCGGGTAACAATCTTTTAAGTTTTTCTTCGTGCCCTGGTGTCTTCGTGGTGAATGTTTTTAAGATGCAGAGTGCGTTTTGCGCACCGTAATGTTGTGTAACAAATCCGGGGAACCGTGTTATGAAAAAAGTCGAAGCGATTATTAAACCCTTCAAGCTGGATGATGTGCGTCAGGCATTGTCGGAGATCGGGGTCAGCGGCATGACCGCTACCGAGGTCAAGGGCTTCGGCCGGCAAAAAGGGCATACCGAGCTGTATCGCGGGGCCGAGTACGTGATTGATTTTCTACCCAAGGTGAAAATCGAGGTGGTGGTGGCCGATGAACTGGTCGATCAATCCCTCGAGACCATCACCAACGCCGCCCGCACCGGCAAGATCGGCGACGGCAAGATCTTCGTCACCGATGTGCAGCGGGTGATCCGGATCCGTACCGGCGAGGAAGGCAACGAAGCGATCTGAGCCGTTTCTTCTGAACGGCAGGGCCGGGTTACGAGGGACGAGTAACGAGGAAAGGCTTCACCACGAAGACACGAAGGCACGAAGAAAAGAAATCAATTTAAGAACTTGTTGCCCGGCGGGTAACAACACAAAGTCACCTTGTTCCAATCTTCGAGCCTTCGTGGTGAATGCTTTTCAGGACCTTGCTTTGGTTCGAGGTTGTGTCACGTAGGCTATCGCCAACGTGACCTACGCTACTTTTCGTTTCGTTGTGATTGGCGTAGTTGGGTAGGCCGGACAAAGCGATAGCGGTGTCCGGCAACCCGGGGAATACCCAATGCGGTTACACCAGGGAAGTTATTAAATCTCCGCGCTCTCTGCGTCTCTGCGGTGAACAGGTACCTGGTATCCTTGCTCCGGTTCGAGGTTGTGTCACACAGGCTATCGCCCAGGTCCTTCGTCCCGAAGGACCAGTTGCTAGGTACTGGGTACTAGGGGCTAGTAACCACACTGTTGCGGATTATTTTCTTCGTGCCTTCGCGTCTTCGTGGTGAATGCTTTTCAGGAACTTGCTTTGGCCTGTTTCGTTTCGTTGTGATCGGGATAGTTGAGTTCCAGCACTTTGAGCGCATCGTCGGCCAGGTCGTTCATTTCCAGTTGCCGGTAGGCGCGCACCATGATGCCCAGCGCTTCGGGGACTTCGGCGGTTTGCTGGTAATTTTCCACCACATGTTTGGCGCGATTGACCGCCGCGACCAGGGCACCGCGTTTCAGATAATAGCGGGCGATATGCATTTCATATTCGGCCAGCGCATCGCGCAGGGCATACATACGGGCAACGGCATCCTCGGCATACTGGCTGTTGGGAAATTTTTCCACCAGTTCGGAGAAGTGGCGAAACGCCTCGCGTGAAGGGCGGGGATCCCGCTCGGTCATGTCCTGATCGAACCAGCGGTTAAGCAGGGACGGTTCCAGCCGGAAGCTGGACCTGCCGCGCATGTAGTACGCGTAGTCCACATGCTGATGGTTGGGATGCAGTTTGATGAACCGATCGGCGGACAGGATGGCGGTCTCTGTTTCGCCGAATTTGTAATAGGCGTAGATGATCTCCAGCTGGGCCCGTTCGGCATAGGGACCGTAGGGAAAGCGCGACTCCAGCCGTTCATACAGATTAATGGCGCTTTCGTAATTTTTATTTTCCAGCTCGCTGTGGGCTTCCTCGTACAACTCTTCCACTGTCATGCCCGAGGTGGGATCATTCGCCTCCGGCGAGGAACCGCAGCCGGACAGTAACAACAGGGGCAGGAGCAAAAGCAGATAACGGGCGAGCATGATGATTCCGATAAGGTGAGTGTATTTGTAGTACGATCCTGGTTCAGACCGGCATTATACCCGCAAACAGGCCGATGACGACACAATCGACAGAACTTCTCCACGGCGAAATCCCCGACAGCCTGGCCGGTCAACGGCTCGATCAGGCCCTGGCGCAACTGTTTTCCCAGTATTCCCGCTCCCGCTTGCAGCAGTGGCTGAAGCAGGGGTGTGTCCGGGTTGACGGTCGCCAGAAGCGGGCGAGGGACAAGGTATTCGGCGGCGAGCAGATCGAGATCGAGGCAGTTCACGAGCCACAGGGAGAGTGGCAGGCCGAGCCGATCGAGCTGGATATCGTGTTCGAGGATGAGGCCCTGATCGTGCTCAACAAGCCGGCCGGGCTGGTTGTGCATCCGGCGGCCGGCAACCCCGAGGGAACCATGCTCAATGCCCTGTTGCATCACGATCCGGATCTGGCCACGGTGCCCCGCGCCGGCATCGTTCATCGGCTCGACAAGGAGACCTCCGGCTTGCTGGTGGTGGCGCGCACGCTGGCGGCCCAGAAACAGCTGGTGGAACAACTCCAGGCGCGCCGTTTTCTGCGTGAATACCAGGCGGTGGCCAATGGCGTCCTGACCGCGGGTGGCACGGTGGAGGCGCCGATTGGCCGCCATCCGACCCAGCGCAAGCGCATGGCGGTGGTTGAACACGGCAAGCCGGCCATTACCCATTACCGGGTCGCGCAGCGCTTTCGCGCCCATACCTGGCTGCGGGTGACGTTGGAGACCGGTCGCACCCACCAGATTCGCGTCCATATGGCACACATCCACCATCCGCTGGTGGGCGATCCGACTTATGGCGGTCGCCTGCGCCTGCCAAAGGGGGCAAGCGAGGGGCTGATCGAAACCCTGCGCGGTTTCAGGCGCCAGGCCCTGCACGCCAGCAAACTGGGCCTGCAACATCCACTCAGCGGTGAGATGCTGCAATGGGAACAGCCGTTGCCGGCGGACATGGCGCAGCTGATCGGTGTGTTGCAACAGGATCTGGCCGGGGCGGGAGAGTGCGAATGAACCACGAGGTGTTTATCATCCCGGACTGGACGGCCCCGTCGACAGTGCTGGCCGGGACCAGTTGCCGCCAGGGCGGGGTGAGTGAACCGCCCTATGCGTCACTGAATCCGGCATCCCACGTGGGCGACGCCCCGCAGGCCGTGGCCACTAACCGGGCTCGGTTGGGATTGCCGGGTGAACCGTGCTGGTTGCAACAGGTCCACGGCAGCCGGGTGGCGGTGCTGGAACACAACGGCCGCATCGGTCTCGAGGCCGATGCCGCCTACAGCCGCACGCCGGCGGTGATCTGCGCGGTGCTCACTGCCGATTGCCTGCCGGTACTGCTTTGCGATCGCAGGGGTCAGGAAGTGGCCGCGGTGCACGCTGGCTGGCGCGGTCTGAGCAGTGGCGTGATCGAGGCCGCGCTGGATCAATTTCAGGCCCCGGCCGATCAGATCCTGGCCTGGCTCGGTCCGGCCATCGGGCCCGAGGTCTATGAAATTGGCGACGAGGTGCGCCGGGCCTTTGTCGAGCCCGATCCCGACAGCGACGAGGCGTTCACGCCGACCCGCTCCGGTCACTGGCTGATGGATATCTACGCACTGGCGCGACGCCGTTTGCAGCAGCGCGGCGTCGAGCAGATCAGCGGCGGCGAGTATTGCACCCTCACCGATGCCGAACGGTTCTATTCCTATCGCCGCGACGGCGTGACCGGGCGGATGGCGAGTGTCATCTGGCTGGCGCCAGATGACAGGGGCTAGATCCCAGCGGCTAGGTCCTGGCAGGTAGGCCGGACATAGCGCAGCGGTGTCCGGCAACCCGAAGAGTGCCCGATACCGCTGCGCTATATCGGGCCTACCTGGTCATCTGGGCCGGCCCCAACCCGATTCTGATTCCAGTACTCTTGAGGGAGCCGAGCCACCTCGGCGATACAACCTCGCCGATCGCACCGCACCACGCCAAACAATCGGCCAGAGGACGGGTCTCCTGCCTCCCAAACCAGCGCCACCCTGTGTATCATGCTAAAGTTTTTTGCCGATCTGGAAATCTGATGTCGTTATTTACCTGGATTTTGCTGTTCAGTCTGCTCGGCGGGGTGCTGAGTGTGCTGGCGGCCGCGCTGTTTTTGCTGATTCCCGGTTTTACCCGGGATCGGTTGCTGCCCCATTTTGTCAGTTTTGCCATCGGCGCCCTGCTGGGCGCGGCCTTTCTGGCGCTGCTGCCCCACAGCCTGGCCGGCACGGACGACTTTCATCTGCTGGGCATGACCGTGTTGCTCGGGGTACTGGGGTTTTTCCTGCTGGAGAAGATGGTGCTGTGGCGTCATTGCCATCACGAAGTCTGCGAGGCGCACACGCCCGAACCGCATGCCCACGATAACGCGGCAGGTACCCTGATCCTGATCGGCGACGGGGTGCATAATTTCGTGGACGGGGTGCTGATCGCCGCCGCTTTCATGACCGACATTCACCTGGGTATCGTTACTGCATTGGCGGTCGCGGCGCATGAAATCCCACAGGAAGTCGGCGACTTCGCCGTGCTGTTACAAGGCGGTTTCAGCAAGCGCAAGGCATTTTTGTATAACATCCTGGCCAGCCTGACGACATTGATTGGCGCGGGACTGGCCTATTACAGCCTGGCCGATATGCAACAGGCTCTGCCGTATGTGCTGGCGATCGCCGCCTCCAGCTTTATCTATATTGCCGTGGCCGATCTGATTCCGGGCCTGCACAAGCGCGTCGAGTTCAGTCAAACCGTTCAGCAGATTATTCTTATCTTGCTGGGGGTTGTGGTCATTTATCTGGCGCACTCAACCCTGCATTAGCGCGTTTCTCAACGCAGCAACAACACCGGCACGGTGGCGTTGCGCACCACGCTGGTGGTGGTGCTGCCGACCAGGAACCGGCGAATCACCGAGTGGCCCCAGGCGCCCATGATCAGCATATCGATGTCATTGGCCGCGCGGTAGTCACATAACACCCGTTCAACATCCCCGCTGATGATCGTGGCCGGGGCATCGAAGCCGGCCTGTTCGAGTGTGTTTCGCGCCCAGTCTAATTGCTCGCGATGGGTCCTGGTGTCATTGCCGGCTATCACCAGGTGGCAGGGAATCCCTTTAAATAGCGGACTGCTGGCGACCATCTCGACGCCCTTGCGGGTGGTATCGCTGCCGTCGAAGGCGAGCATGACTTTGCGTGGTGCGCTGAAGGTTTCGGTGGTAACCAGGATCGGGCAGTGCAGGCTGCGCACCACGCTTTCCACGCGGCTGCCGACGTGGGGTTTGAGTTTCTCGTCGTGTTTGCCCAGTACCAGCAGGCGGGTGTCCTGTTCGATGGCCAGCAGCGAATCGATCAGGCTGCCGTGGCGCTGGTGGGTGATCGGCTCGTTGACGCCGTCCTCCAGCGCGCGCTGTTTGGCGGACTCGAGCATCAGCTGGCCCTGTTCCATGGCCAGCTTGCCGCGCTTTTCATCCAGCTCCGCCAGTTCCTGAAGCAGGGTTTCGCGACTGCCCAGGCCGATGTTGCCGCTCAGATCACGCTGGGCGGGGTATTCCGACTTGTCCAGTACATGCAGCAGAACCAGCGGGGCATCCAGTTGCAGGCTGGCCCAGGCGGCGCAGTCGCTGACCGCGGTCGAGACCGCGGTACCGTCGATACAGGCAATGACATTGGGCATAAGGCGTATCCTGTCAGTGGGCCATCAGTTTGTCGACGGCGTCGGGTTTGTCATGGACCGCGAAGCGATCCACGATGGTGGCACTGGCCTCGTTGAGGCCAATCACTTCCACTTCGGTGCCTTCGCGGCGGAACTTGAGCACGACCTTGTCCAGCGCCGCCACGGCGGTGATGTCCCAGAAGTGGGCCTGGCAGAGATCGATGACCACTTTATTCAGCGCTTCCTTGAAATCGAAGGACTCTACAAATTTGTCCGCCGAGGCGAAAAAGACCTGTCCTACCACCCGGTAGGTGCGGGTGGCGTTTTGCTCATCCCGTTCCGAGACCACGTATTTGTACTGGCCCACCTTGTTGGCGAAAAACAGCGCGCCCAGCAGTACGCCGACGAATACACCATACGCCAGGTTGTGGGTCGCGACCACGACGATGACCGTGACAACCATAACAATGTTGGTACTCATCGGGTGTTTTTTCAGGTTGCGGATCGACTCCCAGCTGAAGGTCCCGATGGCGACCATGATCATCACGGCGACCAGCGCGGCCATCGGGATCTGTGCCACCCACTGGCCGAGAAACACCACCATCAGCAACAGGTAGACCCCGGCCATCAGGGTGGAGAGCCGGGTGCGGCCACCGGATTTGATGTTGATGACCGACTGGCCGATCATCGCGCAACCGGCCATGCCGCCAAGCAGGCCGGAGCCGATATTGGCGATGCCCTGGCCCTTGCATTCGCGGTTCTTGTCGCTGGTTGTGTCGGTCAGGTCGTCGACGATGGTGGCGGTCATCAGTGATTCCAGCAGGCCCACGACGGTCAGCGAGACCGAATAGGGCAGAATAATCCACAGGGTCTCGAGATTCAGCGGCACGTCCGGCCACAGGAACACCGGCAACGTGTCGGGCAGCTCGCCCATGCTGCCGACGTTGCGAATGTCCAGATCCAGCCAGATGGCCAGCGCGGTCAGCACCACGATGGTGACCAGCGGGGAGGGGATGGATTTGGTGATATAGGGAAACAGGTAAATGATCGCCAGGCCCCCGGCGGTCATGGCATAGACATGCCAGGTGACCCCCTCGGTGGCCGGGTTCAGCTCCGGCAACTGGGCCAGAAAAATCAGAATCGCCAGCGCATTGACGAAGCCGGTAACCACCGAACGCGAGACAAAACGCATCAGTGAGCCCAGCTTGAGATAGCCGGCGCCGATCTGCAATATCCCGGTCAGCAAGGTGGCGGCCAGCAGGTATTCCAGCCCGTGTTGGCCGACCAGGGTCACCATCAGCAGCGCCATGGCCCCGGTGGCGCCGGAGATCATGCCCACGCGCCCGCCGGTGAAGGCGATCACCACCGAGATACAGAACGAGGCATAGAGGCCGACCTTGGGATCGACTCCGGCGATGACGGAAAAGGCAATGGCCTCGGGAATCAGCGCCAGGGCCACCACGATACCGGCGAGCAGATCGCCGCGCGGGTTGCTGAGCCAGTTGGTTTTCAGGGTCTGGTACATGTTGTCGGTATTCCGGTTCGCAATCGTCGTCCGCCATGCGTTTCAGGCACAGGGCCGGCGCAATACCGTCGCCAGGTGGCGGCAACGACTTATCAAGTCAGGAGAATGAAAGCATTGGCGGGCACCGCCGGAGCGCCATACCGGACAGCAAATCGGTAGTTGCATGAGTGGGGTGCGGGGCAAACGCGGCGCGCACTATACCACAAAAAGGCACGGCGGGTGTGTTGCGAACGGATTAAGGCGTATCATACCCCCATGAGCCTGACGGATACCGAACTTGAGCAACTGCGCGCCGCCCTGCTGGCACAGCGGGCCGCGCTGGATGAAACCCGCGATGCCAATGCCCAGGCCAGTTCCACCGTGGAGCTGGATCAGACCCGCGTGGGTCGCCTGTCGCGCATGGACGCCCTGCAGGGGCAGGCCATGTCCCGGGCCGCCGGTCAGCGGCGCCAGCAGATGCTGGTACGCATCGAGTCGGCATTGCGGCGCATGGACGAGGGCGACTACGGGTACTGTCTGCGCTGCGAAGAAGAAATTGCCCCCGCCCGCCTGCATGCCGATCCCGCCGCCACCCTGTGCATCCGCTGCGCCAGCGCCAGTGAACAATGACTCGCGCAAATGTGGTAATGAAAACGCAGAGGACGCGGAGACGCAGAGGCGCTGAGAAGTAAAATCGATCATATTTAGCGCCTGCCGTTTCGCATCCAGTCAGAACAATCCTATAGTAGAAAATCTCTGCGTCTCCGCGACTCTGCGTCCTCCGCGTTGATTGCCGGATGGCCCGGCAGGACCGCCGCCTTGAGTCTGATCCCGGTCTGTCTTTCAAGGTCTGTTTTGCCCGCCGACCTTGAATCCCCCACAACCGACCCTATTTTTGTTGGAGTATTTGAAATTTTACTTCCACAGGGGAAAACGACTAATGCGAATGGACAAACTGACCAGCAAATTCCAGATGGCAATCGCCGACGCCCAGAGCCTGGCGGTCGGCCGCGATCACCAGATGATCGAACCGGTGCATCTGATGAGCGCCATGCTGGATCAGGAAGGCGGCAGCGTCTCGCACCTGCTGGCCCAGGCTGATGCGAATGTGAATCTGCTGCGCTCCCAGCTTGGTGAAGCGCTGGACCATCTGCCGCAGATCGAGGATGCCACCGGCGAGGTGCACATCTCCAATGATCTGTCACGCCTGCTGAATCTGACCGACAAGCTGGCGCAAAAACGCCAGGACAAATACATCTCCAGCGAGCTGTTCGTGCTGGCGGCGGTGGACGACAAGAGTAACCTGGGCGAGCTGTTGCGCAAAGCCGGGGCCAGCAAGGAAGCCCTGGAGAAGGCGATCGAGAATGTGCGCGGCGGGCAGCAGGTCGATGATCCCAATGCCGAGGAGCAGCGTCAGGCGCTGGAAAAATACACTATCGATCTGACCGAGCGGGCCGAACAGGGCAAACTCGATCCGGTGATCGGGCGGGACGATGAAATCCGCCGTTCTATCCAGGTGTTACAGCGGCGTACCAAGAACAACCCGGTATTGATCGGCGAACCCGGCGTGGGCAAGACCGCGATCGTTGAGGGACTGGCGCAACGGATTATCAACGGCGAAGTCCCGGATGGTTTGAGGAACAAGCGGGTCCTGTCGCTGGATATGGGCTCACTGCTGGCGGGCGCCAAATTCCGCGGTGAATTCGAGGAACGGCTCAAGGCCGTACTCAATGACCTGTCCAAACAGGAAGGGCAGGTGATCCTGTTCATTGACGAGATCCATACCATGGTTGGTGCCGGCAAGGCCGAGGGCTCCATGGATGCCGGCAACATGCTCAAGCCGGCACTGGCCCGCGGTGAATTGCATTGCATTGGCGCCACCACCCTGGATGAGTATCGCAAGTACATCGAAAAGGACGCGGCCCTGGAGCGGCGCTTTCAGAAAGTACAGGTGGATGAGCCGAGCGTGGAAGACACGGTGGCAATCCTGCGCGGCCTAAAAGAAAAATACGAAGTGCACCACGGGGTGGATATCACCGACCCGGCGATCGTTGCCGCGGCGACCCTGTCACACCGGTATATCACCGATCGGCAATTGCCGGACAAGGCGATCGACCTGGTGGACGAGGCGGCCAGCCGCATCCGCATGGAGATCGACTCCAAGCCCGAGTCCATGGATCGCCTGGATCGTAAACTGATCCAGCTCAAGATCGAACGCGAGGCGCTGAAGAAGGAAAGCGACGAAGCCTCGCTCGAACGGCTTAACAAACTGGAAGACGAGATCGACAAGCTGGAACGTGAATATCACGATCTTGAAGAGGTCTGGAATTCGGAAAAAGCCGCCGTACAGGGCACCCAGCACATCAAGGAAGAGCTGGAGCGGACGCGCATTGAACTGGATACCGCGCGTCGCGCCGGTGATCTGGCGCGCATGTCGGAGCTGCAGTATGGCAAGATTCCGGAGCTGGAAAAACAGCTGGACATGGCCGCCCAGGCGGAAATGCAGGAAACCACCTTGTTGCGTACCTCGGTGAACGAGGAGGAGATCGCCGAGGTGGTTTCCAAGTGGACCGGCATCCCGGTTTCCAAAATGCTCGAAGGCGAGCGCGACAAGCTGTTGCGCATGGAAGAGGCCCTGCATCAGCGCGTGGTGGGGCAGGACGAGGCGGTCAAATCGGTGGCCGATGCCATTCGCCGTTCGCGTGCCGGGCTGTCCGATCCCAATCGACCCAACGGCTCGTTCCTGTTCCTCGGCCCGACCGGGGTAGGCAAGACCGAGCTGACCAAATCCCTGGCGGCCTTCCTGTTCGACACCGAGGCTGCCATGGTGCGCATCGACATGTCCGAGTTCATGGAGAAGCACTCCGTGGCTCGCTTGATCGGGGCCCCGCCCGGCTATGTCGGCTATGAAGAAGGCGGTTACCTGACCGAGGCGGTACGCCGCAAACCCTATTCCGTCATTTTGCTCGACGAGGTCGAAAAGGCCCATCCCGATGTGTTCAACATTCTGTTGCAGGTGCTGGATGACGGTCGCCTGACCGACGGCCAGGGTCGCACGGTCGATTTTCGCAACACGGTGATCGTCATGACCTCCAACCTGGGTTCACAGCAGATCCAGGATATGGCCGGCGAGGAAAACTATCAGGCGATGAAATCCACGGTGATGGAGATTATCGGCCAGCATTTTCGGCCCGAGTTCATCAACCGGGTCGACGAAGTGGTCGTGTTCCATCCGCTGGCGCGCGAACAGATCCGCGCCATCGCCGGCATCCAGTTCGATTACCTGCGCCAGCGGCTGCAGGACCGGCACATGGATGTTGAACTGACCGAGGCGGCACTGGACAAGATTGGCGAAGCCGGCTTCGATCCGGTCTACGGTGCCCGGCCGCTCAAGCGGGCCATCCAGCAACAGGTGGAAAATACCCTGGCGCAGGAGATCCTCTCCGGCAAGTTCGTGCCGGGCGATGTGATCAAGGTCGATGTCAAAGACGACCAGTTCGTGTTCGGCAAATCCGATCGCAAGGCCTCGGCGGCGTAAAAGCACACCACCAAGACGCCAAGACACCAAGTTAGAAATAAATTTGCCGGCGAAAGCCGGCATTTTTATGTGCACATGATCTGTTTGCAGGATTACGAAATATTATTACTGTGTTTCTTGGTGTCTTTGAGCCTTGGTGGTGATTATTTTTATTTTAAAAGTGCATGTTCATGATGCGCTGGCGGGCGCGGCGGTATTCATCCTGGGTGATGATGCTTTCATCCGACAGCCGACGCAGTTCTTTCAGTTCGATCGCCAGCATTTCTTTTTTATCAAAGGTAATGGCCTGGCTGGCGGCAAGGATGCGGGTCCTGAGTTCGGCGACGAGGTGCCGAAAACTTTCGGGGTCGGGTTTGTTGTAGAGCAGGCGTAACAACGGGCAACTGCCGTAGCGACTGCGAAATTCGGTGACATTGGGTGAGTAGTAGACAAACAGAATCAGGCAACCGCAGGTCAGCAGGATAAAGGCGATCAGAAACGGCAGCACCTGGTTCAGCGTCTGGGTGGTCTGGTTCTGCCACAGATAAACGCCGAACACCAGGGTGGCCAGGAAAAAATAGGCTGTGCCGAGCAACCAGCGCCAGGCAATACGCCGGTGGCGCACCGGCCACGGCTCCAGCATGCCCAGGTTCAGGTGATAACTCTGGCGACCGAACAGATCCTGGTCCGCGACCTTCACGAACTTGTCGTTATAGATTTCAATACGCCGTCGTTGTCCCATGCTGCGCGCGTGTTGGGACAAAACGGTGTTAATCCGCCGGGTGCCGGCACTGGAGTGGGGCGTTTCGGTGGCGCTCATTGCGTCGGTCTTGTTCTGATTCAGGCGTCCTGCATCATAGCCCAGCCGGCGAGGTCACAACAGCCGTGTGGCTTGTATATTAGCGAAGAATGATGCAGATGAACTTGTGCCCGTGGCGGGTGTCCGACCTGTTATCCCCGAATCAGAGGCCGCTTATGCTCGACACCCTGATGTTCAACGGCTATGCCGAACAGGTGGCTCATCTTTATATAAGGTATGGACCTCGCAAGTTCTTCTAAGTTCTCGCCAAAAATGTTTGCCGTTGCCCATCAATTATCCCGTATCCGGGCCGTCTTGTTTGTGCTGGCGCGGCTGCCGGTGCTGTGGTTGAGCTGGGGTTTCTTCCAGCATCAGCTGGGTGCCAACCCGTTTGAGGTGCTGGTCGGACGCTGATGCAATCTGCAACCAGGGCATTGCACGGGTGAGAGCCGGGCTGCAATCCGCATAGCCGGTGCCGGTTTTGTCGACCAATCGGCGTAAACCTATGCAATCCGGGTAAAGTTTGTACTATCATGTCGCAATCCCGCTGCGAGGTCACACAATGTGATTCCGGTGAGCAGCCTGCAGAGACAGGCGTGAACAACAAAACTACAACAGTGAAAACCAAGACTTACAATTTGAAGGTATACGAGGAGGACTGAATGTCTATCAATCGCCGTGAATTTATCCAGGTCATGGGTATGGCTGCGGCTGCGGGCATGTTGCCGGGTTGCGACAACAAGTCAAGCGGTACAGCCGGGGTGACCAAAACCGGCCAGGGTGTAGCCCCCGAAGATATGTACAACGTGCCCAAATTCGGGAACGTGACGTTCATGCACATGACCGACTGCCACGCGCAGTTGAATCCGGTTTATTTCCGCGAGCCGAACGTCAACCTGGGTCTGCATGACGCCAGGGGGCGCCCGCCACATATCGTGGGTCATGAATTGCTCGACTATTACGGTATTAAACCGGGAACGCCCGAGGCTCACGCGTTTACCCACCTGAATTTCGCCGAGGCGGCGGAAAAATATGGCAAGGTCGGGGGCTTCTCCCATCTGCGCACGCTGATCAAAAAACTGCGTGCCGACCACGGTGCCGGTCGTACACTAATGATGGACGGCGGCGACACCTGGCAGGGCTCCGGGACCGCCTACTGGACCCGCGGCAAGGACATGGTCGGTGCGACCAACCTGCTGGGCGTGGACGTAATGACCGGTCACTGGGAATTCACCTACCATGAGAAAGAAGTGATCTCCAACGTCAAGGATTTCGACGGTGATTTTGTCTGTCAAAACGTGTTCGTCAAACCCGAAGCCAGTTTTGATTACAAATTCGAGGATTTTGAGCATTATAATGAGTCCTCCTTGCGCGCCTTCAAGCCCTACACCATCAAGGAGATGGAAGGCGGTATTCGTGTCGCCGTGATCGGCCAGGCTTTCCCCTATACCCCGATCGCCAACCCGGGTGAGCGCTTTATTCCCGACTGGACCTTCGGGATCCGTGACGAAGCGATGCAGACCATCGTTAACCAGGTGCGTGAAACCGAAAAACCCGATGCGGTTGTGGTGCTATCGCACAACGGCATGGATGTGGATATCAAGATGGCTTCCCAGGTCAGCGGTATCGATGCCATCTTCGGCGGCCACACCCATGACGGTATGCCGGGCGCCATGGAAGTGAAGAACAAGGGCGGCACCACGCTGGTGACCAATGCCGGCTCCAACGGCAAGTTCCTGGGTGTGATGCAGTTTGATGTTCGTAACGGCAAGGTTCAGGGTTACGACTACAAACTGCTGCCGGTCTTCTCCAATTTCCTGGAGCCGGATCAGGAAATGGCCAGCTACATTGAAGAGGTCCGCAAGCCGTATCTGGATACCCTCAATGAAGAGCTGGCGGTGGCCGATGATCTGCTTTATCGCCGTGGTAACTTCAATGGGACCTTCGATCAGCTGATCTGCGATGCTCTGCGCGAAGTGGGCGGTGCCCAGATCTCCTTCTCACCGGGCTTCCGCTGGGGTGTTTCCGTGTTGCCGGGCCAGCCGATCACCATGGAACATGTCATGACCCAGACCTGTCTGACCTATCCGGAAACCTATGTCGACAACATCAGCGGTGAAAATATCAAGCTGATTCTCGAAGACGTGGCCGACAACATTTTCCATGAAGATCCCTATCGCCAGCAGGGCGGGGACATGGTACGTGTCGGCGGCCTGGATTACACCATCGACCCGACCAGGAAGATCGGCAATCGTATTCAGGACATGCGTCTGGATGACGGTACCCCGATCGAGGCCGACAAGGAGTACAGCGTGGCCGGCTGGGCATCGGTTTCAGCCAATCCGCGCGAAGGCAAGGATATCTGGGACGTGGTGGCCGAGTATCTGCGAGCGGAGAAAGTGGCAACCGTCAAGAAACTCAATACCCCCAAGCTGGTTAATGTGAAAGACAATCCCGGCCTGGCGGACTATAACGCCTGATTGACTTGTCGTATCACGATAAAAAAGGGGAGCGTCAGCTCCCCTTTTTTTATGGGCTCTTCCCCAATTGTGGTGGGTTTGCTAGGTTAAATCGATGATGGATGAAGCGACGTTATATGAAAAGATCCTGGGAATCTCCTCGCCCTGGTTTGTTAGCGGCATCGAGTTCATTGAACCGGACAAGACGGTCGAGGTCCATGTTGAACTCGAAGCGGATTCATTATTGCGTTGCCCGACCTGTGGCAGGTCAACACCGCGCTACGACAAGCGTCGGCGTCGTTGGCGGCACCTGGATACCCGCCAGTTCAAAACGCAGGTTGAAGCCGATGTTCCGCGTGTCCAATGCCCTGATCATGGCGTTCAGACCATTGAAGTCCCCTGGGCACAAGATAACGCCCGCTACACGGTCCTGTTTGAGGCGATGGTCATTCTGCTGTTGAAAGAGAACACCGCCTCCGCCGTCAGCCGACAGATGGGGCTGAGCTGGAATGCCGTGGACGGCATCATGCAGCGCGCGGTACAGCGGGGCTTGTCCCGTCGGGGCCACCCGGCGTTAGCCCATCTGGGTATCGACGAGGTCGCCTTTCAAAAGCGCCATGAATACGTGACGGTGGTCAATGACGCCCATGGGGATGTCCTGCACGTCGCCGATGACCGCCGTGGCACAAGCCTCAATGACTTCTATGGCCCGCTGAGCGACGCCCAGAAGGCGCAAATTCAGAGCATTTCGATGGACATGTGGCCAGCTTATATCCGTGCCACCCTCGAGCATATCCCCGGCGCCGAAGACAAAATCGCCTTCGATAAATTCCACGTCAACCAGCATCTCAACCAGGCCGTCGACGCGGTGCGCAAACAAGAGCACCGGCAACGCATGAAGCAGGGCGATGCGACATTAAAGGGCACCAAGTACGGTTGGTTGCGCAATGCGGCCGACTTGAGACGCCAGCTGCGCCAGGAACTGGTGCAACTCAGTCGCGTGGCGCGCCAAACCGGTCGGGCCTGGGCCATCAAGGAACACGCCAAGGGGCTATGGCATTACCTCCGCCGAGGCTGGGCCGAGCGTGCCTGGCAGCAATGGTATCAGTGGGCCATTCGCAGCCGCCTGGCCCCGATCAAAAAAGTCGCGCGAATGGTTAAACAACACCTGTGGGGTATCATCAACGCCATCGTATTAAATGTCACCAATGTCCGGGCGGAGAGTCTCAACAGCAAAATCAAAATGCTCAAAGACAAGGCGCGCGGCTTTCGAAATCGGGAGCGATTTAAAACCGCCATCCTGTTTCATTTTGGTGGCTTATCGCTAATGCCCGAAAAATACGAAATGGGAACCCACTAGAACTGGTGAAGACCCTTTTTATGAAAAATCTTTTCAACGCAGAGGCGCAAAGGCGCAAAGGGCGCAGAGTTAAAATAAAATCTGATGAACTGTATAACAACAAACGCTGGTATTCGTGTAACTGTGGAGCCGGGGTTTTTTAGTTGAATAAAATTTTTGCGTTCTCTGCGCCTTTGCGCCTCTGCGTTAATTTCTTTTATCAAGTGGGTAGGTCACGTTGGCGAAGCCTACGTGACTTTTCTGTTTCCAGGATCCAGGTCCTAGGTCCTAGAGACTAGCCCCCAGCCCCTGCGCCAACCGTTGGCGGGCATCTGTATCGGTCGCCGAAAGCGCGTGCCAGGCGCCTGTGTGCTCGCCGATCAGATCGGCGAGAAAGCGGATGTGTTCGGGACGGTCGTTCAATGCCGGGATGTAGTCGAACTGTTCGCCGCCGGCCTCGAGGAAAAATTCCCGGTTCTGCATGTCGATCTCTTCCAGGGTTTCCAGACAGTCGCTGGCAAAGCCGGGGCTGATCACCTGTACGTGACGAATGCCTTCGCCGGGCAGCGCCTTGAGGGTGAAGTCGGTATAGGGCTGCAGCCACTCCTCCCGGCCAAAGCGGGACTGGAAGGTGACCTGCCAGGCGTCGTCGGGCAGAGCGAGCTGTTCGGCGACCAGACGCGCGGTTTTGTGGCACTGGCAGAAATAGGGATCACCGGCCAGCAGATAACGTTTGGGCAGACCGTGGAAAGAGAACAGCAGTTTTTGCGGTGTGCCGTGTTCTTGCTGGTATTGCCGGATACTGTCGGCCAGGGTGCTGATATAGCCGGGGTGATCGTGGTAGCTGGTCAGCATCTGCAGCTCCGGCAACCAGCGCCAGGTTTTCAGTTCGTCGGCGATGGCGTCGAAAGTGGAGGCGGTGGTGGTGGCCGAATATTGTGGATAGAGCGGCAGCACCAGAATTCGACGCACCCCGGCAGCCTGCAGTTCGGCCAGGCCGTTGGCCAGCGACGGATTGCCATAACGCATTCCGATAGCCACTTTAAGCGGTTGTTGAAATTTCGTTTCCAGTACCGGTTGCAGGGCCTGTGCCTGCTTGCGGGTATAGGCGAGCAGTGGGGCACCGTCCTCGCGCCAGACACTGGCGTAGGCATGGGCCACTCTCGGCGGGCGAATGCGCAGGATCACCCCGTGCAGAATGATTCGCCACAGCCAGCGGGGCATCTCCACGATGCGCGGATCGGCGAGAAACTCGGCCAGATAACGGCGCACCGCTGCCGTATCCGGCGCGTCGGGGGTCCCGAGATTGGTCAGCAGAATGCCGATCTGATCGGGTTGATCGTGGGTGAAACCGGGCGTGCCCTTGAAAGCCATGCGCCAAACCTTGTTAATGAGTGTAGCGGGGATTATCCCGGAGTTTGCGCGCCGGCAAAAGTGGCAAATATACTCGGTACATTATCGCAGCCGCACGGGAGCGGGATATGCGCGGGGTTTTTCTGGATACAGGCAGTCTGGTGGCCAAAGCGGGGGAGCGCGGCGATCTCGATTTTGCGGCCATTAAAGCCTTGCCCATCGACTGGCATTATCATGCGTTCACCGAATCCGAGGCGGTCGTGGACCGTTTGCAAGGGGCCGAGGTGGTGGTGACCAACAAGGTGGTACTGGATGCGGCGCAGCTTGCCCGGTTGCCGGATCTGAAACTGATCGCGGTGGCGGCCACCGGCGTCAACAATGTGGACCTGGACGCGGCCAGCCGGCAAAACATTCAGGTGTGCAACGTGACCGGTTATGCCACCCCGTCGGTGGTGCAACATGTGTTCATGTTGATTCTCGCCCTGTTGCGCCAGCTGCCGGCCTATCGTGCGGCAGTGCGGGACGGACGCTGGCAGCAGAGTCGGCATTTTTGTCTGCTCGACTATCCTGTCGACGAGTTGCAGAACAAGAGACTCGGGATCATCGGTTACGGCGAACTGGGCCAGGCCGTGGCCCGCATGGGGGAGGCGTTCGGGATGCATTGCCTGATCGCGCGACGCAATGCACACGATCGGCGTCCCGGCCGGCTGGCACTGACGGAACTGTTGCAAAAGGCGGATGTTGTCTCTTTGCATTGCCCGCTCAGCGAGGAGACCCGCCATCTCATCGGCGCCGAACAGCTGGCTCTGATGAAACCCGGTGCCCTGTTGATCAATACCGCCCGGGGCGGCATTGTGGATGAGTCGGCGTTATACCAGGCGCTGCAGGAAGGCCACCTCGGCGGCGCCGGTGTGGATGTGCTGGCGCAGGAACCGCCGGCAGCGGATAATCCGTTGCTAGCAGCGCCACTGGATAACCTGATCGTGACGCCGCATATTGCCTGGGCCAGCCGGGCCGCGCGTCAGCGGCTGCTCGATCAGGTGGCGGATAACATTGCCGGTTATCTGGACGGTGGGCATGTTCCCAATGCCCTGTTGTAGCCGCTGGCATCACTTTTGTTTTTTCACAGGCTGCAAAGCGGGTCACACCAGGGCATGACAGGCTGTGATTAAACTCACAGAACTCTTTGTCAAAACGCCGTTACATAGGCGGCCCAATAATTCATGCATACCGACTCAAGGGGAGCGAAATCATGAAAGCATACTACGGATTCACCCTGGCCCTGCTGCTTGCCAGCGGCCAGCTGGTCGCCGCCGACGACGCGGCGGACGAACAGGACAGCATGCCTTACATCCCGGCCGAACAGGAATCGCAACAGGCCAGCCAGGATCAGGCCGGCGACGATCAGGTCAGCAAGGCCCAGGCCGCGGCGATGGAGCAGAGCGGTTTTTCTTCCGGTAGTGTCATGCGCTCGGCATTCACCACCCGCATCGAGGATCGTGAGCCGGTGGACGATGTTGCCCGGCTGGAGAATGATACCGAGGAAGTTTATTACTTCACCGAACTGCGCGACATGGAAGGTCAGACCGCCAGGCATCGCTGGGAATATCAGGGCGAAGTCATGGCTGAAGTTGAATTTGACGTCAAGGGACCGCGCTGGCGGGTCTGGTCCAGCAAACGGTTTGTGCCGGACTGGACGGGCGAGTGGCGTGTCAGTGTGGTCAACGCCGCCAACGAAGTGATTGCCGAAGACAGCTTTGACTATGTCGCCGAGTCCCAAGAGCCCGCCGCTGTCGAGATGGAAAACACCGGTGACATGGAAAATACCGGTGATCTTGAATAGTCCGGCGATTCAACGACTCAGCCAGTAAACTTCAAGGCCTTTCAGAGATGAAAGGCCTTTTTGGTTGTTATACCGGTCACAACCCCGCGCCATATTGAATGGCTGTTTCAAAATGAGCATAAACTTCCGTTTGTCGCCCCGGGGGTGACATTTATCGTCCTGCTGCTACTGTATTATTGGCGGCCTGAGCCGCAAACTATCCAGCATCATTCCCGGCCGGCACTGGTCCGGGTGGAGGGCGTATGCGAGAAAATCAAATTGAGCCTGTTGTGGGCCAGTGGTATCGGGATGTTGATGACAGGATTTTCGAAGTCGTGGCGAGTGACGAGGACAGCATCGAAATCCAGTTTTATGACGGGGATGTGGAAGAGCTGGAAATGGATATCTGGGACGAACTGGCGGTCATTGCCATTGCCGAACCCAATGATGCCAGTGGCCCGTTTGACGAGTTCGAGGATGAGCTGAATATTCTGGCCGAGGATTATCATCCCCGCCAGTGGAGCGCATAAAAGCCGGTGGCTTGCCACCAGCGTGCCTGTTACTTGTCGAGACTTTTATATTTGATGCGATGGGGCTGGGCGTCATCGCCGAGCCGGCGTTTGCGATCTTCTTCATAATCGGCGTAATTGCCTTCGAACCAGGTGACCTGGCTGTCGCCTTCGAAGGCCAGCATATGGGTGGCGACGCGATCCAGGAACCAGCGATCATGCGAGATGATCACCGCGCAACCGGGAAATTCGAGTAACGCCTGCTCCAGCGCGCGCAGGGTTTCCACGTCGAGATCGTTGGTCGGTTCGTCCAGCAACAGCAGGTTACCGCCGCTTTTAAGCAGCTTGGCCAGATGCACCCGGTTGCGTTCGCCGCCGGAGAGGTCGCCGACCCGCTTTTGCTGATCGCTGCCGCGAAAGTTGAAACGCCCGACATAGGCGCGGGAATTGATCTCGAAATCGCCGACGCTCATGATGTCCTGAGCGTCGGAAATCTCTTCCCAGACAGTCTTGCTGCCATCCAGCGCATCGCGGCTTTGATCCACGTAGGCCAGTTGCACGGTGTCGCCGACGCGCAGTTCGCCGTCATCGGGCTGTTCCTGGCCGACCAGCATACGAAACAGGGTGGTCTTGCCGGCGCCGTTGGGGCCGATGATACCGACGATGCCGCCGGGCGGCAGGTTGAAGCTGAGGTCATCCACCAGCAGCTTGTCGCCGAAACCCTTGCGAATGTGGTTGGCCTCGACCACCAGATCGCCGAGCCGCGGTCCGGGCGGAATGAACAGCTCGTTGGTTTCGTTACGCTTCTGATAATCCTTTGACGAGAGCTCCTCGAAGCGAGCCAGGCGCGCCTTGCTCTTGGCCTGGCGCCCCTTGGGATTGGTGCGTACCCACTCCAGTTCGCTCTTGATGGTCTTGATGCGTGACTGCTCCTGCTTCTCTTCCATCTCCAGTCGCTTTTCTTTTTGTTCCAGCCAGGAGGAATAGTTGCCCTGCCAGGGAATGCCTTCGCCGCGATCCAGCTCCAGGATCCAGCCGGCCACGTTGTCGAGGAAATAGCGGTCATGGGTTACCGCTACCACGGTGCCACTGTACTCATGTAAGAAGCGTTCCAGCCAGGCGACCGACTCGGCATCCAGGTGGTTGGTGGGCTCGTCCAGCAGCAGCATGTCGGGCTTGGAGAGCAGCAATTTGCACAGCGCGACGCGGCGTCGTTCGCCGCCGGAGAGTTTGCTGACCTCGGCATCCCAGGGGGGCAGGCGCAGGGCGTCGGCGGCGATCTCCAGGGTCCGCTCCAGGTTGTGACCGTCGGTGGCCTGGAGCAGGTTTTCCAGCTCGCCCTGCTCGGCGGCCAGGGCGTCGAAGTCGGCGTCCGGTTCGGCGTAGGCGGCATAGATTTCTTCCAGCCGGGCCTGGGCGTCCTTGATGTGCTGCAGGGCGCCTTCCACGTTCTCGCGCACGGTTTTGGTGTCGTCCAGCTCCGGCTCCTGGCGCAGGTAACCGATGTTGATGCCCGGTTGCGGGCGGGCCTCGCCCTCGATCTCGGTATCGAGCCCGGCCATGATGCGCAGCAGTGTCGATTTGCCCGCGCCATTGAGCCCCAGTACGCCAATCTTGGCGCCGGGGAAAAAGGACAGGGAGATGTCCTTGAGGATCGTGTGCTTGGGCGGGACTACCTTGCTGACGCGGTTCATGGTGTAGATATATTGAGCCATCGGTCTGCTTTTCTCCGGGAAAATCGTCTCTATTCAGAAGCCGACATTGTACCGGATCCGGGCGCGAGGAGGATACGGGATAGCCCCGGCTCACCCGGGCATCAAGTTTCGCCCGAAGCGGGCCGATAAGCTGTCAGCCTGATGTCATGATTGATGCGGCGCGTCTGGCTGCGCCCCCGGTACTGGTGAGGTCCTATGCGAACCCCTATGCGTGCACGCCCCAGCATTTTGCGGCGGCTGTTTGTTTCCTTTTTGACCTTCGGGTTAGCGGTGGCGCTGATTTTTCCGTTTTATGCGGAGTTTTTTGTCGAGTGGAAACCGGGCATGTATGTCTGGTTTGTCCTGGGCTGCATCCTGGCCGGGACCTCGATCGGTATCGTCAATTATTATCTGGTCCGCTGGATCCTGCTGAGCAAGCTACGTCAGATATCGGTTCTGGCCCGATCGGTCAGTGAAAAGGATCTCAGCCATAACTGCACGATCGAAAGTCATGATGTGGTGGGCGAGATTGTCACCAGCATTAACACCATGATCGACAATCTGCGCCATATTCTTCAAAACCTGCACAATGAGGCCGAATCCCTCAACGGGGCGGCCAATAATATGTCGGTGGTCATGGACACCAATGCGAGCGAGATCCAGACGCAGCGCACCATGGTGGAACAGGTTGCCACCGCGATTAACGAGATGGCGACCAGTGCCCGGCAAGTGGTGGGCCATGCGGGAGACGCGGCCGGTGCCGCCAGCCAGGCCGATGAGCAGGGCCGTACCGGCCGGGAAGTGGTCGGCGAAGCCAAACAGGCGGTCGATACCCTGGCGCGCAATGTGGAACAGGCTGACACCACGATCGGTCACCTGGAACAGGAGAGCGATAACATCGGTAACGTTTTGACGGTGATCACCGGGATTGCCGAACAGACCAATCTGCTGGCGCTCAATGCGGCGATCGAGGCGGCGCGCGCCGGCGAACAGGGCCGGGGTTTTGCCGTGGTCGCCGATGAGGTGCGCACCCTGGCCACGCGCACCCAGCAGTCCACCGAAGAGATTCGGGGCATGATCGAGCGCCTGCAGGCCGGTACCCGGGACGCGGTGAGCGTCATGTCCAGCAGCGGTGAGCTGGCCCGGCGCGGCGCGGGATTGAGCGAACAGGCGGCCAGCGCCCTGGCGGAGATTGCCGCCTCGATTGGGCAGATAGCCGAGATGAGCCAGCAGATCTCACATGCCGCCAAAGACCAGAGTACGGTCATCGAAGAGGTCAACCAGCAAATCGTGCAAATCAACGATGCCAGCGTGCACAGCAGCGAGCGCACCGCCCAGCTGAGCGGCGTCAGCCAGGAAGTCTCCCGCATGGCCGACAGCCTCCACCAGCTGGTCAGCGACTTCCGCCTGCAATAAACCAACGGATTCCAAACCACAAAGAACGGTTTGCGAAAAGCGCAAACTCTAACCCTGCGTTTCGCCTGTTTTTACCTCGTCACTCGTCCCTGAGCAGGAGGGGTTCCCTGCCGGGCTGATGTTGATATGATTACCGCATCGAACTTTCTGCGAGGAGCAGCGCATGCGGTCCGCATTATCCCAATCTGTCCTGATTATAAGTCTGGTTATCGGCGGGCTTCCCGTGGCCGGTGCGGTGCAACTGGACTTTGCGGCGGCGACATTGCAGAGCCGGCCCCTGGAGCGGGTCCTCGATGGCAAGGTCGAGGCGGTGCATGAGGCGACGGTCTCGGCCCAGACCTCCGGCCGCGTGGTCGAGATCAATTACGATGTTGATGATTACGTGGAAAAGGATGCGATATTACTGCGCTTCCGCGACAAGGATCAGCGGGCACGCTATAACGCGGCCAAGGCCAATTACGACGAAGCGCGCGCCGAATTCGAACGGGTCCAGGATATCTACGAGAAAAAACTGGTGGCCAGGTCGGCACTCGACAAGGCCGAGGCACGCCTGAAGTCGACCCGGGCGGATTTTGAGCTGGCCTCTGAGGAGCTGGAGAATACCCGCGTGCGGGCGCCCTACAGCGGCATCGTGGTCAAGCGCCATGTGGAGGTCGGTGAGCTGGCCAACGTCGGACAACCGCTGTTTACCGGCATTTCCCTGGAGCTGCTGCGTGTTTCGGTGGATATTCCGCAGGATATGGTGCGCGTGGTCCGCGAACGTCAGCAGGCACGGGTGATACTCGACACCAATGGCCAGACCAGTGTTCCCGGCGAGACGTTACGCATTTCACCGTATGCCAATCCGCAAAGTCACACCTTTAATGTGCGGGTGCGTTTGCCCGAGGGCGAGCATGGCATTTATCCCGGTATGTTTGCGAAAGTCGCTTTTGTGGTGGATGAGACACAGCGACTGGTGATTCCGGCCGGAGCGATTGTGCATCGCAGCGAAGTGACCGGGGTGTACGTGATCGATGCGCAGGAACAGCTGCAATTGCGTCAGATTCGAACCGGCGAGCACTTCGCCGACGGCATGGTCGAGGTTCTGGCCGGCCTGGCCGAAGGCGAGCGGGTGGCGCTGGATCCAATCCGGGCCACGGCGGCCTACAAGGAACAGTGGACGGGTGATGCACAATGAGCGATAAGCTGGGTGTCTCGGGCTCGCTGGCCCGGAAGTTTCTGACCTCGGAAATTACCCCGCTGCTGGCGCTGGTCGGCTTTTTGCTCGGGGTATTTGCGGTGATGGTGACACCCCGTGAGGAAGAGCCGCAGATCAATGTCACCTTCGCCAATGTCTTTATCGGTTTTCCCGGCGCCTCGGCGAAAGAGGTCGAGGAGCTGGTCAGTACCCCGGCGGAACAGATTCTCTCCGAGCTGGAAGGACTCAAGCATGTCTATTCGGTCTCGCGCCCCGGCATGTCGACCATTACCGTGCAGTTCAAAGTGGGCGAGGATCGCACCCAGGCGATCGTGCGCCTGTATAACGCGCTGTATTCCAAGCAGGACTGGCTACCGCCGGGCCTCGGTGTGGCCCAGCCGATCATCAAGCCCAAGGGCATCGACGATGTGCCCATCGTCTCCCTGACCCTGTGGAGCGAGGACGACAGTTACAGCGGTGAGGATCTGGGCAAGGTCGCCCATTCGATCGAATCGGAACTCAAACGCGTCAAGGGCACCCGGGATATTTACACCATCGGCGGGCCGGATCAGGTGGTGCATGTGCAATTCGATCCTGCCAGCCTGGCCGCCTATAACCTGGCGGTCTCCGATCTGCGTCGCGCCCTGCAACAGAGTAACGCCACCCGGCCGTCCGGTTATCTGGTCAATGAGAACCGGGAAATTCCGGTCCAGACCGGGACCTTTCTGAGCAGTGAGGCCGAGGTGAAGGATCTGATCGTCGGCGTCCATGAGGGCAAACCGGTTTACCTGCGCGATGTGGCGACTGTGCGGCGCGGGCCGGATCAACCCGAACACTATGTGCGTCTGGGTACCGGCCCGTCGGCAGCGGACAAGGGGATTGGCGCACAAGGCGAGTTTCCGGCCGTGACGCTCGCCATTGCCAAGCAGCCGGGCACCAACGCGGTCGATATTGCCGAGAATGTGATCGAGCGGGTGGAACAGATCAAGGGTATTTTTATTCCCGACGGGGTCAATGTCACCGTAACCCGTGATTACGGCAAGACCGCCAATGACAAGGCCATGACCCTGATCACCAAGCTGGTCTTCGCCACCGCCTCGGTGGTCTTGCTGGTCCTGCTGGCACTGGGTTGGCGCGAGGCGTTGATCGTTGGCGCGGCGGTCGTGATCACGCTGGCCATAACCCTGTTCGCCTCCTGGGCCTGGGGCTTTACCCTCAACCGTGTTTCGTTGTTCGCGCTGATCTTCTCCATTGGCATTCTGGTCGACGATGCCATCGTGGTGGTGGAGAACATTCACCGGCATATGCAGATGGGCGGCAAGAAACTGCTGGAAGCGATTCCCGTGGCCGTGGATGAAGTGGGCGGGCCGACGATTCTGGCTACTTTTACGGTCATCGCCGCGCTGCTACCCATGGCGTTTGTGACCGGCCTGATGGGGCCCTACATGAGTCCCATCCCCATCAATGCCAGTATCGGGATGTTGATCTCGCTGATCATCGCCTTTGTGGTGACACCCTGGATGGCCAACAAGGTACTGGGCCGCCAGCACGCCACCTCGCATGAAGCCAGCGAAGATCGGGTCACCGAATATCTGCACGGGCTGTTCAAAAAATATCTCGCGCCGTTTATGAACCGCGAGCAGGGCAAGTCGCGGCGGCGCAAGCTGTTCTATGTGATCATGGCGCTGATTGTCCTGTCGGTCAGCCTGGTCGGGTTCAAGCTGGTGGTGATGAAAATGCTGCCGTTTGATAACAAATCCGAATTCCAGGTGGTCGTGGACATGCCCGAGGGGGTCAGCGTGGAGCGGACCGATCGGGTACTGGGTGAACTGGGTCGTTACCTGGCCGGTGTGCCCGAGGTGACCGATTACCAGATGTATGCCGGCAATGCCTCGCCGATCAATTTCAATGGGCTGGTGCGCCAGTATTATCTGCGTGAAGGGGCCAATGTCGGGGACATTCAGGTCAATCTGGTCGACAAGGACAAACGGGATCGCAAAAGCCATACGATCGCCCAGGCCGTGCGCGGCCCCTTGCAGGAGATCGGGCGCCGCTATGACGCCAACGTCAAGGTGGTCGAAGTGCCGCCCGGTCCGCCGGTGATGTCGCCGCTGGTGGCGGAGGTCTACGGGCTGGATTACGAGGGCCAGATCCGCGTGGCCAAGCAGGTACGCGAGGTGTTTGAACAGACCCCGGATGTGGTCGACGTGGATGACAGCATCGAGGTCCAGTCGCCCAAATATATCCTGCGGGTCGATCAACAGAAGGCTGCCCTGCTGGGCATCAGCCAGCAGTCGGTGGTGACCGCGCTGTCGGCGGCGCTCAGCGGCGAGGATGCCAGTTATCTGCATCCGGGGAATCTCAAGTACCCGCTGCCGATCCGGATGGAATTCAAGGTGGCCGACAAGGCGCGGCTCGACAGTCTGTTGCTGTTGCCGATTCGCAGCCGTGAGGGCAACCTGGTGCCCCTGTCCGACTTTGTCGAGATCGTGCCGACCCGTCGCGAACATGCCATTTATCACAAGGATCTGCTGCCGGTGGTGTTTGTTAACGGCGATGCGGCCGGCCAGCTCGACAGTCCCCTGTACGCCATGTTCGATATCTACGGCAGTCTGGACGAACTGGATATCGGTCAGGGGCGGCCGCTCAACCAGTTTTTGATCAGTCAGCCCGACAATCCCTATCAGTACGGCATCAAGTGGGACGGCGAGTGGCAGGTGACCTACGAGACCTTCCGCGACATGGGCATCGCCTATTCGGTCGGCTTGCTGCTGATCTATCTGCTGGTGGTGGGGCAGTTCCGCTCTTATCTGGTGCCGCTGATCATCATGGCGCCGATTCCGCTGACGCTCATCGGCGTCATGCCGGGCCACGCCCTGTGGGGCGCCCAGTTCACCGCTACTTCTATGATCGGCATGATCGCCCTGGCGGGGATTATCGTGCGCAACTCGATCCTGCTGGTGGATTTCATCAATCAGGAGGTCGCCGCCGGCGTGCCATTCCAGGACGCGGTGTTGCGCTCGGGCGCGGTGCGGGCCAAGCCGATTGCCCTGACCGGGGTGGCGGCGATGCTCGGCGCCATGTTTATTCTGGATGACCCCATCTTCAGCGGACTGGCCCTGTCGCTGATCTTCGGGATTCTGGTCTCGACCCTGCTCACCCTGGTGGTGATTCCGGTGCTGTACTACGCCTTCATGTACAAGCGTATGGAAGCCTAGCCCGAACGAAAAATCCTGAAATTCAGCAGGTTAAAACGGTCCCAGGCGGCAAAAATGCGTTTTGTTTTGCCGCCAGACTTGCTACCATTTCGTCCCTTAGTTTTACCGATGCATACATAGATAAAGATTATTATCACGGTAGTGCCCGAGAGGACGGATGGCGGACAGACGATTACAGGTATTTCAGACCGTGGCCCGGTTGCTGAGCTTTACCAAGGCGGCCGAAGAATTGCACATGACCCAGCCGGCAGTGACCTTCCAGGTGCGCCAGCTGGAAGAGCAGTTCAATACCCGCCTGTTTGATCGCACTCACAACCGCATCAGCCTGACCGATGCGGGACAGCGCGTGTATGAGTGTGCCAACCGGATCTTCGAGCTGTATGCCGAAATGGACAACGCGGTGCGCGAGCTGACCGGGGATGTCAGCGGGGTACTGATCATCGGTGCCAGTTCGACCATTGCCGAATACATGCTGCCCGAGCTGCTGCGCGATTTCAAAAAACAATACCCCGATGTCACCATCCGCCTGCGCGTGGCCAATACCGACGGTATCGTCAGCATGGTGGAGAACAATGCCATCGACCTGGGCGTGGTCGAGGCGCCGGTCAGCAACAAGAATCTGGTGGTCGAGGAGTGTCGCACCGACAAGCTGGTGCTGATCGTGCCCCCGGAACACCCCCTGGCGCAGCAGGACGTGGTACCGGTCAAGCAGATCGCCGATTATCCCTTTATCTGCCGCGAAGAAGGCTCCGGGACCCGCGAGGTGATGCTGGAGAGTATGACCCGGGCCGGGATCCACGCCACCGATCTGAATCTGTCCATGGAGCTCGGCAGTCTGGAGGCGATCAAGGGCGCGGTGGAGGCCGGCATGGGCGTCTCGGTACTGTCCAGCGCGACGATCGAAAAAGAGCTCAAGCTGGGGACCCTGGTGGCGGTCAAGCTGGATCCCCCGGTGGAACGGCCCTTTTCCTTCGTCCATCAAAAGCAGAAATTCAAGATTCGGGCGATGGATGAGCTGCTCAGTTTCGCCCGCGCCTACTGCAAGTCCCACCCACATTGATTTATCATCGGTCTGTGACTCTCAACACGGGACCGATCAGTGAGTAAGCCCGAAAACCAACTACTTGACTGTTTTTATCAGTTACCTGACGAGGCGCGGCAAAATCTGCTGGATTTCGCCGAATTTCTGGTGCAGCGCCATGCCGTGAGCTCGCCGGTAACCGATGAGCCCCTGAATCTGCCCCGCCCGGACAATGAAACCGTGATCGCGGCCATCAAGCGCCTCTCCCGCACCTACCCGATGCTGAACAAGGACAAGCTGCTGCACGAGACCTCCGGACTGGTCACCGAACACATGATGCGCGGGCGCGATGCGGTCGAAGTGATCGATGAACTGGAGCGCATTTTCGAGCGCCATTATCAGTCGCTCAACAAAGAAGAATAAGCCGCATGCTGGAACTGCTCAAAAACTGGTACAACCGTTATTTTTCCGATCCCCAGGCGGTGCTGTTGGCATTCATCCTGATCATCGGTTTTACCGTGATCCTCACTCTGGGCAACATGCTCGCCCCAGTGCTGGCGGCCGTCGTCATTGCCTATCTGCTGGAAGGCATTGTGTGCAAGCTGGAAGATCACCGGGTTCCGCGTTTCTGGGCAGTGGTGCTGGTCTTTATCGTGTTTTTGATCTTTTTATTCTTCCTGTTTCTGGGCGTTGCACCGGTCATCACCTCGCAGTTACAGGAACTGATCCAGGAATTGCCCCGGTATTTTTATCGTTTGCAACAGAGCCTGCTGGAGCTGCCGGAACACTATGCTTTTATTTCCGAAGAGCAGGTCAAGGATCTGACCCAGCTGGTTAATCGCGAGATTGCCTCACTGGGGCAAAAGATCGTGACCCTGTCACTGGCATCGATTACCAACCTGGTGGTGTTGATGGTGTACGCGGTGCTGCTGCCGCTGATGGTGTTCTTCTTTCTCAAGGACAAAAAGCCCATCATTGCCTGGGCTACCAGTTTCCTGCCAAAGGAACGCGCCCTGGCCAACCAGGTCTGGGCCGAGATGGACCAGCAACTGGGAAACTATGTGCGTGGCAAGTTCTGGGAAATTCTGATCGTCGGTATTACCTCCTATGTAACTTTCGAATTGCTGGGCCTTAAATATTCCATTCTGCTGTCGGCACTGGTCGGGGTCTCGGTGGTGGTACCTTATATCGGCGCCACGGTGGTGACGATACCGGTGGCGCTGGTAGCTTACATGCAGTGGGGCGTGGGACCGGACTTTGTCTGGGTCGTTGTCGCCTACGGCATCATCCAGGCGCTGGACGGCAATGTGCTGGTACCGCTGCTGTTCTCCGAAGTGGTCAACCTGCATCCCATCGCCATCATCGTCAGCGTGCTGGTGTTCGGCGGATTGTGGGGCTTCTGGGGCATCTTCTTCGCCATCCCGCTCGCCACCCTGGTCAAGGCCTCCCTCAGCGCCTGGCCCCGCGCCTCCGAACGCATCCACAAGGAGGAAGAACAACGCGAACAACAGGCCCAGCAAACCCAGTAGTGAGAGAGTTGTGGAAAGTAACGCCAAGAACGCAAAGACGCGGAGGACGCAAAGTTATTGGTTTTTGAATTTACCCCGGGGTTATATCTGTCGTAACCAGCCGCCAAAACTCTTATATTCTAAAAACTTTATAAAAGACTTCTTTGCGTTCTTGGCGTCTTTGCGTCCTCCGCGTTTTTTCCAGCAGTATATCTAGAGCACTTCCGATGAGTAGTCGGCCAGGCGGGAGCGTTCGCCGCGGACCAGGGTGATGTGGCCGCTGTGTTCCCAGCCCTTGAAACGATCCACCACGTAGGTCAGTCCGGAGGTGGTTTCGGACAGGTAGGGGGTGTCGATCTGGGCGATGTTGCCCAGGCAGATGACCTTGGTGCCGGGGCCGGCGCGGGTGATCAGGGTCTTGAGCTGTTTGGAGGTCAGGTTCTGCGCCTCGTCGATGATGATATAGCGGTTCAGGAAGGTTCGCCCGCGCATGAAGTTCACCGAGCGGATCTTGATCCGCTTGCTGAGCAGATCGTTGGTGGCCTGACGTCCCCATTCGCCACCGAATTCGGTGTTGGTCAGCACTTCGAGATTGTCCATTAAAGCCCCCATCCAGGGCGTCATTTTCTCTTCTTCGGTGCCGGGCAGGTAGCCGATATCCTCGCCCACCGGGACAGTGACCCGGGTCATGATGATCTCGCTGTAGCGTTTTTGCTCCAGCGTCTGTTCCAGGCCGGCGGCCAGGGTCAGCAGGGTCTTGCCGGTGCCGGCCATGCCGAGCAGGCTGACAAAGTCGATGTCGGGATCCGTCAGCAGGTTGAGCGCATAGTTCTGTTCGCGATTGCGGGCGTTGATACCCCACACGGCATGATTGGGATTACGGTAATCGCGAACCGTTTCTATGACGGCGCCGTCGTCACCCTCGATGCGACGCACGATGGCATCAAACGGGGTACTCTCCTGATCGCTGAACAGAAACTCGTTGGGTGACCAGTTTTCAATATCCGGCCCCTTGAGTCGATAGAACGTGCGCCCCTCCTCGATCCAGGATTCCATCTCACGGGCATGGCGATCCCAGAACGCCTTTTCCAGCTGATAATGCCCGGTATACAGCAGGTCCACATCTTCCAGGACCCGGTCGTTACGGTAATCCTCGGCGTGGATGCCGACCACGGCGGCCTTGATACGCAGATTGATATCCTTGGTGACCAGGGTGACCTGCTGGTCCTGCCGGTTTTCCTGCAGAGCCAGGGCGGTGCCCAGGATGTTGTTATCGGGCAGGTTACCGGGCAGGTGATGGGGCAGAGAATCGGGATAGGCGCGGGTCTGGAAAAATAGTTTGCCATTGAGCTGTTGAGCCAGCTCCTTGCCGTTTTGCGGTTTTTGATTTGTCAGCGATTCCAGTTGCGCGTTTAGCGGCAATCCCTGTTCGATCGTTTCATGGCTGGCGCCCGAGAGCAGTTCGTCCAGAAAGCGACTGGCCTGACGCGCATTTCGCGCGACTTCGGTACGGCCTTTTTTATTGTTATCCAGCTCTTCGAGTACCATCATTGGCACGAACACATCGTGTTCCTGAAACCGGAACAAAGAAGTGGGATCGTGCATCAGTACATTGGAATCCACGACGAACAGACGTTTACTCATAAATTACTGACAACCTGGTTGTTGGGATGAAGGGGCCCGCTTCGGGCAATGCAGTGCGCTGGTTCGATTGTGAAGTGTCGCCACCGAAACACCGAATACACCGATGTCACCAATAGTGAAGCATTTTGCTGGAATATTTTTCAGTGTTTTCGGTGTACTCAGTGTCATCGGTGGTCAAATTCCTCATGCCCTGGAATACAGGCAAAGCCGCATGCAAACGAAGATCCGTTGCCGGATCCAGGTCTAGTTGAGTTGCTTGACGGCAGCGAGGACTTCCTCGGCATGGCCGTTGACCTTGACCTTGCGCCATTCCTGACGAAGCTTGCCTTTATCGTCGATCAGAAACGTGCTGCGCTCGATACCGCGCACCTTTTTGCCGTACATATTTTTCATTTTGATGACATCGAACAGGTTGCAGACGGTCTCTTCCTTGTCGGACAACAGGTCGAAGGGAAATTCCTGTTTGGCCTTGAAGTTTTCGTGCGATTTGATGCTGTCGCGGGAGATGCCGAGGACCACCGTATTCTGGCGTTTGAATTTGGCGTGGTTGTCCCCAAAGGCCTGCCCCTCGCGGGTGCAGCCGGGGGTGCTGTCCCTGGGATAGAAGTACAGTACCACGTTCTTGCCCTTGAAATCGGACAGGGCAATGTCCTGATCGCCGGTGGCCGGCAGGGTGAAGTCAGGGACTTTCTTGCCGAGGCTCACTGTGTCGCTCATGACGGTTTGATTCTCCCTGCTAAAAAATGTCGCCTGTAAATGATAGTAGCTTCAAACCGGCTCCATGGGCAAATCACGACAACGGGATCACCGAAAACACTGAATGCACCGAAATAAAAGTAGCTTTTTTGCTCTTTGTGCAGTTTCTGTTTCAGTGGGTTCGGTGCTTTCGGTGTTGCCGGTGGTTCAGCATATTCCTGCTCAGTCGATATTAACCGTACGCAGTTGCTCGGCGGCTTCTTCCGGGCTGATGGTGTTGACGAACAGCCCGGAACCGAGCTCAAACCCGGAAGGGATGCTGGTGCGGGGGCAGATCTCCAGATGCCAGTGATAGCTGCCGCGGCAATCGCCGTAGTCCTCGCCCCGCGGTCGCGTGTGCAAGAAGTAATTGTATTGCGCGCCCCCGATGACCGCGTCCAGCCGGGCCATGGTACGTTTGAGTACCCGCGCCAGATCCGCCAGATCTTCGGCCGACGCGTCGAGAAAATCACTGTTGTGTTCCAGCGGCAGGATGTGAATTTCCCATTCATAGCGGCTGGCGAAGGGCTTGATGGCGATAAACCGCTCCCCCCGTTCGACCACATACTGGCCGACATTGATTCGGCGCACGATCTTGCCCGAGTCCCGATCGTAGATGGTAGTCTCGAAAGTGAGAGCCTCGTCGATCAGAGTGCAGAAGATGCAGTGGTGGTGTTTTTTGTAATATTCGCGACTGTGTTCGACCTCTTCGTGCAGATTCTGGGGGACCACCGGCAGGGCGATGAGCTGGCTGTGGGTATGGGCCATGCTGGCACCGGCGGCGGGGCCGAAGTTTTTGAAAATCAGGATGTATTTGAGCCGGTCATCCAGGGCATACAGTTCGGCGGAACGGTCCTGATAGGCCTGAAACAGCGTGGCCAGATGGGATTCGCTCATTTCATGAACGGCAATACCGTGGGCGTAATGATCGATGATGACCTCGTGCCGGCCATAGCCGTCAATGGCCTGCTGCAGACCAAACACCAGCCCGGCCTTGTCGCGGTCATCGCCCAGCACCGGATAGAGGTTCTCCACCAGGCGCACGATCCATTCGCCATTTTCTTCGTAGCGTTTGAGTTCCGGGGGGGTTTTTTCCTCGTTACCGCGACAGAACGGACACGTTTCCACATGCCGGCGGGTGTCGCGCGGGGCGGGGGCCTCCTCCTTGCGCGGGCGCATGCTGCGGGCGGTGGCGATCAGGACCGATTCGCTGGGCACAATCGGGTTGATGCGGATTTCGCGGATACCATTTTCCGTTTCGGACATGCCCGACTCCTGTATTATGCGGGGGATTCGGGTGAAAATACCGGGATTCGCCGCGCTTGTTGAACAGTTATATTTTATGGCCCTACAGGGTGGCTTAATATTCGCCCGGCAGGGCGAGGTTGTCAGCCAGGTCGGTTGACCACCGAAAGCACCAACTATGCGGAAAACACCGAAAACGGGCCAGCTGATGGTGAATTTCTGTTCAGTGACTCCGGTGTTTTCCGTGTGCTCGCTGGTGCCGGTATTCCCGGGTGGCCGGCGCGCAAACCGGTAAATTTGGCGGCAACCCCCGGTTTGAGTCCGGTGGCGGGCCGCTTGTCAGGGCTGGTGGGCCCAAGTACCATGAGCGTTTTTTGCGGAGAGGGGTATGTTTCAGGGGAGTATGGTGGCACTGGCCACCCCCATGCACGAGGATGGCCGGGTCGATGAGGCCGCGCTGACGGCGCTGGTGGAGTTCCATATCGAGAACCAGACCGACGCCATTGTCGCGGTGGGCACCACCGGTGAATCGGCGACACTGGATGAGACCGAGCACTGCCAGGTGGTCAAACAGGTGGTCGAGCAGGCCCGTGGCCGGATTCCGGTGATCGCCGGTACCGGCTCCAATTCCACCCGTGAAGCCATCGAGCTGACCCGCTGTGCCAAAGAGGTCGGCGCGGACGCCTGTTTGCTGGTGACGCCCTACTACAACAAACCGACCCAGGAAGGGCTCTATCAGCACTTCAAGGCGGTGGCCGAGGCGGTGGCGATCCCGCAGATCCTGTACAACGTCCCGGGGCGCACGGCGGTCGATATGCTGCCCGAGACCGTGGCCCGCCTGTCGGCCATCGACAATATTGTCGGTATCAAGGATGCCACCGGGGATGTGCAACGGGCCCGCGATATTCTTGCTCAGTGTGGTCCGGATTTCGAGGTCTACAGTGGCGACGATGGGACCGCCATGGCGCTGATGCTGGCCGGCGCCCACGGCGATATCTCGGTGACGGCCAATGTGGCGCCCAAAATGATGCACGAGATGTGCATGGCGGCGATCGCCGGCGAGCGGGAGACCGCGACGCGCCTCAACGATCAGCTGATGGGGCTGCACAACAACCTGTTCCTCGAAGCCAACCCGATTCCGGTCAAATGGGCCCTGTACGACATGGGGCTGATTCCGATCGGGATTCGCCTGCCGCTGACGGTACTCGCCCCCGAGCATCAGACCATTGTGCATGACGAATTGCGCAAACTGGGCCTGGTCGACGCCTGATTGATTTTCATTTGCAGAAGGACTGACTTACATGACGCGCCGTTACGGCTATGAGTTGATTGTGTTGGCGCTGGCCCTGGGCCTCGGCGCCTGTGCCGGATCGCCGGAAAAGGATTATCGGGCGATTTATTCCCAGGCGGAGGAAAAACAAGCCCGAACGCTGGATGTGCCCCCGGAACTTGGTCGCCCGCGGGGCAACGCGCAGATGCAGATCCCCTCGATCGGCGATCAGGCCCGCTATTCGGGCCAGCCGGACGCCGGCGCGACTGACCGCGTCGTCGCCACTTCCCGGCAGGCCCGTTTCGTTCGCGAAGGGGACATGCACTGGCTGGAAGTGACCCTGGCCCCGGAACAGGTCTGGGACGCCGGTCGCGAGTTTTTCCAGTCACTGGGCTTCGAGATTACCCGCGAAGACCGGCAGGTCGGGGTGATGGAGACCAACTGGCAGGAGCGGCGCGAGCGGATCCCGGGCAACTGGCTGACAAAAATGCTCGATAAGTTCAGTTCCAGCGGTTATCAGGATCGTTACCGGCTGCGCCTGGAACGTCTGCCGCAGGGGGGCTCGCGGGTCTTTATCAGCCATCGGGGACTGGAAGAGATCGTCACCGGCGGAGGCGGGGTTGATGTTGTCGAGACCGCCTGGGTCCCGCGCGAGCCGGACCCGGGTCTGGAAACCGAACTGCTGCAACGCTTTTTGATCTCGCTGGGCGGTGAGGCGGAGCAGGCCGAGCAGATCGTCGCTGACAGTGAACCGGCCAAGCGGACCCGTTTCGTGCAGCAACAGGATGAACGGGTTTTGCAGGTCAACGAGACCTTTGCCCGCACCTGGCGCCGGGTCGGGCTGGCGCTGGATCGCGTCGGTTTGCGGGTCGAGGATCGCAATCGTTCCGAAGGCACCTACTTCATCCGTTTGACCGAGGAGTTCAAGGCCAAGGAACAAAAAGGATTCTGGGCCAGCCTGTTGAGTGACGAGGAGCAGGGCGAAACAGTCGATGAGCTGCTGTTACGGGTGCAACAGCAGGGAGAGGTAACGAATATACGACTGCGTGACAGAGACGGCGCGCAGGTCGAACCGGCACTGGTCAAACGCCTGCTGGAGGACATTGAAGTCCACCTGCGCTAACCGGTCGCCTCGGGCATGAATGGGGAGCAGTTGTGCGATTTGCACTGATCGGCAGCGGCAGCAAGGGGAACGGGACGCTCATCGAGCACGGGCAAACCCGTATTCTGATCGATTGCGGTTTCTCCCTGCGCGAGACCGAAGCGCGCCTGCGGCGACTGGGCTGCGAACCACAGTCGCTGAATGCGATCGTGGTAACCCATGAACACGGCGATCATATTCGCGGCGTGGGGCTGCTGGCGCGGCGCTACGGGGTGCCGGTCTGGGCCACGCGCGGCACGGTCAATGGCACGCAGCCGGGCAAGGTGCCGCAGTTGAACCTGTTTGATGTCCATCAGTCACTGGCGATTGGCGATCTCGAGCTGCAGCCGTTTCCGGTCCCGCACGATGCCCGCGAACCCTGCCAGTTTCTGTTCAGTGACGGCGATCGGACGCTGGGGCTGTTGACCGATACCGGCTGCAGTACAGCGCATATTCATGCCTGCCTGTCAGATTGCGATGCGCTGATTCTCGAATGCAATCACGATCCGCAGATGCTGGCCGAAGGGCCCTATCCAACGGGTCTCAAGCAACGGGTTGGCGGCGACTGGGGCCACTTGAGTAATGCCCAGGCCGCGCGGATACTGACCGAGATCGATACCGGTGGCCTGCATTATCTGGTGGCGGCCCATTTGAGCGACAAGAACAATACCCCGGCACTGGCGCGTGACGCGCTGGCCGGGGCGCTGGGCTGCAAGCTCGCCGATATCGAAGTGGCCTGTCAGGAACAGGGAACCGACTGGCGCGATGTCTGAAGCCCATTAACCGCATAACTGCTTGTGAGGATACACCGCATGCAAAAACAGCAGGAACTCTACGCTGGCAAGGCCAAAACCGTTTTTACCACCGATGACCCGGATCGCTTGATCCTGGAGTTTCGTAACGACACCTCGGCCTTCGACGGGGAGAAACTGGCCCAGCTGGAACGCAAGGGTATGGTCAACAACAAGTTCAATGCCTTCATCATGCAGCAATTGCAACAGGCCGGTATCCCCACCCATTTTGAAAGCCTGCTGTCCGATCAGGAATCGGTGGTCAAGAAACTGGCGATGTTGCCTATCGAATGCGTGGTGCGCAATCTCAGCGCCGGCAGTCTGTGCCGCCGCCTCGGCGTCGAGGAAGGCCAGTCGTTGAATCCGCCGGTATTCGAATTTTTTCTCAAGGACGATGCGCTGCATGATCCCATGATCAACGATTACCACATCCTGGCGTTCGACTGGGCCACGGCGGCGGAAATCGAACGCATGAAACAGCTGACCTTTGCGGTCAATGACGTGCTGAAGCGCTTGTTTGAACAGGCCGGGCTGTTGCTGGTGGATTACAAGCTGGAGTTCGGCCGCTTCGAGGGGGAACTGCTGCTGGGCGATGAGTTCACGCCCGATGGCTGTCGTCTGTGGGATGCGCAAACCCGCGACAAGCTGGACAAGGATCGTTTCCGCCAGGGACTCGGCGGCGTCGTCGAAGCCTACGAGGAAGTCGCCCGCCGGCTGGGCATTGCTTTGAGTTGACTCGCCGGGCGTTTTTGACCCCGCTCAAACCACGGTATTCGATAAGGAAATTTCCCCGCGCTAAAACTTTCTCAGGGTAAACCCTGATTATTACTATAAAGTTACCGTCCGTTGGGCCGACATGTAAATTAAGGCGACAGGGTTGTTTCTGTCGCTGCCGAGCAATATCAGTAAACCATTATATACGAGGTCTTGCACAGAAGGACTTGTCGCAGAGACGGAGGTGACACATGTCCCCATCGAACAAAAATTCCTTCTGGAGTCCCGTCCAGTCCCTGTTCGCGCGTTTCAAGATCAGTCACAAGCTGTGGCTGGGTTTTGGCAGTATGGCCGTGCTGCTGGTGATCGTCTCTGTCACGGCCCTGACCAGTCTCAACAGTGCGCAGAACAAACTGGGCGAAGTCGTCGAAGTGAGCCAGCCGATGGTGCTGGCGTCGATGCAGTTGGCGGACCGGCTCGATCGAACCAGTGCGGCACTGGGCTTTTATCTGTTGAGCAAGGAAGAAAGCGATAAACAGGAGTATGAACGCAATCTGCAGGAACTGGACGTCGAACTGAATCAGTTAAAAGTCTTGACCGAACGGGTGGACGACCCGCAAATCAAGCAACGCATTAACCAGATTGCCGACAACATTGCCGAATATGCCACCTATAAACCGCGGATGCTGGAGCTGGCGACCAACTTTGATCAGAACCAGCCCGGTATTGGTCTCTCCTCTTCCAAGATGGCCCCGCTGGCCGCCGATATCCAGCAATACCTGAGCCAGATGATTCGCTCCGAAAGCACCGAACCGGCGACCCCGCAACGCCGTGAGCTGCTACTGGAAATGGTTGAGCTGCGCCAGATCTGGATGAACGTGCTGAACGAGAACCGGGCCTTTATCTCCTTCCGCGGCCCTTCGAATATGTCCAACGTCAAGCTCTATCGCGAGGGGTTTCTCGAGGCGCTGGATAAAATTGCCGCCCAGGAGGCGTTGCTGACCTTCGAACAGCTGGATGCGGTGGGGTCGATCCGATCCCTGGCACAAGAGTATATTGATTTTCAGGATCAACTGTTCAAGGTCCACAGTGGTGAGCAATGGCGCACCGATTCCCATCTGATCCGGACCGAGATCGGTCCGCTGATCGATGCGATCAAAACCGACATCGACTGGCTGGTTAACGATCAACGTACCGAAGTGGAAGCATCTTCCCAATCATTGCTGACGGAAGTGACGGCCACCCAGGGCCTGGTCGGTATCCTCTTGATCATCGGTCTGATCGTCAGTGTGGGCGGCGGTCTGTTGCTGGCGGGGTTGATTACCCGGCCCATGCGTGCCGCCGTCACCGCCATGGAAGATATTTCCGAAGGGGAAGGCGATCTGACCCGGCGCCTGGAGGTGCAGGGCAAGGATGAGATGGCCCAGCTGGCGGGAGCATTTAACAGGTTTGCCGACAAGATTCAGGAAACCATCAAACAGGTTTCGGGCGCGACCACGCAACTGGCGTCGGCCGCCGAGGAAATGTCGATCATTACCAACGAAACCAGCGACGGGGTGAATCGCCAGCGTAATGAAACCGAGCAGGTGGCCACCGCCATGAACGAGATGACCGCCACCGTGCAGGAAGTGGTCAATAATGCCGACTCGGCGGCCGAAGCGGCCGGCAATGCGGATAACCAGGCGGTGGAAGGTCGCTCAGTGGTCAACAATACAATTGACTCGATCGACCGTTTGGCCTCGGAAGTGGAAAAGGCCGCCAATGTCATCAACAACCTGGAGAAAGACAGCGAGCAGATCGGCACCGTGCTGGAGGTGATCCAGGGCATTGCCGAACAAACCAACCTGCTGGCGTTGAACGCCGCTATCGAGGCGGCCCGCGCCGGGGAACAGGGTCGCGGTTTTGCGGTGGTGGCCGATGAAGTGCGTAACCTGGCCAGCCGTACCCAGGAGTCGACTGAAGAGATCAAACAGATGATCGACAAGCTGCAGGCCGGCGCCCGGGATGCGGTCAAGGTGATGGAGGAAGGTCGCAGCCAGGCCGGCTCCAGCGTGGAACAGGCCGGGCAGGCCGGGCAGTCATTGCAAAGCATTACCGAGGCGGTCAACCGGATTACCAGTATGAATCAGCAAATCGCTGAAGCGGCCCGCCAGCAGGGCCAGGTGGCCGAGGAGATTAACGAGAGTATTATCAATATTACGCACGTGGCGGACAGCTCCTCCAACAGCACCGAGCAGCTGGCGACCGCCAGCCATGATCTGGCCCGGCTCTCTTCGGAACTGCAGACCCTGGTCGGCCGTTTCAAGGTCTGACGTCTCACCGCTACAACCGGCGGTGCCAGAGTTACCTGGCACCGTATCCCCCCGTCGTTTGGCCTGTTTCAAGGCAGCGACTTTGTCCGGTGGTGCAAAATCGTGCACATAATCGGCACGATTCATTTTGCTCCCTGCCCCGATCCCCCGTAGAATCGCTGCGTACTATCCGCGCCGGTCAACGACCGGTGAACGCCTATTCGATATAACGATATGTCATGAACGCCAAATATACTGCTGAGTCTATTGAAGTTTTGACCGGCCTGGAGCCGGTGCGCAAGCGCCCGGGCATGTATACCCAGACCGAGCGTCCCAATCATCTGGCCCAGGAAGTCATCGACAACAGCGTCGACGAGGCCATTGCCGGTCACGCCAAACGGGTCGATGTGGTGCTGTTCAAGGACGGCTCCCTGCAGGTCAGCGACGACGGGCGGGGTATGCCGGTGGATCTGCATCCCGAAGAGAAAGTCCCGGGAGTGGAAGTCATCCTGACGCGGCTCCATGCCGGCGGCAAGTTCTCCAGCAAGAACTACCAGTTCTCCGGGGGCCTGCACGGTGTCGGGGTGTCAGTGGTCAATGCCCTGTCCAAACATCTGGAGGTCTGGATCAAGCGCGATGGCAAGGAATACAACATCGCCTTTGCCAACGGGGATAAAAAATCGAGCCTGGAAGAGATCGGCACCGTCGGTAAACGCAACAGCGGTACCACCCTGCGTTTCTGGCCCGATCCGACGTTTTTCGACTCCCCGAAATTCTCGGTGCCACGACTCAAACATGTGTTACGCGCCAAGGCGGTCTTATGTCCCGGCCTGCTCGTCACCTTCCAGGATGAAGCCGGCAAGGAAGAGATCGAATGGTGCTATGAAGATGGTCTGCGTGATTATCTCAAGGGCGAGCTGGGTGGCGTTGAAATGTTGCCCCCGGATATTTTCGTCGGCAGTTTCAGCGGCAACCTGGAAGCGGTGGACTGGGCGCTGGCCTGGATCCCCGACGGTTCGATCAACGTCAGTGAAAGTTACGTCAACCTGATCCCGACGGCCCAGGGCGGCACCCATGTCAACGGCATGCGCACCGGCCTGACCGAAGCGGTGCGCGAGTTTTGCGAATTTCGTAATCTGATCCCGCGGGGCGTCAAGCTGGCACCGGAGGATATCTGGGAGAAACTCAGTTATATCCTGTCCGTGAAGCTCGAGGATCCCCAGTTCTCCGGCCAGACCAAGGAGCGGCTCTCCTCGCGGGAGTCGGCGCCGTTTGTCTCCGGCGTGGTCAAGGATGCTTTCGGTTTATGGCTCAATCAGCACAGCGACCTGGGTGAGCAGATCGCCGAGCTGGCGATCAATAATGCCCAGAGCCGGCTGCGCGCCGGTCGCAAGGTGGTGCGCAAGAAAGTCACCCAGGGGCCGGCACTGCCCGGCAAGCTGGCCGATTGTTCCGCGCAGGATTTGAGTCGTACTGAACTGTTTCTGGTCGAGGGCGATTCGGCTGGCGGCTCCGCGAAGCAGGGCCGGGATCGCGAGTTTCAGGCGATCATGCCGCTGCGGGGCAAGATTCTCAACACCTGGGAAGTCGAGCCGACCGAGGTACTCGGTTCCCAGGAAGTGCACGATATCTCGGTTGCCCTGGGCGTCGATCCCGGCTCCGAAGATCTTTCCAGCCTGCGTTATGGCAAGGTGATCGTACTGGCCGATGCCGATTCGGACGGCGCGCATATCGCTACACTGCTGACCGCGCTGTTCCTGCGTCATTTCAAGCCGCTGGTGGACGCGGGGCATGTCTATATCGCCATGCCGCCGCTCTATCGGATTGATGTCGGCAAGGAAACCTATTATGCACTGGATGACGCCGAGCGTCAGGGTACCCTGGATCGTATCGCGGCGGAAAAAATCAAAGGCAAGGTGCAGGTTACCCGCTTCAAAGGTCTGGGCGAGATGAATCCCCTGCAGCTACGCGAGACAACCATGGATCCCGACACCCGGCGCCTGGCACGGCTGGTGACCGAAAGCGGTGACGGCACCCAGCAGATGATGGATATGCTGCTGGCCAAAAAGCGGGCGGGCGATCGCCGGGCCTGGCTGGAGAAAAAAGGCGACCTGGCGGATATCGAGGTCTAGTAGATATATCCTGGAAATAAACGCGGAGGACGCAGAGACGCGGAGGCGCGGAGGCCGTAAATAATTATTAATGTTGAATTGTGAGCTGGCATTTCATTCAAAATTCAACATTAAAAACTCAACATTGCTTTACAAACTCTGCGCCTCCGCGTCCTCCGCGTTAATAAAGTGAAGTTCACTAAGTGACGAGTATCTATGAGCAATCAATTCGAAGAAAATATTGAACTGCTGCCGCTGAAGGAGTTTACCGAGCGGGCGTATCTCGATTACTCGATGTACGTCATCATGGATCGGGCGCTGCCGCATGTGGGGGACGGGCTCAAGCCGGTGCAGCGGCGCATTGTGTATGCCATGTCCGATCTCGGCCTCAAGGCGGGATCGAAGTTCAAGAAGTCCGCCAGAACGGTCGGTGATGTGCTGGGTAAGTTTCATCCTCATGGCGACACCGCCTGCTATGAGGCCATGGTGCTCATGGCGCAGCCGTTCTCCTATCGTTATCCGCTGCTGGAAGGCCAGGGCAACTGGGGCTCGCCGGATGATCCCAAGTCCTTCGCGGCGATGCGCTACACCGAGGCCCGTCTGTCCCGCTACGCGGATCTGCTGTTGTCCGAGCTGGGGCAGGGGACGGCTGACTGGGTGCCCAATTTTGATGGCACACTGAGTGAGCCGGAAGTCCTGCCCTCCCGGGTTCCGCATGTATTGATGAACGGGACGACCGGCATTGCCGTGGGAATGAGTACCGACATTCCGCCGCACAACCTGACCGAGTTGCTTAACGCCTCGGTCCATTTGCTGGAAAACCCCAAAACCACCATCAAGGAACTTTGCAAGCATCTGCCCGGACCGGACTATCCCACCGACGCGGAGATTATTACCCCGAAAGCCGATCTGGTAAAAATGTATGAAACCGGCCACGGCTCGATCCGCATGCGCGCCCGTTACGAGCGGGAAAAAGACGACATCATTATTACCGCGCTGCCCCATCAGACTTCGCCGGCCAAGATACTGGAACAGATTGCGGCCCAGATGCAGGCCAAAAAACTGCCGATGGTGGTGGATCTGCGTGACGAGTCGGATCACGAGCATCCGACGCGTCTGGTAATCGTGCCACGCTCCAACCGGGTGGACGCGGCTGAAGTGATGACCCATCTGTTTGCGACCACCGATCTGGAGCGGACCTACCGGGTCAACATGAATGTCATCGGTCTCAATGGTCGACCCGGCGTGCGTCACCTGAAGGATCTGCTCAATGACTGGCTGACTTTCCGTATCGATACCGTGCGCCGGCGCCTGGAACATCGCCTGGACAAGGTCAGCAAGCGGTTGCATATCCTCGACGGCCTGATGATCGCCTATCTCAATATTGATGAGGTGATCAAGATCATTCGCGAGAATGACAAACCCAAGCCGGTGTTGATGAAACGCTTCAAACTGTCGGATGAACAGGCCGAAGCGATCCTCGAGTTAAAATTGCGGCATCTGGCCAAGCTCGAAGAGATGAGTATTCGCACTGAACAAAAAGAGCTGAAAGAGGAACAGGCTGAACTGCAGAAAATTCTGGGTTCCAAACAACGCCTCAAGACACTGGTGAAAAAGGAACTCAAGGAAGTCACGAAGGAATACGGCGATGAGCGGCGTTCACCGATCGTGACCCGTGAGGCCGCCCAGGCACTGGATGTCACCGAACTGGTCAGCGCCGATCCGGTGACGATCGTGCTGTCGGAAAAAGGCTGGATCCGGACCGCCAAGGGTCACGAAATGGACCCCACCGAACTGAATTACAAATCGGGCGACGCTTATCTTAACAGCGCCCTGGGCAAATCCAACCAGCTGGCCGTGGTGATCGATTCTACCGGGCGTACCTATGCCTTGCCTGCACACACCCTGCCGTCGGCACGAGGCCAGGGTGAGCCGCTGACCGGTCGTCTGAGCCCGCCATCCGGTGCCATCTTCTGTGGTGTGGTGACCGGGAGTGCCGATCAACTGGTGCTGCTGGCGACCAGTCATGGTTACGGGCTGATCACCAAGCTGGAAGATATGATTACCCGTAACAAGAAGGGCAAGGCCATGCTGAAAGTCCCCGAGGGGGCAAAGGTTCTGCCGCCGGTGCCGGTAACCGACATGGAGACCTACTGGGTCGCGATGGTCTCCAATGAAGGCAAACTGCTGATTCACCATGTGGCCGAGTTACCGATACTGCCCAAAGGCAAGGGCGTCAAGATTATGAACATCCCGCCGGCCAGGGCGAAAAGCGGCCAGGAATACGCCACGGCCGTGACGGTACTCGAGGAACAGGACAGCCTCAAGATTTACTCGGGCAAAAGGCACAAGGTGCTCAAGCCCGAAGAAATGGAGCCTTATGAAGGTGAACGGGCCCAGCGGGGTATCAAACTGCCTCAGGGTTTCCGTAACGTGACACGCATGGAGTCGGTGGAGGAATAGCCCACTCTAAATAAAGGTTTCCAATACCCGGTCCCCCTGTAGGGTGGAACAAGCGAAGCGGTTTCACCTGAACTCCGGCATCTCCGTATCGGCAGGGTGTCACGCAGGCTATCGCCAGCGTGACCTGCAGGGTTAGCCAGAGTATAAGGTGTGCACGAATTTGGAACCGTTATTCAAGCCGGGTAAAACTCAGTTTTGTAACCCCGGCGGGCTGATTACACTGCCTTCCTGTTGCAGACGCTTCAGCTTTTCCAGTACCCGTCGGGCACGATCGATGTGGGCTTCCAGTTGCTGGTTGCCCGGGTCGATGCTGCGCAGTGATTCCCATATCTGCAGCGCCTGCTGTATTTTGCCCTGGCTGTACAGATACCGTGCCGACTCCATGCGCTGATTGATGCCTTCCTGCAAACGTTTACTGAGGTTGTCGAGCAATTCCAGTGTTTCATCATCCAGTGAGCCGTACTGCCCCGAACTTTGCAGGCGATCCCGGGCCCGTTGCAGGTTATCCAGACTGTTGCCCTGTCTTAGCTCGGCCATGAGATCGATAATCCGGTTTTTATATCGGGTAAGACGGGCTTCACGTGCCTCCCCGATGCGCTCGCGAGTATCTGCCAGTCGCGGGTCCTGCTTCAGTGCCGGTTCCAGGCGTTCTGCCAGGAGCAGGCACTGGCGTGCCAGATCAATGTTATCGGCGCTGTCCGCGGTCAGGGCGCATTCGACCAGTGCCCGGGTTGTCTGTTGTCGATCGCTTTCATAGTCGCGAATGCCGTCAACAGAACGGTAATTATGCGGAATGGCGGCTTTAACCCGACTGTAAATCGAGGCATTTTGTTTCAGCCAGCTCCCCTTGTTGATCAAAAGCCGGGTCTCAAGGGCAGCCAGATATACCTGGCGTTGTTCGATAAAATCCTCATGCGCTTTGCGTAGCGCTTTACTATCCGGGTATTTATGCAGTGCTTCCTGATAGAGTTGAGAGGCGTTATACCATTCGTTTCTGGCAACGAGCTGCCGCGAACGGGCAATAGTCTCTTTTTCCAGTTTGGCCGCCAGTGACAGGATCCGTGCCTTTTGTTTCATCAACAGGGCGTAATTACGGTTATCCTCACGGACATGTTCCAGGGTATCCAGGGCTCTGCCATATTGTTCCTCTTCAATCCACTGATCGACTTTTTCCGGCAGATTGGAATCAAAGGAGTGCAGGTAGGCACAGCCCGTGAAAGAAAGGGCGAGGCTGAAAACTACAAAGAGACGAAGGAAATTCATGCAACACTTTTGCCCGAGAGAATTTCATGCAACTGGGCGTCCATGGTGGCCCGGTAAGTTTGCGTGATATCATTGACGATATAGGTGGACACTGGTTCGGCAATACCGCGCAGGTGAATGGATTTGTGCTTCTGGGCGAGTACGCGCCAGTTAATGTCGCTGTCTTTGTAGAAAGGTTCGGTGATGACAATCTGCCCTTTTTCGGCAACCGTGTGAAGTCGGGAGGCCAGGTTAACGGCCTCACCCACGACAGTGTATTGCATGCGTTCGGGAGAGCCCATGTTTCCGGCAAGCATGACTCCGCTATTGACCCCGATGCGGAAGTAAACAGGGTATTTTCCGTCCCGTATCCGTCGGGCATTCAGGGTTTCAACCAGGCGCTGAATCATGACGGCGCAGGCGATGGCATTAAATTTGTGTTCTTCATCGTTGTCCGGAATGCCGAACACGATCATCGCGCAATCACCCATGTATTTGTCGATTGTCCCGCGATAAAGCTGACTGACCATGGAAATATACGAGAAGTATTCATTGAGCAGGTCAGCGACTTCATCCGGCGGCAGTTTTTCGGACATACTGGTGAAGCCGACAATATCGGCAAACAAAACGCTGCCTTGCATATGTTTTCCACCCAGATGAACCGAGTCAAGATTGGAGAGGATCTGTTTGGCAACATTGGGCGAGACGTAGCGTGAAAACGCATTTTCCACCTGGGTTTTTTCCAACAGGCCCTTTGCCATGTCATTGAAGGCCGAGGTCAGATAACCGATTTCATCGTTACGCCGTTCCTGAATACGATAGCCGTAGTTGCCGCTGCCAATTGCTTTGCTGGCGTTCATTAGCTGATGTATCGGACGGGACAGGCGATCCCCCATTATAAAGGCAATAATAATACCGAGGATGATCATAAGAATGGTCGCGGCGGCAATCGCACTGATAGTATGCTGAATCGATTTGTTCAGCGCCTCTTCACTGAAACTGACCAGGGCATGGCCGGCGATAACGCCCTGAAAACGAATGGGCGTCATAAAAGCCACCGCGCTGGTGTAGGTACCGGCATCGCTGGATGACTGCCAGGGTACACTGTAGCTGTTATTGCCAATCCGGGTTGATTCGCCGTAGAGGTTGATAATGTCACCGGAGGGATTGGCGCCGGACGAGGCCAGAACTTCGCCATTGTCGGAATAAATGGCTGCGCCGAGCACATTTTCGTTCGTGCCCAGGTTGCTGATGACGACCATCAGGCTCAGCGTGTCGTCCGACAGGACCAGTTCCTTTGACGATTCGGCGACCTGGTTGACCATGGTCTGACCAAACTCATCCATCTGGCCGCGCAGTAATTCGGTCTGATTGGTTACGATAACCAGGCCAAGCAGAATCATCCCGCCGCTGATAAGCAGGGTAATAATCAGCGACAGTTTATAGGCAATGGGGAAGTATTCCGGCAGTCGATTGTGAATGAGCCGGCGCAGGCGAAAGCCGATCCGCGCCCGCCAGTGTTTGATGCGATGAATGATGCTGCGTTGTGCCGGGGGTGAAGCCATAGTTTCCTGTTATCCGGGTGGTCAGGCCTTTGCCCTGCGCGCAAGGGGGCAGATTGGCTGGCTGACGCCGCCGGATGTTCCTCCGATTTGGTGAGTCTGGTGCTTCCCAGTGAGGTATAATCCCCTATATATTAAAGCATAATCGACCGGGCTGCGCCTACGCATGAGGAATCCGGCGCCCGTCCGACAATTTTGTGATCTGTGTCATAAAATACCGGGAAGGAGCAATAAAGGCTTGAAAAGGGTCGTACAGAGATGGGCAGGGTTAAGGCCATGACGGGCTGGCTCAAGTCATCCGTCATGCTGGCGACGAGCGCCATGGCGCTGTTGCTCGGTGGTCTGCCGTGGCTGGGGTTACTGTACACGCAGGACTGGGCGCCGGTCCCGCTATCGGTGCCGGGATTGTTGGCCGCACTGGTCTTCGCCGCGGGGCTGATCTGTCTGTTTGCTGCCCGGCTTTACTGCCGGCAAATTCTCAAGGCCCGTCATCTGCAACAACCGCTCGGCGGTCTGGAACAGTGGTTGCATACCACCTCGTTCCGTCTGGCGCTGCGACGCGGAATCAGCCCGCCGCGTATCGCCATCTATCCTTCCCGTGAGTTTAATGCCTTTGCCCTGGGGCTGCGCCGTCACAAGGCAACCATCGTCCTGAGCGAAGGGCTGGTGCACGGATTGACGCCGCGGGAGCTGGAGTCGGTTCTGGCGCATGAGATCAGTCATATTGCCAATGGCGATGTACAGGTACTGGCCCTGTTGCAAGGTGTGCTGACGGTTTTCATCGAGTTACCGGCCAGAATGCTCGATGCACTGGCGCGGAGACTCTGGCCCGGCTATCTTGCCGGCGGTGCGGTTTACTGGATTACTGTAGTGGTGTTACAGCTGGCGGGCGGCTGGCTGGCCAGCTTGCTGATTATGCGTTTCAGCCGGCATTGCGAATACCGGGCCGATCGACAGGCCGCTGAACTGGTCGGTCACAGGCAAATGCGCGCGGCCCTGCGTTATCTGGATACCATGATGCAATCCGGGCAGGGCAGGCAACTGGCGGCGTTTGGTCTGTCCGGGCGACTTAAATTCCGTTTTATGCAGTTGTTTAACAGCCATCCCATGCTGTTTGAGCGAATGGCGGCCTTGCGTCGGCTAAATGACCAGTGTCAGGATAAGCTCTCGGCTCAGACGCCGACATGAATGAATAATAAACCAGAAAAGCCGAGGAGTTCGTATGTCTTTAATTCGCCCGTTTGCCGGCCTGCGGCCGGTACCGGAACACGCCGATGATGTCATTGCCCCGCCCTATGATGTATTAAATACGGAAGAAGCCAGAGAAAAAGCCCGGGGTCGGCCTTACAGTTTTTTGCACATTTCCAAGCCGGAGATTGATCTGCCCGAAGGGACGGATCCCTATTCCGAACAGGTCTACAATCAGGGCGCCGAGAATTTGCAAAATCTGATAAACAAAGGCGTACTCATGCGGGAGCCGCAGGCGTGTTATTACCTGTATCAGTTACAGATGAACGACCATATTCAGACCGGCCTGGTGGCGGTCGCCTCGGTGGCCGAATATGATCGCAACCGGATTCGCAAGCATGAATACACCCGACCGGACAAGGAGGCCGATCGGGTCAGGCAAATTGACGCGTTGAATGCCCAGACCGGGCCGGTATTTTTGACCTATCGGCATAACACCACCATCGATTCGCTCACCGACAGAGTCAGCCAGTCCACGCCGCTTTATGATCTTACTGCCGATGACGGTGTGCGTCATATACTCTGGCGCATTACGGAGCAAAAGGATATTGACCTTATCACCGATACCTTTGAGGCAATGGACTGTCTGTATATCGCCGACGGTCATCATCGTTCGGCGGCGGCCTCGCGCGTGGCCGAAATGCGCAATAGCGGCGCACGTGAGGTTGGCGAGGCCAGTCACGACTATTTCCTGTCGGTCATTTTTCCGGACAATCAGATGAACATCCTGGACTATAACCGGGTGGTGCGGGATCTCAACGGCCTGGAGCCGGCGGAGTTTTTGCAACGGCTGGAGGAGCGGTTTGACGTGCAAACCAGTGACCAGCAGGTCAAACCCGCCCGTTCCGGTGAGTTCGGTATGTACCTGTCCGGACAGTGGTACCGTCTGACGATCAAGCCGGCACAGATACCGGAGCAGGACCCGGTGGGGCGTCTTGATGTCAGTCTGTTACAAAACAACCTGATCGAGCCGGTACTGGGGATCGACGATCCGCGTCGCGACAAGCGCATCGACTTTGTCGGTGGCATACGCGGTCTGGACGAGCTGGAAAAACGGGTCGACAGCGGTGAAATGCAGGTGGCCATTGCCCTCTATCCGACCGCCCTGTCCGAACTGATGGCGGTGGCCGACGCCGAAGAGGTGATGCCGCCCAAATCCACCTGGTTCGAACCCAAGCTGGCCGACGGGCTGGTTTCGCACGTACTGGATTAAAAAATCAAAACCGGTGCGGCCGTTAGTTTCTTTAACGGTGTCTGAACAGGTGATCCGAATACCAGTTCATTGACCCGGTAGCCTGGATCAAGGAGCAACGCGACGCATCCAGGTTTTTCCGGGGTTCAGGTGGAACCGCTTCGCTTGTTCCATCCTGCAGGGGGGATCGGATATTCGGAACTTTTATTCAGTCTTCCTGAATCTCGGCTTCCTGGGTGACCCGCAAGACCTCTTCCAGAGTCGTATCACCGGCCAGTACCCGGCGTAGTCCGTCTGCGTGAATCGAGGTGGCCTGCTTGCGCACATACCGTTCCATGGCCTGTTCTCCCTTGCCGTCGTGGATCATCTGGCGCAAAGTGTTGTCGACCTCGATGACTTCGTAGATACCGGTGCGGCCCCGGTAGCCGAGTCCGTTGCAGGCTTCGCAACCGACTGCCTGATAGAGTGTCGGCGCGCTATCAGTGGCGGGATCCAGTCCCATATGTTTCATGTCGATCGGCCCGACCTCGAACGGGGATTTGCAGTGCGCACAGAGCACGCGCACCAGCCGCTGGGCCATGACCCCGACCAGGCTGGAGGCCAGCAGGAAGGGCTCGATCCCCATATCGCGCAGACGGGTGACAACGCCGATCGCGGTATTGGTGTGCAGGGTGGAAAGGACCAGGTGACCGGTCAGGGAGGCCTGGATGGCGATCTCCATGGTCTCCACATCCCGGATTTCGCCGACCATCACCACATCCGGGTCCTGGCGCAGGATCGCGCGCAGACCGCGGGCGAAAGTCATGTCGACCTTCTGATTTACCTGGGTCTGGTTAATGCCGTCCAGATAGTATTCGATCGGATCCTCGACCGTCATGATGTTGCGCTGGCGATCATTAATCGCGGCCAGGGCGGCATACAGGGTGGTGGTTTTCCCCGAGCCGGTGGGACCGGTGACCAGCAAAATGCCGTGGGGGTGGTGAATGACCCGCTCCAGGCGATCGAGATCGCCGGATTGCATGCCAAGATGGGTCAGATCGAGGCGCCCGGCCTGTTTGTCCAGCAGACGCATCACCACCCGTTCCCCCTGGCCGGTCGGCAGGGTGGAGACGCGCACATCCACCGGCCGTCCGGCCAGCCGCAGGGAGATGCGGCCGTCCTGGGGCAGACGTTTTTCCGCGATATCCAGCCGGGCCATGACCTTGATGCGCGAGGTGAGCAGGGGCGCGAGTCCGGCCGGCGGTTGCAGAACCTCGCGCAGTACGCCATCCACCCGAAACCGTACCACCAGGCGGTTTTCGTATGTTTCGATGTGAATGTCGGAGGCGTCCTCGTGGATCGCCTCGGTCAGCAACGCATTAATGAGCCGGATAATCGGGGCGTCATCCTCGGATTCCATCAGATCGGTGGGCTCACCCAGTTCACTGGCAACACGGGCCAGATCGATCCCTTCATCCATGCCGGCGATGGCATAGGCGGCTTCGCCGGAGGTACGTTCATACAGATTGCGCAGCAGGGTTTCGAAATCCTCCGTGCTGACCGACTCCAGCATCAACGGCTGGCCCATATGACGGCGCAGCTCGGCGATCGCGCCGGGATGGACATCGGCACGGCAGGCAACACGAACCGGGCCGGCGGTTTCCTCCGTGTTATTGCCTTCTGAAGCATCGTTGGGCAGCGGTACCAGCCCGTGCTGTCGGGCAAAGGAATAGGATATGGAATTTGGAGCGAGATTGTCAGCCATGGTCAGTCAATGCCTACTACCAGTTGTTGTTCGCGTCCGCCGCGTTCCACCTGCAGGCGCAGTTCGCGAACCGTTTCCAGTTGATTGATCAGTCCGCTCATCTGTTGCATGTCGCTGACCGGGATACCGTTGATTGCCGTGACAATGTCATTTTCTTCGAGCCCGGCGCGCTGGAAATAGTCCCGCCCTGCAGATCGCGGCTGAATACGAAAGCCACGAATTCCGTCCCCGCTCATGATCGGCGTGAACTGGATCAGGTCGGCAAGCCGCCGGGGATTGTTATTCAGCTCTTCACGCAATTGGGTCAGTTCATTGCGTGGGATGTGGCTTTGTTCGGTTTCGACGGGTTCAGGTTCGCGCGCTGAACTGTTGACCGGAAATTCACCCGGCGATGCCGCCTGGACCCCGGCATCCGTTTGGGATATATCCAGTTTGTCGCGTGCCAGGGGGAGCATCTCGAAGCGCCCGGCACGCGAGAGGATGACCCGATCCCGATGAACGTATTTGAGTATCGCGTTGCCGGGCAGATTCGCGCCGGTGGTATAGACTCGCTGATCGTTGCCCCGGGCGATGATGGCAACCCCCTGGCCGTCTCCGCCGATGGCCAGGATCCCGGTCAGGCGCAAGTTGAGGCGGGTTTTGGGTGCATCGGTGGGGACTGTCGATTGACGCGGCTGCGTGGCGGGCGGTGTCCCGAACAGGTGGATCGTCGCCAGATCCGAGAGACTGGTTTTCGTGCTTTGCAGGGAGTTGCCGTCAAAGGCTTTGGTTTTTGTTGCATCGACCGGGGTGGCGACGCCGGCGCTTTTGAGCGGCACGGGCGGATCGGCCAGAAAAAACCAGGTCAGTTGGGCCGCGGTTGACGCCAGCAGGACCACGGCCAGGGCCTTGAGCAGGGTGGCAAGACGGCGCACATACGGGGCACCGGTCTGTGGCGTAGCCAGACTGCTGAGACGTTCGTTAAGCATGTTCATGGGGCTATTGTCCATCGGCGGAGGCTTGCCGTCGAGTCCGGGGTTGCAATGGCATGGCAAACAGGCGCTGAATCGTACCGCCCCGGGCCAGTTCCAGCGTCAACTCGACGGCCAGTAACTCGGGATTGATCCTCTGTTGCCCCCTCAGCGGCCAGCTGTCGGTGGTCAGCGTGGCAGCCGGGTCCGCGACACCGCGTTCGCGATAATAGAACTCGAACTCCAGTGCCTCGAATCGGCGGCGGGGCTCTTCGGTATCACCGGCCAGGCGGGTTCGATAGGTCGGCTCCTGTGGGCTGCCGTCAAGGTGGCTCCAGATCAGCCGGTAGAGTACGCCGTCCTCGAGTTGATAACCGATTCGGGTCAGCCGGCTGCGTTGCGGGCCCGGGCGTCCGCCGCTGGTCACCAGTTCCAGACGCGGGTCCATATCCAGCAGATCGTAGCTGAGCGGCGGGTGCGTCTCACCCCACGGATCGCGCCAGTGGCGCTGGGCCAGTTGCAAGAGATCGCGTTCGATGACCCCTATGGCCAGTTGCAGCTCGCCCAGCCGCTCCCCTTCGGCGATGACGCGGCTGCGGTTTTCCAGGACCACCTGCAAGCCGCCGTAAGCCATGGTCGAGACCAGGGCAAAGATGGACAGCGCGACCAGCAGTTCCAGCAGGGTAAAACCGGTTGTTCGAACGGGGCGGATCACTGCGCCGCTCCCTCTTCTGCATTTTCATTCGCGGTCTCGGCGCGTGGCAGGCTATGCCAGATTTCGCGTCTTACCACGGCCCGCTCGTCACCCGCGCCGGCGCGATAGACCGCCACGTCCAGACGCAGCAGCCCGGGCAGGTTGATCGCCATGGGCAGCGGTGGCTCGGCGGTTTCGGCAGTGAGTTGCCACTCCCACGCCTGGTCGCCCAGTTCCGTTTTACCGCGCCGTTTCCCCGGGCCCGAAAGGGGTTCAATTCCCGCCTCGATCCGGGCCAGGACGTTGTCGGCCACCCAGCCGGCGTAGGTTCGCTCGCGCAATTCAACGGTATTGATCGCGGTCTGGCTGCCCACACGGATGGCCGCCGCCAGGGCGATGGCCAGCACGGCGACGGCCACCAGGACTTCCAGCAGGGTAAAACCGCGTTGCGTGCTGCCCGTCATGGTTAACCCCGCTCCTGTTCCAGTGTGAGGCGGCCGTTCATCTCGCCAATCAGTCGCAGCTGGCGGTCGGGCTGGTCGCGATCCCGCAGCACCAGCTCAAAGGGAGTGAGGGTGCCGTCTTGCTCCAGAAATATATTGGGCGAGGGATGTTCCGGGGCCCATTCCAGCTTGACGGGCCGGCCTTCCACCCGCAGTTCCAGCTCCAGCCCGGCGTCGCGCAGGGAGCGCGGCCGCAGGGTGCGGTCGTCGGGAATGTCGCGCCACTCCAGCACCTCGTTGTTAATCAGCTGCTGGCGTTGAAAGTGATAACCCTCGGCGGTAAAGGCGATACCGACGGGAGGCGCGCCGAGCATCACCTCATGGTGGGCCAGATTGATCAGCGCCACCAGGCGTTCGCCGCGTTCGCGCAGCGTGCGGTTCGGGTCCGAGACATCGATCGAGAGAACCACCAGACCGGCGAGAATGGTCATGATGGCGATAACAACCAGCAGTTCCAGCAGGGTGAAACCGTGTTGGCGGCGGTCAGTCCAGATTCCAGTTGCCAATATCCGCATTGACGCCTTCGCCTCCCGGCTTGCCGTCGGCGCCGAGACTGTAGAGATCGAATTCGGCATGTTGCCCGGGATGGAGATACTGGTAGGGGGTGCCCCACGGATCGCGCGGTACCTTGTCCAGATAGCCCTGCCAGTTGCGCGGTTCGGGCTGGCCGCCGGGTTCTTCCACCAGCGCCTCCAGCCCCTGATCCGTGGAAGGATAGACGCTGTTGTCCAGACGATAGAGATTCAGTGCCGACTCGATGGCCCGAATGTCCTGGGCCGCGGCATTGACCCGGGCGCTGTCCGGACGGTCCATGATGCGCGGGACGACGATACCCGCGAGGATACCGAGAATCACCACCACCACCATAATTTCAATAAGCGTGAAACCACGCTGGGATCGTTTTGTCATGTCAGCTTCATTGGTTGGGATTGAATATCGTATTGACCTGTAACAGTTTTCAGATGATTAGTGTCATCGGTTGACGTATGCATTGCAAGCGGGTTACTTCAGGCGGCCTTCCAGTTGGAGGCGATTGCCCAGTGGGGCCAGCGCGTTACGCAAGGCATCGCTGGCCTGATCGCGGGCACGGGGTTGGGCATCCAGCCGATAGTGGCCGTTGGGGCGCAGCTGCCACTGGCCGTCGAGCGCCAGGGGCCCGCCATCATCACTCAACTTGCCGTGGATGATACCGTCGTTGGCCTGCAGGTCGCTCATCAGACCGCCCAGTTCAAACACCGTGTTATCGACCTCAACGCGGCCCTGTTGCCAGGCGAGGCGGCCGTCGAGACGCTGGACGGTGCCGTCATGATTTATCGCCAGATTTTCCACAGCCAGAGCAAGCTGGCCGTCCACTTGCGTCGGCATGGGGCTGTAGCGGGCAATGATCGGCTCAAGCCGTTTGGCCGGGAGCCGCCCGCTGATCTTTTCGGCGCCCAGGCGCATTGGCGAGAGATGGATTCGCCCGCGCAGAAATCCGCCTTCGGTGGCGGCGTCAATATCCACTCCAAGCCGGCCACCAAGCAGGGTGCCAAAACGTACCTGCCAACGTACCCGGTTTATCGCCATGCCCGCGACATTCAGCTGTTGTAATTCGCCGTGCCAGATGGTGCCGGCCACCGTGTTGACCTGTAGCCGGGGCGGCAACATCCCCCGATCGTCGATCTGTTGCCAGGCATGGTTAGCCGGCCAGCGGGCGAGCAGAAAAATCAGATAAAACAGCAGGCCGAGCCCCAGCCAACCAAATACTGACCAGGGAATGCGTGCCAGGCGGGAGCGCAGCCGGCTCATTGGGCCATCTCCAGGTTCAGCCGCACATCCACCAGCCCGCTGGCACCGGTGGCCTCGACTTGCAAGGCAGTGACACGTGCGCCGCTGCTTTGTTCCAGTTCATCGATCCAGGTTATCAATCGATCGAAGGCGACCCGTTCGAACCAGATCTGCACGCCATAATCCCCCTGCGGCTGAACCCGGTTGAGTTGTTCACCCATGCCGGCATTGCGCGCACTGCGGTCAACCAGACCGATCAACGACCGATCATCGGTGGCGGCAAGCGTGCCCGACTGATCGGTGCGGGCACGGATCGTGGCGGCGGCCTGTTTCATCCAGGCATGGGTTTCGCGCAGTTCGACCAGTTCCTGTTCCAGGGCGGCGCGTTGTTTTACCAGCGGCTCCCAGAGCCCGACATAGGCAAACACGATCACGGCCAGTGTGCCGCCGACGGCAAGAATCCAGCGCTCGCGGATGTTGCGTGCCTGCCACCAGAGCGTGATTTGCTGTTTCAGTGGCGCCAGTTGCTGATCAATTTGCGCGCGCAGGTTCATGTCGCCTCCCCGCGGATCAGCAAGCGGCCATCCGCCCGGTTACCCCGTGTGCTGGCCGAGCGTAATTCGACAGCCAGACCTTCGTAGGCGGCCAGTTTTTCACGGATCCGTTCCAGCGATTCGATCGAGGGCGCGCTCAGGTCCACCTCCAGCCGGTCGTCACGCAGACGCAGGGAACGCAATTGCGTGTCATCGCCCGCCAGTGCCGGCCCGGCCAGCGCCAGCAGATTGCTCAGGCGCGGGCTGTCAGTTTCCTCCGGGGTCGATTCCAGGGCGGCCAGGTGTTGACGCATTTGCACCCGCGGGTTGACCACCCGGCTGTCGGGGAACGTGTCTCGATAAATGGTTTCGATCGCTGTTTGCCGTTGATCCCGTTCGGCCTGCAAACGTTGTGTCTGGGCAAATTGCACGCTGTACTGGGCCAGCAGCCACACGATCAACAGCGCCGCGGCCGGCCGCAGGGGACGCCAGACCCAGTCCCAGCGAGCCTGACGGGCATACGCGCCCTGCAAAAGGTTCACGACCTGGCGTTCGTTCAGGCGCGAGGCCAGTCGTGGTAACAGCGACACGTCGCTGGTGGTGGTGTTAATGGCGATGTTGTCTTCGATTTCGGGATGGGCGGCCAGCACCGACTGTAAACGGGTTATCAGTGTCTGCGGCGCTTCGATTTCCAGGTCAGCGGGGAGATCGTCGTCGTCCATTTCCTGCAGTGCGGCTTCCAGGGTCAGTAGTGCGGCGTCCGGCTCCAGGGTGTAACTGCCGTTACCCAGTTGCAACAAGACCCGCTGCTCATCGGCCAGGATGTACCACTGTTGCGTATCCAGCGGAAGAATACCGTTTTCCGGGATCAGGGCGAGCGGGGTGATCGCCAGTTGTTCCAGCGCCTGCTCCCAGGTTCGCATTCGTTCATGATCCACGACCGCCGCGGTCAGGCCCGGGCCTTTCGTCGTCAGGCTGCTGGCAAAGTGGAAATCATTGATGTCTCCAATGAGTCGATCTTCCAGAGTATAGGGCAAGGCCTGGGCGATGCGATCGCGGCGCCGGGTCGGCAGATTGACTCGCGTGATCAGCACATCCGTTCCCGGCACCACGACGTAACAACGACGGCCGGCGAGGACCTGCTGCAGATTGTCGCTGCCGCTGCGCGCCTGGTGTTCCAGTTCCCCCCGGGCATTGATAACGGCATATTCGTATGAGCCATCAGAAGCGGCGGGCAGATGGAGAATGAGCTGTTCTGGCATGATCGTTGTCCTGCTCTCGATAAGACCGAGTGTACCCCACATTACCGGGCTGTGGCCAAATCGGACGTCGGGGATCGCGGACAGGGTTGCTGATAGCGTTGCAGTACCGTTCCCCGGTCGCCGTCGATCACCGCGCACTGGCTGTAGAGGAACGTGTCCTGTCGGATGGTAATGGCCAGCTCGATGTAACGGCCCCAGGCCCCCTGTTTTTCGCTATCCATTTCCTCTTGCGGAGGGAATTCGTAGGCATCGCGCAGCAGGGGCGGCAGCGAGGTTTCATTAAGCGCGGTGCCGCTTTCGGGCAGCGCTGTCACATACGGTTCCAGATACCGGTAGGCGGTCGGGTTCATGCCGCGGATCAGCAGCAACTCACTGGTCGAGAACAGCGGTTGATTGGCGGATCGATAAGGCGGCGATTGGCGCGTGTACCAGTCATCGTCGACCTCGGGATTTGCCCAGTCACGCAGTGCGCTGATAATCGCCCGGGGTTCCAGCGCCATGTCGCTATGACGCCGGTTAAGCGCATCGACCAGGCGAATAAAGCCGGCCTCCGTTGCCTTATCTTCAGGATCCAGCAGATTATTGAGATTAAGGCGGCAATGCAGATCCTTGAGGCGGGCCTGAATTTGAAAGCCGCCCATTTCCAGTTGTAACGGCGGGGTTTGACAGGTTCGGGTCAGCTCCTCGGCGAGTTCGGCATCGTTGCGTAAGGTAATAATGAGTTCGCTGGCCAGCGCTTCGATACTGCGGCCATACAGCTGGGCCTGACCGAGATTGTACGTGGTCAGGGAGCGGCGCAGGTCCAGTTGATGGCTGGCGGTCAGCGAGACAGTGGTCACCGTGGCCAGAGAGACGATCAACAGGGCGGTGATCAGCGCAACGCCGGTATTTTTTTTTCTACCAGAATGAACAGCGAGCTTTTGAAATGGCGTCATCATTCCACGGCGGGATGATCCGGATAGAGAATTTGCAACATTCTCAAGGTCGCCGCGGCTTCACGATCCCGATTCAGGTTTTCCAGTGCTTCGGCCTGGAGCGCCAGGGCATCCGCGGCGTGGCGGACACCCCGGTACTGCTCGGCCACCCAGGCGGCGCGCTCGGCGGCGGTGGCAAAATCGCCGGCTTGCATATCGTCGCGGGCGCGGCGTAATTCCTCGGCGGCCAGATCCCGACGCAGCTGTTGCATGCGTTGAAACGCGCTTTTTACTTCTTTACTTTCGGGATGGTGTTCCACCACCTTGCGATAATAGGCGAAGGCCTGGCGGGCCAATGAAGTCTTTCGGGGGGAGGAAGTGTCTGCATTCCAGAGCGCCCGGGCGGCTTCGGCGCGCAGAAAACGGGCATAGGCCCGCTCCGGGGTATCGGCCTCGCTGCCCTGTTTAAGCCAGATACTGGTCTGTTCAATGGTAAGATGGTAGTTTTTCAGGTGGTAATGGGTGTAGGCTTTTTCCAGCATGGCCTGTTGACCTTGCGGTGTATTCGGATAATCGGACAACAGGGTATCCAGGTGAGCCAGCGAGGCCTCGAGTTGTCCGTCCTCGCGAGCGGTCATCGCCTGCTGGTAAAGTGCCGCAGCCTCGTCGTGTTGCCGCTGGTTTCCCCCGAACACGGTGCAGCCGGATGAGAGCGCCGCCAGTGCGATAATAGCGATGAGGTTGCAAGTGATACGTTGGTAGGCGATTTTTATCATAATTTTAATGATTCCCCTCGGGCGAGGATGTATGCAAATACAAAAATATCATATCTGGCTGCGCCGTGTAGCGCTTTGTTTGCTGGTATCGGTGCTTTCGGCGCCGGGATTGGTGCCGGCCCAGAGCCGTGACGCCTCCGCTGGCAAGATTACACTGAATTTCGAAGAGGCGGATATTCGCTCCGTGATTGCGCTGGTCTCCGAGCAGACCGGGCGCAATTTTATCATCGACCCCCGGGTCAAGGGTAAGCTGACCATCATTTCCCAGCATCCGGTGGACCAACATCAGCTCTATGAAGTGTTTCTTTCCGCCTTGCAGCTTCACGGCTACACGGTCGTGTCGGGCGAGGGCGGGGATCGGATCATGCCGATGAGTCTGGCGCGCGGGGATCAAACCGAGGTGCTGGAACGCGGCGAGGATGCCGGCAGGGGTTACGAGTTCGTCACCCGGGTGCTGGCAACCGAGTATGTTGAGGCGGCCAAACTGGTTCCGGTGTTAAGACCGCTGTTGACCAAGGACGGCCATCTCGCCGCCTATGGAGATAATAACCATCTGATCATTTCCGATTCCGCCGGTATCGTCGAGCGGGTTCGCAAGCTCATCCGGCAGATTGATCGCGATACAACCGGTGTCACGGAAGTGGTGGAACTGGAACATGCCTCGGCGGCCGAAGTGGTGCGCATGGTGGAGTCCGTTGAAAACGAGGAGCGCAATGGACGTCGCCTGCTGCTGGTAGCCGATGAACGCGCCAATCGTATACTCATCGGTGGCGATCCGGCGCGGCGCTCCTCGGTGCGTTCCCTGATTCGGCGGTTGGATGAAAAAGGTATTGAAGACGAAGGCATTGCGGTGGTTTATCTGCGCTATACCGATGCCGAGGAGATGGTCCCCGTCCTGCAGGGTGTCGTGTCGCAGCAAATCGGAAGTAGTTCGGGAAGCGCGGCCGGCGGTGGTAAAGACACTGCCGCTTCGCGCCGGGTGTCATCCGCCGAGGGAGAGGTCAGTATCCAGGCGCACAAAAGTACCAATGCGCTGGTTATCAGCGGTCCGTCGGGCGTGGTGGACGATCTGCGCTCGGTGATCAAACGCCTGGATATTCGTCGGGCCCAGGTACTGGTGGAAGCGATCATCGCCGAGGTTTCCATGGAACGTCTGCAGGAGTTTGGCGTTCAGTGGGGTGCCCTGGGGGATGATGCCGTGGGTATGTTGAACTTTGGCGTAGCGGGTGCCGGCTCTTTGGCCAATATCGGCGCGGCGGTGGAGGCCGGGGGTATTCCGAATGTTGACGGTGCAACCGTCGGGGCCGCCGATTCGCAAGGCGAGATCGGCGCCCTGTTGCGGGCCCTGCTGGCGGATACGGGCACCAACGTGCTTTCGACCCCGTCGGTGATGACCATGGACAACGAAGAGGCCGAGATCGTGGTGGGACAGAATATCCCCTTCGTCACCGGCCGCGCGATCGAGGATTCCGGCCAGGCGTTTAATTCAATACAGCGCCAGGATGTCGGTATCAAGTTGCTCATCCGGCCACAGATTAACGAGGGCGATGCCATCAAATTGAATATCGAACAGGAGGTTTCCTCGGTTGCCGAATCACTGGCAGGGGCGCAAGATCTGATCACCAACAAGCGCAGCATCAAGACCACCGCGATGGTGGATGATGGGCAGATCATCGTCCTCGGCGGGCTGACCTCCGAAGAGGCGGCTACGCGTAACCAGCGGGTTCCCGGGCTGGGCAGCATACCGGGGCTGGGCTGGCTGTTTCGTTACGACCGCTCTACTGTGCTAAAACGCAATCTGATGGTCTTTTTGCGGCCACGTATTATTCAGGATCGGGATGACACGCGCGAGATCAGCAGCGCCAAATACCAGTTGATTCGCGCCCAGCAGCTCGCCAGCCGCGAGCGTGGGCTGGCTTTTCTGGACGATGAAATGATCCCGGTGCTGCGTTCCTCCGCCGAATTTATGACCCTGCCACCGGACTTTGAGGATCGCGTCGGCCCGCCGGGACGCCAGGGGGCCGATCGGGTTTATGCGCCGCCGCGTCCGGCGAATTAGGATCTGTTTCCATGCCGGCATTCGAATATCAGGCGCTGGAGGGTGACGGGCGCACCCGCAAGGGCGTCATCGAGGGAGACAGTGCCCGCCAGATCCGTTCGCGGTTAAGAGAAGAGGGGCTGACGCCGCTGAGCGTGGCGGAAGTGACGGCGGATGAACGCCAGGAAAAGGTTCGCCTGCTACCCCGCCGCGGGGTGCGCGCCGGCGATCTGGCCCTGATGACCCGGCAGATGGCCACGCTGGTGCGTTCCGGACTGCCGCTGGAGGAAGTCCTGCGCACCGTCGCCCGCCAGACTTCACAACCGCGCTTGCAGAGTGTGCTGGTCGCGGTACGCACCCGCATTACCGAAGGCCATGATCTGGCCGGCGCATTGGGCGAATTTACCCATGTTTTCCCCGATATCTACCGCGCCTCGGTGGCCGCCGGCGAGCAGTCCGGTCATCTGGATGTGGTGCTGGAGCGTCTGGCCGATTACACCGAAAAACGGCAACAGATGCGCCAGAAAGTCCAGCTGGCGCTGTTCTATCCGGCCATCCTGACCGTCATGGCGGTGCTGGTGACCGTCGCCTTGCTGGGCTATGTGGTTCCCGAAGTGGTACAGGTGTTTGAGAATATTAACCAGGAGCTGCCGGCGCTGACCGTGGGCCTGATCGCCGTTAGCGAGATCGTGCAATCCAGCGGGCTGACCATTGCCGGGGTGCTTGTCGTCGGGGGATTTTTACTGGCGCGCCTGCTGCGTCGTCCGGAACCCCGGCACAAATGGCACCGCTTGCTGCTGCGTTTGCCTGTCGTGGGGAACCTGGTGCGCGGCAGTAACAGCGCCCGCTTTGCCCGGACCCTGTCGATTGTCTCCGCCTCCGGGGTGCCGATTCTCGAAGCGCTGCGTATCGCGGGGGAGGTGGTCAATAATGTCGCCATGTACGAGGCCGTTTCCGCCGCCGCCCGGGAAGTACGCGAAGGTGGATCACTGGCCCGTGCCCTGGAGCGTAGTGGTTACTTCCCGCCGATGACCGTGCATCTGATCGCCAGTGGCGAGGCCAGCGGTAATCTCGACACCATGCTCGAACGGGCCGCCGAAAGTCAGGAACAGGAACTGGAGATGAGCACCGGCATGATCCTCGGCATCTTCGAACCGGCCCTGATACTGGTGATGGGGCTGGTCGTGCTCACCATCGTCCTGGCCATTCTCCTGCCGATTTTCGAAATCAACCAGCTGGTGCGTTAACTCACCGATCCGCCACAGACCGGCTGAAACAAACAAGCCTGCAAGCTGACGGCCCGGGCAAGGCCGTTATCTCGTTTGTAGGCAGTCCCGCTTGCGGGTTCCCGCATTCTTGCGATCTTCCTTCTCGTTCGGCTGCTTGCGGGCAGACTGTTTGTCCCGGTTTTTCCCGTGGCAATGGCCGCCTTTCTTGACAGCGGCAGCGGAGTGATTTCCTATAGCCCAACTTCCCTGATTGTTCTGGCCTGCCTGGTGAGGGGCAAAGTATGGGGCGTTGTGAAATGCCCGCTGCAGGGGGAGGGTCTCTAACTGAAGCGTTTGCCGCCCGGCCAGGCCCGGATCGAATGATCGGGCTCGACAACAGGATTGCAAATTCTCAATGCCGGAGGCCTTATGCCGCCAAATTGCAATTTGCAGTTTGACGAAAGTCGAAAACATCAACAAATATCTTGTATATCAAAAACTTACCCACCTGGCATGTAACCTGCATTATATGTGCCGGCGGGTATGGGAGGAGGTCAACATCATGATGATGCTATTCAATTTATTCCACCGCCCGAAGCGGCGACAGAATCGGCAGATCACCGAGCAGTCGCGTGAAGTAGAACTGACAGATGGACGAATGCTGGTTGTCCGCCAACGGGTGGAGTGTTTGGGAGACGGTTGTCCCAAACCGCAACTTTTGACGCTGAAGGCGTTATCGCTGGTCGAGCCGGGTGAAGTAGTGGAACTGGTAACCGACAGCGTGACCGCCGCGGAGACCATCTCGGCCATGATGAATCTGGCTGACGGGGAATACCTTGCAACCGAACGTGACGAGGGAGTCTGGCGGGTTTACATACAACGCCTGGCGAACGCTTCAGCAGAGCAAATTTGATAAGTGGTTCTGGTTTGTAATTCTGACCAGGTAAGTAGTAACAAGTAGTAACGGGATTATCCTGCGGGGGATCGATGAACGAACACACGGCAACGGCAACAACAAAAATCGAAAATTCAGGAGAAGGGCTGCTGCATCGTGGCAGTATTTGGTCAATTATCATCGTGGCGCTGGTGGCGATCGGTTCGGCAATCGCGTTAGCCGCTGATACGCGCTGGATCTATCTGCTGGTTTATGCGTGGTTCGGATTGATCTACGGTCTGCTGCTGCAATATGGCCGTTTTTGCATGGCCTCCGCGGTGCGGGATCTGTTTGCCGTGCAGGTGCCGAGGATGGCGGTCGGGATCATGATTGCCACGGCGCTCTTTTCACTGACCGCGGCACTGGTGACCGTCAGCGGCACCAGTACCTTTTATCCCCACCCGCTGGGCTGGCACATCATCATCGGCGGGCTGATTTTCGGCTTCGGTATGATTTTTACCGGGGGTTGTGCCTCCGGATCGCTCTACAAGAGCGGCGAGGGCAATGTCGGTTCCATGCTGGTGGTGGCCAGTATCTCCTTCTCCCAGGCCCTGTTCGTTGATCTCGGTTCCTGGTCCAATACCTTTGCACCGAAGTCATGGGCGGAATCGGCCGCTGACAAGGGCATGCCCCAGGAACTGTCGGTAACGGACGGCTGGTTTGACCAGTTCATGACCGGCTATATCTGGGATCTTTCCGGCGGCACGGTCGGCCAATGGCTGGATTCCGGCAATCAGTGGATTGACGCGTTTATCGGCAACGCCTTCCTCAGCGCAATTCTTCCTGTTCTGGTACTCGTTTTATTGCTTTATATCTTTGCCTATCGCAAGGGCTATCTGCGCCGGCACAAACAGGATACGCCGGGCATGGGTTTCGAGCTGCGCGGTATCTGGGCAATGATTACCTCATCGAAAAATACCGCCCTGGCCGGCATCGGTCTGGGGGTATTCGCCGGCTTGCATATGTGGGTCACCGGTTCCTTGCGGGAGCACTATCGCATTTTCAATTTTGGCGAGCTGCTGGAGAAGATGGGGCATACCTCCGGGCTTTCCATTCAGGGTACGGTTTTTGACCCGGGTTACTGGTATATCACCACCCAGGAAGCCCAGCTGGGCGGCTGGGTGCTCAACAAGGCCGGCGTTGAAAACATGGATAACGTCTATTTCGGGCTGAATAACGGTCTGCCGAGTCCGGAAATCAATGCGCCGTTGCTTATGTCAGCGGGCATTATCCTCGGGGCCGCCGTGCTCGCCCTGGCGCGCCGCGAGTTCAAATGGAAAATACCGGATATGGAAACGGCCATTTTCGCCATTGTCGGCGGGGCCATCATGGGGATCGGCGCGCGTATCGGCATGGGCTGTAATGTCGGCGCGTTCTTCGCGGCGGTCACCAATGGCGATCTGACGGGCTGGCTTTTCCTGGCCGGCATGGTGATTGGCGGCTACATCGGCGTGCGGACCTTTAACAAGTGGCTGATGTATCGCATGTCCCGTAATGATGACCTGGAATTGTAACAAGCTGTAGCGGCGGACAGTCTCGAACTGTCCGTCGAATATTGACGTAAGGAAGAGGAAGGAAGTAACCATGGCAATTAAATTTGAAAAAGTCGATGAAGGTGATTACCTGCTGGATGTGACCGGCTATGTCTGCCCGCATCCGCAAATGTATACCAAGAAGGCCCTGCAGAAGATGGACGGCGGCGATGTGCTGACGCTGAAGTTCGACAATCCCTCCTCGGGGGAGTCCATCATGGCGATGTGCGAGTCCGAAGGTAATGATCTGTTCAGTCGCGACGAGGATTCCGGCACCTATGTCTGGAAGATCCGCAAAGGGGCGGCCTGATGCGGCTGGGGGTTGTTGTCACAGACGGACAATTCGCGCAACAGGCGATTGCCCTGCTCAAGGGCGCGCAGGCCCGTGGCTGGCAACTGCGCTGTTTTTTGACCGACTCGGGGGTGAAATTACTCGGGGATGAGGCTTTTCGGGCGTTTCTCGATGGCAGCGAGGCGCATGTGTCCCTGTGCGAATTGTCCGTGGATCGCTATCCCGGTGCGGATCCCCACGAGGCCGGGCTGGCCGATCGGGTCATCATCGGCGGCCAGTACCAGGATGCGGAGCTGGTCAAAAACAGTGATCAGGTGATTGTTCTTTGAAGGAGATGAGATGAGTGAGACCAAAGAGATCCTGGTCATTGCCCGGGATCGCAAGAGTGAGGCGTTGCGCATGGCCACGGGGCTGACCCTGCTTGACGACGTGGTGAATGTGGCCGTCTGGGGCGAGCTGGATCGGGATGACGACGAGGTGGCGATGCAGCTCGAAGCCCTGGATTTTTCGGATGTGCCGGTGACGGAGCTGGCCACCAACATGGCCGCGAAACTGACCGGGATGATCAACCAGGCAAATGTGGTGTACATAGTATGAAAAACGAGAACAAGGTGATGTTGATTAGCGTGGCGGGCGGTCAGCCGGATTTTGACGAGACGCTGTACCGTGCCTTGCAGGATGAGGGGCTCACCTGTGCCCGGTTTGACCTGGACAGTGAGCTGGAACGGGTGCTGGATACGCTCGAAAGCGGCGCCATGCCGGTGGTGCTCAAACCCGCCCCGCGCTGATTGCAATTTACCACCGGCCATCGCCTGTTTGCGTAACTGCAATGTACCCGGTTCGGGCTTTTTAAGCTAACAGATTGATAAAAAAGAGAAATGTTGTTCTGGCACGTTACATGCAAACAGTTTTGACGAAGCAGGCTTGAGACAGTGGCCGACATTCAGGAGAGAGGATGAGATCATGAAAAAAACAGAAGCACAGCTCAATGAGACACTCAACAGCTGGCAAATATTGATAAGAGGTCTGGCACTGGTTGCCGCGATGGGCCTTGCCGGTTGTGTTGACAGCGACGAAGACTCAGTCAACAGTAGCGATAATGTCACCACGAATTCCGCGGCGGATATCGCCCAGGAATCCGCTGATAATTACGACAACAACGTCAATGGTCTGATTTCCGGCTCGACGCTGGAGAGCTGGATCGACGACTGGGAGGCTAACCGGCCCAGCGGGATCAGTGGCGACCTCGTCATCCTGCAAATCCATCCCGGGATGGCGCGTTACACCCAAGATACCGACTCGAACGGGACTTACGAGGAGACAAACGACCTGGCGTATATTTCTCCCGATGAAGCCGGAGGGGTGCGGGTTTACTCGGTGGATCACAACGACCTGCGCATGGATCGCTCCAACGGGGTGCTGACGACGCGCAGCATGGTGGCGGATGGTCCGACCATCGACGGCTTCCTGCAGGACCGCCAGATCGACCCCACCGAGGACATGATTGTCTTCGCGGTCGGGCAGGGCGGAAACTTCCAGGCCATGAAGCTCGGGCGCGGCTGGTACACCATGCGCTACTGGGGCGTGGAGAAGGAACATCTCGCCGTACTCAATGGCGGGGCGCAAGCTGTGATGGCCGAGAACTACATGGGCGCATCGGCCAGCGACCTCCCCTCGCAGCCCGGTGATTTCAGTGTCCGCGAACTCGAGCAGGACAATACCGCCCTTCAGGTGACCCTGGAAGAGATGATCCAGGAGGCGAGCAATGCCTCCGGGGATGTCTTCATCTGGGATGCGCGCAATATCGAGCAGTACAATGCGACCGAGGATCCCTTCCAGAATGGCGGTTCCGCTCAGGGCCATCCGAACGGGGCCGTGGAACTCAACTATGCGAATCTGCTCGTTTCGGATGCGTCGCAGACACCTCGGTTCCTGTATGGCTATCAGGATCTCAGCGGCGATTGCCCCGGTGATACGGATGCTAATGACGAAAGCATCTATGCTTTGACTGACGACGCCGATGGCACTAATGATAGCGATGCCGATCCCGCTAACGGGGATTGCTACTACCCCTCCTACGCCTGGCGCTCGAAGTCGGAACTCGAGACGGCCATGAACGGTGGCATCATCAATGGCGCCCAGTTCCAGGATCTGAACGGGGCCCTGGGTTCCGGGAATGCCTACCAGGACGGCCAGGAGGTCTGGACCTACTGCGAGACCACCTATCGGGCCATGGTGACCGGTTTCGCCACCGTGGGCATCCTTGGCCTGCCCACTCGCTTTTACGACGGCGCCATGGTCGAGTGGCACACCATGTCCAACGCCTATGACAAGTTCGGTAATCAGCTCCTGCCGGGGGATTCCCCGTGGCGGACCGACAAGAACAGTGTCTCGTTCTTCAAATACAACAAGCAGTCCCTGACGGAGCCCCGTCGGATCGATGATCCCTACGCCGATAACACCAACGCCATCATCCTTGCCGATCGGGCCTACAAGATCTCCGGTAGTGGTGATAGTGGCGGCGACGACGATGACAGCGGTGCCACGCTGCCTCCGAACCCCTGTGGTGGGTAAAACGCGGTTGGCAAGTTTGACCGTACGACATATATGAACCTCCCATTAGAGGCCCGTCTTTGACGGGCCTATTTTTTTTGCGGGAACAGAACAACGTGCAGACAAAACGCCTTTTTCTGATTCTGATTGCCGCGATCGCGGCCGGATTTTTATGGTTTGGCGGGATGGCGCCACCGCAGGAGAATGTGGAAACCGTTCTCGAGCACCACTGGGAACGGCCCATTCCGTTTCAGGGCGATCCGCCGCATGATTTCAGCGATCTGGAGGCCTCGCTGGATCCGCAAAGCTGCGCGCAATGTCATGCCGAACAGCATGCGGACTGGCAGCAAAGCCTGCATAGCGAAACCTTCTCGCCGGGCCTGCGCTGGCAACTGGCCCTGATGTCGCCCGAGCAGGGCCAGAGCTGTTTGAAATGCCATGCCCCGATGAGCGAACAGACGGCGCTGGTGGCGGCCGAACTGGACTGGGCCGGTGCGCCGCAGGAGGCACCGCCGGCGCATGTTCCCCGCGATCTGCACAGGCAGGGCCTGGCCTGTGCCGCCTGCCATGTACGTCAGCACCAGCGCGTGGGGCCGCCGCCGCGCGATCCGAACATCGATCCCGAGCAGGGTCCGCATGGCGGGTTCACCGCCAGGGCGGCCTTCGAGGACAGCCGTTTTTGCGCGGCCTGTCACCAGTTTCCCGAGGACGGACCCCGGGTGAACGGCAAGCTGCGCGAGAACACCGTGGTCCAGTGGCAACAGTCACGCCATGCCGACGAAGGCCGCACCTGCCAGAACTGTCACATGCCGGATCGGCGCCATCAGTGGCGCGGCATCCACGATCCGGCCATGACCGCCTCGGCGCTGGAGACGGCGTTCCTGGTCGATGCGAACAAGGTAACAGTGACAGTAAAAAATGTCGGCGCCGGTCATCATTTTCCCACCTACATGGTGCCGGAGATCGCGTTACGCCTGGAACGGGTGAGGCAGGACGGCAGCAGAAAGGCGCTCGCCCGCGAGGTGATTGCCTGGCGCGCCAATCTGGCGCTCACCGAAGAGGCGTTTGATACGCGCATAAAAAGTGGCGAGACGCATACGTTCGAAGCGCCACTGTCGACGCCGCTGGCGGACGATGAATCGCTGGAACTGGTAATGGACGTGGCACCCCGGCGGATGTACGAGCGGATTTTCGAGGATTACAGGCAAAAGCAGGGGGACAAGCTCGATCCCGACGTGCGCGCTCTGCTGACGCTCTCCATTGCCGAGGCCCGTAACAGCCGTTATCAGCGGACTTTGGCATATTATCCTCCCCGGGTTGCAAATTGAGCCCCGACCCGGGGTAAATTTCACTCTGCAATCTCGAACTGGAACTGGATTTGTATAACTTGTTGAAAAATATTAAATTATTAATTTGGCATGGCATCTGCAAGAGAGAACATAATTGCAACTGGAATCTTTAAATGGGTAGAGCAGTGTTTCGAAAAGTGACAATCGGCAGCCTGGTCATTGCCCTGTTTACCGCCTTTTCCGTCGCCGCACAGGCTGACGGGCCCCGGCTGAAATTCAAGGGGAAGGGGCCCGTGTGTATGTGTTCGGGCGACGGACTCAGTGAGGAGGATATTCGTCGGGCCAGGGAGGCCCGCAAGTCACAGAGAGACCGGATTCAACAACCCGATCGCAAAAAGATGAAGGAAGCGAACAACAGTGATGAATCAAATAATCAAGAGTAAATGCAGAGGAGACGAGCGATGAAAGGCCGTATGAAAGACATCATGAAAAAACTGGGTCACCGGCTGAAATGGGGCATATCCGTCGGGGTTCTGACTGTTGCCGTGACAACGGTATGGAGCATGATCGCGGTTGATGCCACTACCTATGATCCTGACTATACGGAATATCATGGTTGGGGGGCTGACACGCTGTCGAAAATCCACGAGGGCGTTGTTATGACCGCCCCCATTAATATTGCCAATGCCTGTGGACTTGGCGCGTCTTCCTGCTTCAAATGCCATAGTGGACGACGTGCAGAAAAGCCGTCGGATAACCTGTGGCATAGCCAGCATTCGGAGGTCAACCATTCCTGTAAGGGTTGCCACGCGGGTAATGATCGCTTGATGCGGAAAAGCATGGCGCACAGGGAACTGATTGCCGACCCACGCCGGGAATCCGGAGAAACCTGTGCAAGTTGCCATACCGAAAAAGAAGTCGTTGAGTTTTTGAAAATTTACGCTGATCAGTGATAGCCAGTCACACAATTTGTGAGGAGAGAGAGATGAAAAAAACCAAATATAATCTACAGCAGCATAAAGGTCTGGCCGTCGGGCTTCTTACACTGGGCCTCGGTGTGGGTGGCAGCGTACAGGCTGGCCCGACATTGCAATACGGGGAACAGGGATTCCTTCAACTCAATTACGCGGTACAATTCTGGGGTCAGAGCCGGGGCTATACATCAGCGACCGACGATGGCGATACCAACGATTTTTTCCTGCGTCGCAACCGCGTAACCCTGATGGGGCAATATAACGACTATGTCGGGTATTATGCCCAGCTCGAAGCGGGCAACGACAGCAAGGGCGGTAATGATGACCGTTCGGTTTACTACCGGGATGCTTACCTCACCCTGGATTATTCGGACCCGATCCGGTTTATCGCGGGTCGTTTCAAGAACACCTTCAGTCGCGAAAACCTGGAGGCCTGTCTTGAGCCGCTGACGCTGGACAGGTCCGAATCGCTGTCCTATACCCCTTATGGCGGTACACGCGATACCGGTGTTGCCATGTGGGGTAATATGGCTGACGGCATGTTTCAGTACCGGGTAATGGTTTCCGATGGTCGCGAAGGCGAAGAAACCGTGTCTGACAGCCTGAGACTGACCGGCCGCATTCATGTCAGTCTGCTGGATCCGGAATATGACTATGGTTACCGTGGCACCTACCTGGGTACCCAGGAAGTGCTGACTATTGGTGCCAGTTTCGATCAACAGTCGGACATTGCTTATGGCAGTTACTCAACCCGCGAGGACGCCAAAGACTACTCTGCTTCCACGTTCGATATTTTCTATGAACAGCCTTTCGAATTTGGCACGATAACGGCTTCCGCCGCGGTCTTCGACTACTCGGTTGATGGATTTCCGACCGATCCGGATCCCGAGTTGAATGCCAATGTCGAGCGCGAAGGCTGGTATGGGAAGGCCGGTTACCTGCTGCCTGAAAAGGTTGGAATGGGCCGTCTGCAGCTCTTTGTCCGCGCGGAAGAAACCGAATACGGCCAGGAACTCGGCCTGTCCGACCGCACCTGGAACAGTATCGGCGCCAATTACTATATCAACGGCCAATCCCTGAAGGTCACATTTGAGCATGCTTCTATCGAATTTGACGAGCAGGATGCCACCACTCCGTCACTTCAGGACTATGACCAGACGACCGTAGGTCTGCAAATGATGTTCTAATAATAGTAGATGTATACGATCTGACTGACGCCAGGCCGGGTCAGTCAGTGACTTGCAGAATGCGGCTTTTCCCGCATAAAATCAGATTGTTTGAATACGCTATCCGCCATGGTATACCATGGCGGATAGTATGCTTTGGTGGGACGCGCGGCGATATCAATCGCTGCCGGTACTATTCTTAAATCTATCGCTGCGTTAATGACGCATGAGGGGCCAGCAGGTAGAAAATGAGCGGGACTGTCGTCTTGGCTGTAATCCTCGCGGCGGTGCTTGCCGTTGTACTGGTGCTCTATGTCCGTGATCGGCTGATACTTGCCCGCTTGCACGAGAGCATCCTGGACGCCCAGGAAGGGACCCTCGAGCCGCTCAAGGTGGAAGTCTCGCCGAATAATCAGCTCAATGCCCTGGTCAAGGATTTCAACGTAATGATGGGCGCGCTGCGCGCAATGTTCGATACCGTTGAAAAGTGCCAGATGCGGGTAATGAATGAGCGCAACAAGATGAATGCTCTGCTGCAGAGTCTTCCCGGCGCGCTGCTTTCGGTTGATGATAATTTGCGAGTCACCGCAATTAACAGCCAGACGGAAGACCTGTTCGGTTGTCGATCAAATGAGCTGGAAAATCATAATCTGTTTGACTTGCTGGTGGTAGACGAGCCTGACAGGGAAATTCTGCGTGATGCATTTCTGTACAAGCATCAATTACATAATCATGTTTTACACACGCGACTTAACAATCGTGAGCTCTGGCTGGCGCTGAACATGTCTTTTCTGACGGAAGAGGACGTGGGCATGGACGCCGTGCTTATCTTTCAGGATATAACCGACTATAAGAACCTTCAGGAATCCGTTTATTATCGTGAAAAACTGGTTGCAATGGGACAGTTGGCAGCCGGTATTGCCCATGAACTGAATACGCCCCTGGGTAACATTATTGGTTATTCCCAGATATTGGCGGATAATGTAGGTGACTCGGGAAAACAAGTGCATTACAGCGGGATTGTTGTTGATGAGGCAAAAAGATGCTCGCGTATCGTCCAGGACCTTTTGAATTATGGCCGTAAGGACCAGTGTTATGGTGACGGGTGCAACGTTAACCAGTTAATCCGCGAGTTACTCGATACATTCTCAAGCTGCCGGTTAAAGCGCCAGCCGGTTGAGATCGAACTTGATCTGGATGAAAATGATCCTCTGGTTAATGGCGGCTGCGGCGAGCTGGATATCGTCTTTACCAACCTGATAATTAATTCATTATCCGCATTGGAAGGCCGGGAAGATCCTTTAATACGGGTCCGCACCCAGATGGTTAATAATAAGGAGGTTCTGGCGACGGTAGAGGATAATGGGCCGGGGGTTTCCCCCGAGATCCGCAGTAGGATCTTCGATCCTTTCTTCACCACGGGTGAAATGGGGAATGAAAGCGGCCTGGGGCTTGCGATAAGTCAGGCGATGATTGGTCGCCGCGGAGGAAGCCTGCGGCTTGATTCCTCATATTCAAGCGGCGCGCGGTTTGTCATCCGGATGTATAGAGAAGCAAAATGAGCGAGGCATTGTCAGTGACGTTGGAAAGAGACGAGGCTGCGAAAGAGGCGCAGCCGGTGGTGTTGATTGCCGAGGATGATGTCAATATGCGAGAGCTTATCGCGACGATGCTCGAGGATATGCCGATTACAGTTATTCAGGCAACCAGCTCTCAGCAGGCGCTGGATTATATTGAATCCGAGCGAATTGACGTGGTTGTTACCGATCTATGCATGCCGAAAGTTGATGGGCTCGAGGTCCTTCGATTCGCCCGCAATCACGATCATCTTACCCAGGTGATAATGATTACAGGTTACGGGACAGTTGAGTCGGCGGTCGATTCCCTGAAGGCCGGTGCTTTTGATTATATTAGCAAGCCGTTTGATAATACGGAATTACGCCACACAGTTGAAACGGCTGTCGAACATAATCGTCTGGCACGGGAAAACAAGAGCCTGAGGCAGAAGGGTGGAGCAAGCAATGATATAGATATTGTCGGTCGCTCGGCCCCCATGGATGAAATCGACAAGCTGATTCATGCAGCCGCTGCCTATGATTGCGGTGTGCTTATCAGTGGCGAAAGCGGCTGCGGCAAGGAAATGGTAGCTCGCAAAATCCACAACTTATCAGAGCGCTCGGAAGGGAATTTTGTTGCCTTGAACTGTGCGGCTGTTCCGGAAAGTATCATCGAGAGCGAGCTTTTCGGTTATATGCGCGGCGCATTTACCGGTGCCGAGCGAAATAAGCAGGGGTTGCTGGAAAAAGCAAATGGTGGAACGTTGTTTCTTGATGAAATCAACAATGCCTCGCTGGGCTTTCAGGCAAAACTTTTGCGGGTTCTACAGGATGGGACATATTATCGCATCGGTGACACTGAATTACGGGAGATGGATGCACGCGTAATGGCTGCCAGCAATCGCAGCCTTCAAGAGCTTATCGACAACGAGGAGTTTCGTCAGGACCTGTATTATCGATTGAAAGTGATAGAAATCGACATTCCGTCCTTACGCGAGCGCCGTTCGGATATACCGGTTCTGGCTCACTATTTTTTGCATAAGCATTCCAAACGGCTGGGTAAACCTGTAACGGGTATCAGCACCAAAGTTCTTGGGGCGTTTATGCGTCATGATTGGCCCGGTAACGTCCGTGAGCTGGAAAATGTTATTCAAAGAATGCTTATTCTAAGCACAGAAGAAAGTTTGAATGAAGATGTCTTGCCTCCCGAATTTCGTGAGGGTATGGAATTACCAACACGTGCGCTGGACTGTATGCCGCCGCAGAGCCTGGAAGAGTTGGAGGCATTCTTTATTCAAAAAACTTTGCGTGAGCAAGATGGTGATCGCACTATGACCGCCGAAATATTACGTATCGACAAATCCACCTTATGGCGAAAAATGAAGCGTTACGGGATTACCGAAGCCTGAGTCGCTAAATAACTGTTCCTGAAAGGTGCGCAGAGGTATAGGTCAGCTTGCGCGCAGCGCTACCTGACACTCTCCGTAACGGCAGTTGTGTCACGCAGGCTAACGCCAGCGCGACTTACAGGATTAGCCAGAGTATAAGGTGTGCACGAATTTGGAACAGTTATTAATTTCTTTATAATCTTGCTTCGTTTCAGAAGCCTTCCTCGAAGTCATAACTGAGGCTGGTATCGGGTTCTTGCAGGAAGTGGCCCTGGAAGAAGTCGATACTGCACTGCCAGAGTACGGCCAGGCTGTTGGCGTCCTCCACGCAGGCGGCGATGGAGCGCATGCTGCGCTCGCTCGCTTCGCGGGTGATTTCCTTGACCTTGTCCTGGTGTTCGACATTCTGGGCCAGGTTCTGAATCAGGCTGGCGTGGATCTTGATGTAATCGACCGGCAGTTGCTTCATGGACTGGAAGGTATTCTGCTCGATGCCGAAATTCTCCAGCGCCGTGCGGCAATTGAGTTGTTTGAAGGCATCAACGAAGGCATTTGCGGCATTGATGTTGTTCAGTGCGGTGTCCTCGCTCAGCTCGAATACCAGCAGTGTGGTATCCAGACGCAGTGACTTGATGCGCTCGGACACCCAGGGAATGAATTCCGGATCGATTAGCGAGCCCTGGGATATTTTGACGAAAAACCGGGTTCGCTTCTGTTGCTGGGTACGCTCGGTCAGTACTTTGAAAGTATTGGCAATGACCCAGCGGTCGATATATTTCATCAGATCCGCCTGATTGGCGGCGGGAATGAATTCCGACGGCGGCAAATCCTCGCCTTGCTCGTCCAGCATGCGGACCAGGACTTCGTAATGCTCGCCGGTTTCGCCATGCAGGCTGACTATCGGCTGATAGAGCAGTTTGAACTGGTTGTGTTTGAGTGCTTCCTTGATGCGGTGTGACCAGTGGGCGATCTGCTCCTGCTCTTCGAGATCTTCCACTGCCGGGTTATAGATATAGTACTGGTTGCCGCCGGCTTTTTCGGCGGCGTGGAAACCCTTGATAGCGCGGTTGATCGCTTCCTGGGTGTTTTTGACGGTCTCGTTGATATGCGCCAGACCAATGCTGGCCTTGGTGCTGACCAGTTTGCCATTGATATCCGAGGAGTGATCCTGGATCAGCTTGATTAGCCCGCCGGCGATTTTTTCCGCCTGCTTGAGATCGCTGCCGGTCAGCAAAAAAGTAAAATGGTGGCCTTCAAAACGGGCCAGGGTCCCCATGTTGCCCACTTTTTCCTTGAGCATGCCGGCCACGTCGGTCAGCAGTAGATCGGCCCCCGAGATTCCGTGTTCTTCCTTGTGTTTTTCGAACTCGTCGATCACGATATACAGTAATGCCCCCTGGGCCTTGTCCTCGACGGTTTTGGCGATGACCTTGTCGACCTGCTCCAGAAAATAATTGCGATTATAGAGACCGGTCAGCAGGTCCTGTTTGCTCAGGACATTGAGCTGTTTTTCCAGCTCTTTGGTGGTGGATTGATCGCGAATGATGATCTGCGAGCAGGCCTCGCCTTCCATGCTGGCGGTGGAGAATTCCATGGTGATCTTGAACTTGTTGCCGTCGAGCGTTTGGCCGTGCACTTCCAGGGTATCGTCGGTGCTCTGGCCCTTGGAATACTTGCGCAAAAACTCTTTCATTTTGGCATGGTCTTCGCTGCTGACCATATCCAGAATGGGGACCCCCTCAATATCTTCCAGCGTGTCATAACCGAACATCTTGAGATAGGCGTTATTGGCATAGATATGCATGCCGTCATGCACGTAGGAAATGGCGTCCCGCGAGTTGTCGATCAGATCCCGGGCGCGCTTTTCTGACTCGTGCAGCATTTTTTCACTGCGTCGCAGGCTGCGCCGGTTTTTCAGGTCGGTGACTTCACGTTTGATGACCAGCTTGAGCCGTTCGTTCTGCCCCAGTTCCAGGCTGTCCCGGGCGCCTGCTTGCATGGCTTCCAGCGCGCCGTCGATTTCGCCTGACGGGGTGACGACAATGACCGGAATATCCCGCCCGGATTTGATGATATATTCGACCGCCTGTTTCGCGGTGATCAACGGCGTGGCCTGTTTGGCCAGGATGATATCCACCGGGTTTTCCTCGAGGGCTTTTTCAAGATCCTCCTCGTCCTCGACGCGAATATCCCGGATGATGTGCCCGGCATTGCGCAGGGTATTGATCAGCCCTTCGGCTTCCTCGCTATTGTCGAAGATGGTCAGGAGTCTTAGAAGGTCCGCGTCACTCACCGTGAATCCCTTAGCTGTTTGATTTTTCTTGTATTAACCGGTTTTTTCGTAGCGGCTATCATGTCACTGTTCAGGCGTGCGGGGCAAGCCGCTTGCCGTCTGAATGAGCTATCGGCTGCGCTAATCAGAGGCTTGAGGAAGGGACTAGAGGCTGGACCAGACCTGCGACAGGGTATCTGCTTCCGTCTGGTTGTTCTTCTGGCGGTCGCTGTCCTGTGACTGTGACTGGAATTGGAACTGGGCAAACAATCCGGTGTTTTGCAGGGCCTGAGTGAGCACCACCGGCATCTCCTTGCCCAGGATGTTCACCACGGCGTGTTGTCCGGGGCGCCAGGGAACCGGACCGGTGATCAGGCTGGCGGGCTGACGCATGGCGCGAATCTCGGGCAGCATCAGGGTGCGCTGGTAATTTTCCGGTTTGTTGCTGGCGGCGGCGGGGCGTATGCCGACGGCGGCGGCCGCCGGATTGAGCATTTCGATGCCCATTTGCACGGTCTTGCCGGCCGAATCTTGCGGCTGTTCGGCGGCAAACTTCAGCCAGCGGATTACCCCGATGCCCCATTTGAGGGTCTTGCCGTTCTGGCCGCGGCGGATCCCCACCAGCTCGCCGACCTGGGCCTGGGTGGTATCGTGATCATGGTATTCCAGGCAATAGCCGCCGGCGCTTTCATTGAGTATCAGCCAGCTGCCGGCCTGATAGTGGTCGGCGGCCGGCTCCGGGCCCGACTCATCGGTCTCGGGGGGGGCCTCGTGCCGGGCCAGTTCCTCGTTGACCAGGGGCATGATACTGCTGGTATCGAAGCTGGAGGTGTCGGTCTGATAAATCATGTCCCAGACATCGTGCTGCGGCTCATTGAGGCTTTTGATTTCCTGGCTTTCATAATGAGCGCGGTGTTCAAACAGGTCCCGCTTGCCGTGATGACGCCGCGCCAGGTGGTTGAGAAAACGGTGGGTGGCGCTCAGACCGATGGTGACCTCCACCGTCTCCTGTTTCGGGCTGCGCGGGAAACTGCGTTTGGCTTCGGCTCCCCAGGCCACCAGCAGGCGGCGCATCAGATCATGGGAGAGATCGGGGCGACCCAGGTCGACGCTGGTCAGGGTGGTGGAGACGACCTCTTCATTATTGCGAATCTCATCGCGCAGCAGTTGTGTCAGCCGTTCGGTATCCAGGGCCCGGTAGTGAGGCTGGCGTTCCTCGCGGATGACCGAATAGGCCGCGGGGCGGGGTGCGGCATCCTGATCGAGCCGGACCAGAAAACGGGCCCGGGTGTCGCCGCTGCTCGACAGGTCCAGCGGGCGCAGCGCCAGTTGCCGGGTCCAGCGTTCCAGCGCGGTATAGATCTTGAGGATTTCACCCTGGCGCAGCTGGTAGGGCGAAGCCAGCGCCAGTAACAGCAGGCGCAGATATTCGCTCAGCGGGCTGGTTCTGTCGCCGCTCTGGTGTTGGTAGTCGCTTACCCCGGTCTTGTGCAGTTTGCGCGCCTCGGCGCAGGCGTAGAGCTTGTGCAGCTCTTGCCAGCTACCGGGTTCGCAAGGACTGTAAATCTGGTAGGCGGTCACCAGGTTGCGGCCGGTATAGAACAGGGCTCGCTGCAACAGGGTGGCCAGCAGCTTCTTGTCCTGGAACAGGGGATGGGTGTGGCTCATTTCCTCGATGGCGATTTTGTAACCGGTGGCCATGGCCGCGTATATTTCCCGGGTGGCGGCGGCAATCTGGCGATTTTTGTCCGGCAGGGGAAAGGTCACCCCCAGAAAGTGCTTGCGCATGGAATCGGTCACATAATGGACCGGTTCGCGCATCTGCTCGAGGAAACGAAAGCGCTCCACAAACGGGTAACGTAACTCGTTGGTCTGGCTCAGCCGCTGATAGATCTGGCGGGCGGTTTCGCCCAGGTTGGCCTTGGGCAGGCTCTGCAGCCAGGCCTCGACCTTTTTGGGACGCAGGCTGACATCGTGCCGGGTCGGTTTGCGCTGTTCGGGGATTTCCAGTCCGGGTGCTCGGCTCACGGGCCACTCCTCTGTTTTTTTCTTGCCCCTTCCTTTGGGCTTTCAATATCACATATTGTGAGCTATGTCACAGTTTGCCAGCAAATGGGACAAATTGTGCACTTTCCCGGGGCGCGGCTGGCACAGGACATGACCGGCGGTGGGCAGTATCAGACCAGTGGTGTCTTGGCGGGCGCGCCGGCCTGCTCGCGTACCAGGCGCGGGACCAGATACCCCGGCAAGCGGTTGCGCAGCGCCGTCTCCAGCGCCCGGGCCCGGGGGTCGTCGACGGCAAAATGGGCCGCTCCCTGCACCGGATCCAGCTGATGCAGGTAATAGGGCAGCACACCGGCGGCAAACAGCGCCTCGCTCAGGTCGGCCAGGGCCGATTCGCTGTCATTGACGCCCTGCAACAGCACCGCCTGGTTCAGCAGCGTGATCCCGGCCTGATGCCAGGGGGCGAGCGCCTGCTGGACGCTGGCGTCGATTTCATTGGCGTGATTGGCGTGCATGACCAGGATGACCTGTTGCGGCAGCGCCTTCAGCAGGTTCAGCAGATCGTCGGTGAGGCGCTCGGGCAGAATCACGGGATAGCGGGTGTGCAGGCGCAGTCGCTTGAGATGCGGTACATCCTGTACGGCTTCCAGCAGCCCGGCGAGACGGTGGTCGGCCAGGCTCAGGGGATCCCCGCCGCTGAGAATCAGCTCTTCGATGCTGTCGTCCGCCAGCAGGTACTCGCGGACCTGTTGCCAGCGCTCGGGCATGGGGTTGGCCCGGGTATACGGAAAATGGCGCCGGAAGCAGTAGCGACAATGAATCCCGCAGGCCCCGGTGGCGACCACCAGGGCGCGGCCGTGGTACTTGTGCAGGATACCCGGGCGTGCCATGGCCGACAGATCGCCGACCGGATCGGCCACATACCCCGGTGCGGGCTGCCCCTCTGCCGCCAGCGGCAACACCTGACGCAGCAGCGGATCCTGCGGATCGCCGATCCGCATGCGGGCCACGTAGCCGCGGGGTACCAGCAGCGGAAAGTCCTGCCCGGCCGCTTCGGCGCCCGCCAGCAGGCTGTCGGGCAGCTGCAGGGTCGCCAGCAGTTCACGGGGCTCGCGGATGGCCCGGGCCAGGGATTTTTGCCAGTCGGCGCTATGCCACAGGGGGGGAGTTCGCGTTATCATAGGGAATTCGGATTTTAATGGCTGATGGCCGCCCCAGTGTACCGGATTCGCCGGTGAGCGGGTAACGACCGGGACCACCGGTACAGCAGGAAACGAGGACCTCCATGGCAACCTATAGCACCAATGAATTCAAAAGCGGTCTCAAGATCATGCTCGACGGAGACCCCTGTACGATTATCGAAAACGAGTTCGTCAAACCCGGCAAGGGGCAGGCCTTTAACCGGGTCAAGATCCGCAACCTGCTGACCGGCCGGGTGCTGGAGAAAACCTTCAAATCGGGTGATTCGATCGAGGCCGCCGATGTCATGGATACCGACATGCAGTATCTGTATAACGATGGCGAGGCCTGGCATTTCATGCACCCGGAAACCTTCGAGCAGGTCGCGGCCGATGAAAAAGCGGTGGGCGAGGCGGCCAAGTGGCTCAAGGAACAGGATGTCTGCACCGTGACCCTGTGGAACGGCAATCCGATCAGCGTCATGCCGCCCAATCACGTGATCCTGACCATCGTGCAGACCGATCCCGGCGTCAAGGGCGACACGGCCAGTGGCGGCGGCAAACCGGCGACCACCGATACCGGCGCCGTGGTCCGCGTGCCGCTGTTTGTCGAGGAAGGCGAACAGATCAAGGTGGATACCCGCACCGGGGAATATGTCGGCCGCGTCAAGGATTAACGGCCTGCACGGATGACAGCGGACAACACCTCCTGGCGGCCGGGCGCCGCTCTGGCGGTGATGCAACAACGGGCCCGCATGCTGCAACAGCTGCGGGCCTTTTTCGTGCAACGCGGGGTCATGGAAGTGGAAACCCCGCTGCTGAATCGCCATGCCGTCACCGACGTGCATATCGACAGTCTGAGTGTCCCGCTGGATGGCGCAGCGGGGTATCTGCACACCTCCCCCGAATACCCGATGAAACGGTTGCTGGCCGCCGGCAGCGGGCCGATCTATCAGCTCTGCAAGGTGTTTCGCGCCGGCGAGGCGGGGCGACGGCATAATCCGGAGTTCACCCTGCTGGAGTGGTACCGGCCCGGTTTCGATCATCACGCGCTGATGCAGGAACTGGATGATCTCATCCGGGCGTTGCTGGCCGGATCATTCCGCATGGACGAGACGCTCAAGCTCAGCTATCGCCAGCTGTTCCAGCAAACCCTGCAGCTCGATCCCTTTACCTGTGCAGTCGATGATCTGCAACAACAGGCGCGGCAATACCGGATCGAACTGGGCGGGCAAAGTGAACTGGAGCGCGACGCCTGGCTGGATCTGTTACTGACCCACGTGATCGAACCGCAACTGCCCGCCAACCGGCCGGTCTTTATTTATGATTATCCCGCCAGCCAGAGTGCGTTGGCCCGCCTGCAGCAATGGGACGACATCACCGTCGCGTGCCGCTTCGAGCTCTACCTGGGCGGCCTGGAACTGGCCAACGGCTATCATGAATTACAGGATCCAATCGAACAACGCCGGCGCTTCGAACGGGATCAACAGCAACGCCGGCAACAGGGACGTTTCGTGCCCGAGCTCGATGAAAAATTTCTCGCCGCCCTCGAACACGGCCTGCCCGACTGCGCCGGCGTCGCCCTGGGGATCGATCGGTTACTGATGATTGCGACCGGGAAGGATGACATCCACGACGTGCTCAGCTTCAGCATTGAGCGGTTGTAGATGGGCATATGGAAGGAACGCAAAGAACGCAAAGACGCAAAGGCCGCAAAGGCCGCAAAGGATAAAAATGTATGATAAATTTTTTCTTTAAATTATATGAAATAAACTTGAAAAGGTTATAGAGAACCAGGGGACCGGATAAAACAATAAAAAATATATACTTAATTAAGGTTTTCTCCGCGTTCTTTGCGCCTTTGCGTCCTTAGCGTTATTTACACCGCCCTGTCTATGTCGAATGCGAACCAAGAAGCTGCCCCATCTGTACATGGCTTTCGGCGGTCAGATCGTCGCTGAAGTTTACTGCGTCCTTGCCGAACAGCAGGATTACCGTGGAGCCCATATTGAAGCGCCCCATTTCCTCGCCCTGTTGCAGATGCACGGGGTGTTGGCGGTAATCCCGGTGCTGCACGGTTTTGCCGCGTGGCGGGGTAACGGTGCCGTGCCAGACCGTGTCGATGCTGGCGACGAAGATGGCGCCGACGAGGATCATGGCCATGGGGCCGGCGTCGGTGTCGAACAGGCAGATCACCCGTTCGTTGCGGGCAAACAGATCCGGGACCCGGTTGACCGTGGTCGGGTTGACGCTGAACAGCCGCCCGGGCACATAGATCATCTCGCGCAGGGTACCGGCCAGTGGCATGTGAATCCGGTGGTAATCCCGCGGTGACAAATAGAGGGTGGCGAAGTGGCCGTCCTGAAACATTCGCACGGCCGCACTGTGATCCGCCAGCAGCTGGGACAATACATAGCGATGGCCCTTGGCCTGCAACAGGGTTTCGTATTCCAGCCGGCCCAGCTGGCTGACCGTGCCATCGACCGGACAGATCACATTCCCGTCGCCGAGGGCCAGCGGCCGGGCATCGGCGGCCAGGGCCCGGGTGAAAAAGTGATTGAAGTCGGGATAGGCTGTCGGGTCAGGCTGTTGTGCTTCGTGCATGTCGACCCGGAACAGGCGAATGAATCGCTGGATGAAAAAATTCTTCAACCAGCCGATACGGATCCGCGTCAGACGCCACATCAGATGTGAGAGCAGATGATGCGGCAACGCATACTGCAGCACCACAAAAGCGGCCTGCCGGGTACGGCGCAACAGAGTCAGGGGAAAAGCGGCCATTGTTTAATGGTGATGGTGTTGATGTTGGTCGTGCTGCTGATCCCGTGCTGACTGGGGTTTGACCTCGAAACTTACCGGAATGGAGTCGCCGCTGGCGGTTTCAAACGTCACTTCCAGGGTCTCCCCGCGTTTGATAGTCCGCCGGGGTTTTATCAGCATCATATGCAGGCTGCCCGGTTTCAGTTCCACCTGCTCGCCAGCCTCAATGGTCAGACTCTCCTGTTCGATCATGCGCATCATGCCATCGCGCTCGACCATGTCGTGAATCTCCACCCGGGCAAAGTCGGGGCAACGGGCGCCGGTGAGCGTGACATCCTCGCTGCCGTCATTGCTGATCCGCACATAACCGGCCATCACCGGTGCAACCGGCGGCGCCTCGGGAGACCAGGCATTGTCGAATTGGAGCGATTCGTTTGCTGAACCGGTTACAACAAAACCGGCCAGCAGGCCGAACAGCAGAAGCTGGCGAACTCGCAGCATGATTTTAATCTCCGTAATAGTCTGTAATGATCTGGTAGTTACGCGCCATGGTGGTGGAATCATGGGGCGGGGAAGTACGGCCCGCAGGCGACCCTGCGGATCGATCAGCAGCACCTGGCCGCTGTGGTTCACGTTGTAATCGAGGGGATTGTCGTTCTTTTTCTCGTCATAGCCGTACAGGACGCCCAGCTGACCGGTCAGGTTATCGATCTCATCCAGCTTGCCGGTCACGCCGACGAACGAGGGATCGAAATAGGTGACGTACTGTCTCAGCGTATCCAGGCTGTCACGATCCGGGTCGACCGAGACAAAAAACAGTCGCGGATGACCCGGTTCGCCCGGCTCGGTGGGCAGTTTCTGCCAGACGCTTTTCATGGTGTGCAGGGTCGCCGGACAGATGTCGGGGCAATTGGTATAGCCGAAAAACAGGAAGCTCCACCGGCCTTCCAGTTGCGCCAGGCCGAACGGCTGCCCGTGATGATCCCGCAGGGCAAACGGCTGCAGCTGGCGCGCCTCGGGCAGCACCGTCGCTTCCATATTATCGGGAATGCCGCCGCGCTGTTCCTGCAGGGAGAGCCAGACACCCAGCCAGACAGCGGCGATGGCGACCAGGGCGATGAGCGGATAACTGACGAACTTGGGAATACGGGTATCAGACATAACGCTATTATCTCACGAATCAGTGACCAACAGATCCTGTATTAGGCTGTGGTGGGGGTAGAAGGTTCCGATGCCGGCCCGTCCGGTTTGAATTTTTTGTTTATCCGGGCTAAGGTTAGGAAAAATACCTAAGGAATTACCTCAATGTCAAATATTAACTATCTGATTCCCAAGGGGGAACGTCCGGTCTGGACCCCGGAGCTCGAAGCCCTGGATGTATTCGCCGACGGGATGCTGAGTATTCCCCTGCTGGGCGAGGTGACTGCCGGGCTGCCCATGGATCTGTGCGAGCAGGACGAGCGGATTTCGGTACCGGCCAACATGGTGCGGCGCAATACCTATGCCCTGCGGGTACGCGGCCACTCGATGATCGACGACAATATCCAGGACGGCGATGTCATCGTGATCGAAAAGCGCGAGACGGCCGAAAACGGCCAGACCGTGGTGGCCATGATCAACGGCGAGAGCGTGACATTGAAAAAATTCTACGTCGAGCATGACGGCATTCGCCTGCAACCGGCCAATCCCGAGATGGAGCCGATTTATCTTAAAAACCAGGATGTGCAGATTCTGGGGATTGTCTCGGGAGTTATCCGTTCGGCCGGCTGAGCCCCGCGTGTGAAGTTTCTCTGTGATGAAATGCTGCAACGACTCGGCAGCTGGTTGCGGGCCGCCGGTTACGACACGTTGATTGAAAGCGATGGCCGCGATGACTATGCCCTGTTGCGCGAGGCCATCGCCGAACAGCGCCTGCTGCTCACCCGCGATCGCAAATTGCTCGAATACCGCCGCGCCCCCGGCCATGTCATCCTGCTGGAAGGCAACAATCTCGAAGCGTGTGCCGCCAGTCTCTCCCGCCAGCTGCCCATCGACTGGCTATATCGCCCGTTCACCCGCTGCCTGATCTGCAATACCGAACTGCGCCCGACCGACGAGGCCCGCCGGGCCGCCATGCCCGCGGATGTGCGCCGGCAGGATGGCACGCTATACTGTCCCACCTGTAACAAGGTGTACTGGGACGGCAGTCATGTGCGGCGCATGCGCCATCGTCTCAAACAGTGGCAACAAACCCTGGGGACGCCCGCCCAGGCCGACGTAAAGTAGGGGCTTTTTCGTGTCCCCGACCTCAATCAGCCCGGGACAAGCCGTCGCAAACCTTTTATACTGGACGTTTTTACTCGGCTATTAACCTTCCGCGGAGCTTCCCGGAGCAAAAGAACAGGTGTTGTTTATGAAATCATTCATTCCTCCCCACCGGACCCTGATGGGGCCGGGTCCGTCCGATGTCAGTCCGCGGGTCCTGGAAGCCCTGGGGCGCCCGACCATCGGCCATCTCGATCCGGCCTTCATCGGCATGATGGAAGAGATGAAAGAACTGTTGCAGTACGCCTTTGCCACCAAAAACGAGCTGACCTTCCCGGTTTCCGCACCCGGTTCGGCCGGCATGGAGACCTGTTTCGTCAACCTGGTGGAGCCCGGCGACAAGGTGATCGTGTGTCAAAACGGCGTGTTCGGCGGGCGCATGAAAGAGAACGTCGAGCGTTGCGGTGCGACGGCGGTCATGGTCGAGGATGAATGGGGCACGGTCGTCGATCCGCAAAAAGTGGAAGCGGCCCTGAAGGCGAATCCGGATGCCAAAATCGTCGCCTTCGTGCATGCCGAAACTTCCACCGGCGCCCAGTCCGATGCCAAAACCCTGGTCGAGCTGGCGCACAAACATGACTGTCTGACTATCGTCGATGCGGTCACCTCGCTGGGTGGCTCGCCCCTGAAAGTGGACGAGTGGGGGATCGATGCCATCTACTCCGGCACCCAGAAATGCCTCTCCGCGCCGCCGGGGCTTTCACCGGTCAGCTTCAGCGAGCGCGCCGCCGAGGTCGTGAAAAACCGCAAGACCAAAGTCCAGAGCTGGTTCCTCGATCTGACCCTGGTGATGGGCTACTGGGGCGGGGGCGGCAAGCGCGCCTACCACCACACCGCGCCGATCAATAACCTTTACGGTCTGCATGAAGCGCTGCTGATCCTGCACGAAGAAGGGCTGGAAAACGCCTGGGCCCGGCATCAGCATCATCATCAGGCGCTCAAGGCCGGGCTGGAAGCGATGGGTATCACTTTCGTGGTCAAGGAAGGCGATCGTCTGCCGCAGCTCAACGCTGTCACCATTCCTGAAGGTGTCGACGATGCCGAGGTGCGTTCCATCCTGCTGAATGATTACAACCTGGAGATCGGCGCCGGGCTCGGCAACCTGGCCGGCAAGGTCTGGCGCATCGGCCTGATGGGCCACGCCAGCAACCCGACCAACATCGAGTACTGTCTCAAGTCACTGGATGAAGTGCTGAGCAAGATGAACGCGCCGATCAAAAGCGGCGTGGCCGTGCCCGCGGCCAAAGCGGTGCTGGAAGGCGCGGCGCAGGCCAGTTAAACGAATCGTTTAACGCAACAGAAAAAGGGCGACATCAGGTCGCCCTTTTTTGTTTGCCGGTGTGTTAATCCGCAAATTAACCCGATTAGTCGTAGCTCACGCTGGCGATAGCCTGCGTGACAGCTTTCTTGTCGTGACGATAAGGGATAAAACATATCACCGCAGAGACGCCGAGGACGCAGAGTAAAAAATGTCTTGTGTATGGTCCAGTCGGGCGATGATGTGAGAGCGTTTTTTATAAAAACGTAACCACGAAGACACGAAGTATAAATTAATTCGCTTCGAGGCTTCGTAGCTTCGTGGTTTGTTATTGAATTGGTGAACAGTTTCGGACCGGATAATGATTTGCAGGCTGTATCCTGTATCGGCCATCAGCCTTCGCTGTTGGCGCACAAGCCGCGTATTGCTCAATCAGAAGTTGTTTCGATAACGGTTTCGATCATCACCCGGTTGCGGCCGGCCTCTTTGGCACGATACATGGCCTGATCCGCCCGTTTAGCCAGCGTACGACGGGTATCATCGGTGGCCCAGGTGGCCACCCCGAAACTGGCGGTAATATTGCCAATCGGCCCGAAGTCGCAGGTTTCGACGGCCTGGCGCAGGCGTTCTGCCAGTTGCGCGGCATTCTCCAGATCGCTGTTACCTGCAACCACCATGAATTCTTCGCCGCCCCAGCGACCAAAATAGTCGGTAGGCCGTAGATTCCGGGTGATAATATCACTGAGGGTTACCAGAACTTCGTCACCTGCGTCATGACCATGAGTGTCATTGACCTGCTTGAAATGATCGATATCGAACAACAATATGCTGCAGGGTCGGCCATATCGTCTGGCGGCGCTGATCTCTGTGTCGATGGTTTGCTCGGTGTATAATCGGTTACGGATCCCGGTCAGGGCATCGGTATGAGCGAGGTGTTCGAGCTGTTGGTTGAGTTGGGCGATTTCATGGGCGGAAATGGCGACCGCGAGATGTTCGGCCAGATCGGTGATTGCCCGTTGTTCTATTGCACTCCATGCCCGGCTCTGGCCGGTTATCTGCTGTGCCCAGGTCGCAAAAGACTGCCTGGGTGAAAGCTGTCTGCCGTCTTTGTCATCGTGCAGTGGTTTTTCCGGATTGCCGGCCCACAGTTGGGTTTTGATATGCTCGGTGCGCAGTAGCAGTAACCAGCCTGTATTCTTTCGGCTCAACGGTAACGGGGCAGCCAGCAAGCCACAGGCGTCTTGTTTATCGATCAATCCTGTCAGTCCGGTGAGTTGCAGTTCGTTACTCTGCCAGGTCCCGTGGCTTTGGGATTCATGATCCAACCAGGCGGCGATTTTCTTCAGAGTCGGTCGATCCGGTACCCTGCCCAGACCGAAGGTATGTTTTGGATAAACCAGGGCACAACCGCAGGCCTGGAACAGTTCCAGCCAGTCGTAACCGTGCTCCTGAAGTATAATTTCCGGTTCACGCAACTGGCCACGAATCTCGGCGAGCAGTGCCTGACTGTCGCGTACCTGTTGTAAAAACCGTGCTTCCTCGTGAGCCTTGATCAAAAACAGCCGCTGGGTGGCGGCCTGGACCAGGGAGCGGGCGGCATCGCGCACGTCGGGTGATAAGGGATGAGGTTGCAATGCATGGGCGGCAACCAGACCGTATAGTTGTTGCTGCTTGTAAAGCGCAATGGAGAGTGCCCCCTGCACACCCATATTCTGTAGATAGACAAGGTGAATGGGGGAGACCGCGCGCAAAACCCCCTGCGACAGATCCAGGGGGCCATTGTCGGGGTCCTCAGCCGGTATCAGAGGCACATTTGCAATACTCGAATCAGGGATACTGCGTACCGGGTTGATATCGTACAGGGCTCGCACCTGGGGCGGTATGTCGCTGGCGGGAAAATGGTGTCCCAGAAAGCTTTGGGCCTGATCATTTACGCTCTCGGCAATGACGGTACCATGCCAATCGTTATCAAACTGATAGACCATGACTCGCTCGTACCCGGTCAACTCGCGTATTCCCTCGGTCAGGGCATCGAGCAGTATCTGGCTATCGTTGGCGCGCGCAAAACGGTCGAGCCAGTCATTCACGGCTGGCAGAAGGTGATGACGACTGTTGTAATGCAGCTGTTCGAATTCCAGTACCAGCCGCGTGCCGCTGCGATAGACAAGAACATTATAACGTTGTGTCTGATCACCAAAGCGCCGGGTCGTGCGCAGGGCCGTGGTTGAAAATGCGGCGTCTTTCAGCGCACGTTGCAAGCGCTTGACAAGCTGCTTCCCCAGCAGTTGTTGCGGTGAGCTTTGCAGCGCCTGTTCAGGCGAGACAGCCAGGCAGTGATGGATGTTTGCACTAACCTGGAGAATTCGGTTAAAAGTGTCATCCATGCTGATCAGGCAGCCATGGGGCTGGATCGCCCCGGGGATATGCACCGGTTCCCGGGCGCATGATTCCAGAGCTTTTTGAAATTCGTTGTCGGTAGTCTCGCTCAAGGCCTGCTCCTGTTCGGCGGCGGATAATGATCAAGATGCAGGTATAAAGCATCAAAAACCTGTATCGCACTGTGAGTGGCGGCGGTGTTATTCACTCGTCGGTCGTAACCTGCCAGCAGAACCTTAAAATGTTGCCACATTCCTTGCCTGTATAGATGAAAGTAGCGGGCGCCACAAGTGGCATTTAATCCCAATGTGTTGGCCAGATTTGGCGCGATGATTCGCCCACCCTGGGTGGCGCCTTCCAGCACGTACATGACACCCAGTAGTGTGCTTGTATCGCATATCGATGGCAAATTGGGTATTTCAGGCGGGTTACCGCTGGTCACGGTGTGCAGATCGCGCAAATCATCCCTCAACAACGGCCAACGCGGTTGGTATCGATAGGCCGTATCCTGTTTATCGACCAGTTTTGTGAGCTCATCAAGCAGAGAGGGTTCCAGGATCCGATAAAAATCGGCAAAGGCGGTTAATACCCGCAGGTAGTCTGTATCAGTCAGCGCCGGGCCAGGCAGCGGTCGCAAAATCGGGTGTTGTTCGAGTGCCTGATGCGCCGGCCGTGTCGCGGTCCTTAGTCGGCCGAGCAAACCGGTTGCCCCCGGTTGCGTCACACTCCTGGTCGAACCGCTGTTTCGGATCGTGTCGTGATCCATAGGTCTATTCAAATGGGTTGGGGTAGGCCTGGCTGCCCAGCACCGCGTCGTCGATCCTGTCCCCGTAATAACACTGGTGGCTGTGGAAGGTCTGGTCGGTTGCTTTGAGATCACCTTCGTCGCGTGGATCCTGCGGTCGTTCGTGGCTGTTGATGTAAGCCGCCACATCCCAGGCTTCCTGCTCGCTCAGGGTATAGGGTTTGCCCAGCGGCATGTTGGCATGAATAAAATTGGCCGCGGTATTGATGCGGTGCATGCCGGCGCCCCAGTTGAAAGAGTCCTCACCCCACAGCGGGGGAAAAACATACTGGCCCTCGGCTTGACGCCCCTGGCCGTCATCGGCATGACAAATGGCGCACTGGGCCTGGTAGACCTGCTGACCGCGGTGGATATCCGCTGTCTTGTCCGGTTTATCGAGCGTCGGATAGCCGCGACCGGCCAGTCGCACCCCGGTGGGCGCCCCTTTAGCCAGCCAGTAATGGTAGGTCAGTATGGCGGTGAGTTCCTCGCTGCCGGACGGCGGCGGTTTGCCGTTCATACTGTAGCGGAAGCAGCCCTGGATACGCTCTTCCATGGTGTTGACCCGATCGTTTTTGCCCCGGTAAGCGGGATACATGGTATAGGCAGCCCACAATGGTGCCGAGTCGGCACGGCGGCCCGCATCCACGTGGCAGTTAACGCAGTTCATGCCGTTCCCCACATACTTGCCGCGCAACTGTTGGGTATTGATAAACAGATCGCGGCCGCGGCGTACCATGTCACCAAACTGGTCGTCCGGTATGGCCGATTCGGGCGGCGGGGTGAACCTGGGGGCTTCACCCGGTGTGTCGGGCAGCTCGAACTGATAATCCCGCTCCTGCCCGGTACCGGTCCCGGTAACCACAAGCAAACTGCTGATCAAAACAAGCGTGTATTTCATTGGGCGGCTCCGGCATCAGGCTGAACGGGCGCGGCGGCGAAGTAATCGGCGACCGCCTGGATTTGTTTGTCGCTCATGCGGTTGGCCACGACCTTCATCAGATCGTTTGCGTCGTTGCGCCGTTGACCCTCGCGCCAGGCCTGAAGTTGCGCCGTGATGTAACTGGCATGTTGTCCGGCCAGAGCCGGGAAGGACGGGTCGACACCGCGCCCGCCGGGTCCATGACAGCTGACACAGGCGGGAATCGTGTTATCCCAGTCACCGCGCAGCGCCAGGGTTCGTCCGGTGGTGTTGTCTTTCCCCTTTGCGGTATCGCCGGCGGGAGCAAGGCTGGCGTAATAGGCCGCCACATCTCGACTCGCCGCCTCATCCAGCGCGGCGGCGATCGGCTTCATCGTCGGATTGGTACGCGAACCTTCACGATAATCCCGCAGCTGTTTGGCCAGATATTCGGCGTTCAACCCGGCCAGACGCGGAAAACCCGCCGAGGCATTGCCCTCGCCACTGGTGCCGTGACAGGCGACACACGCCATGGCGCCCTGGTTATTGCCTTGCTGGACCAGCCGCTTGCCGGATTCGACATCATCAGCGGCTATTACAAGGTGTGAAACAACTGCTAACAGGGGAATGAATGGCCAGGGTTTCATCAGTCCTAAAGCCCTTGTGATTTTCAAGTTTGTTCGCCATGAGTGAGGCGAATGGTGACAGCCCGCTTGATGAAGTATAGACATCATGACTTCGACGTGTCTATTTGCTGTTCCGGGTTTATGAAGTTGTCAAGGAGTCCGAGTGGGAAATCGGAACGGTATTGTGGAAACTGCCCTGGTACTTGAATAGTTCATCGGCGTGTATCCTGCGCTAAAAGCAGGCTTGCCTATAACAACCCGAAAAAACCGCCTGCCGCCAGTATGGCCAGAAATCCTCCGATCCCGAAGGCGAGGTTGGAATAGAACTGGTTATCCGCGCGCAGGGCAAACCCGGCCCAGATGGCGAATGCCGCAACGATGATCAGCAGAATAAACAGGCGGGCCATATCAGTGATTCTTCTCTTGTAACTGTTCGGCTAGATACAACCAGGTGGGAATTACGCTGTCGGGGTTGAGCGAGACGCTGTCGATGCCGTGTTCCATCAGCCAGAAGGCGAGATCGGGGTGATCCGACGGGCCCTGGCCGCAGATGCCGACATATTTGTCCTGTGCACGGCAGGCCTTGATCGCCATGGCCAGCAGCGCCTTGACCGCCTCGTCGCGCTCGTCGAAGGCATCGGCCACCAGCTCCGAGTCGCGATCCAGCCCCAGCGTCAACTGGGTCAGATCGTTGGAACCGATCGAGTAGCCGTCAAAATCCTCAAGGAACTGATCGGCGAGCAGGGCATTGGAGGGAATTTCGCACATCATGATCACCTTGAGATCATTTTCCCCCTGTTTGAGCCCGTTGTCTTTCAGCAGCTGGATCACTTTCTGGCCCTGTTCCACGGTGCGCACGAACGGGATCATGATCTGCACATTACTCAGTCCCATCTCGTTGCGGACCTTTTTCATGGCCCGGCATTCCAGCTCGAAGCAGTCCTGGAAGGTCTTGGCGATATACCGTCCGGCACCCCGAAAACCGATCATCGGGTTCTCTTCGTGCGGTTCATAGGCTTCGCCGCCGATCAGGTTGCGGTATTCGTTGGATTTGAAGTCGGACAGGCGCACGATCACCGGCTTGGGCCAAAAAGCGGCGGCGATGGTCCCGACCCCTTCGGTCAGTTTGTCGATGAAGAATCCGACCGGGTCGGGGAAGCCGGCAGTCTGGGTATCGATCTGTTGTTTGATTTCGTCCGGCTGTTTGGCATAGTTCAGCAATGCCTTGGGATGCACGCCAATCATGCGATTGATAATAAACTCCAGTCGGGCCAGACCGACCCCGGCATTGGGCAGATAACTGAAATCAAAGGCGCGATCCGGTGAGCCCACGTTGAGCATGATCTTGAACGGCAGTTCAGGCATGCTTTCCAGGTTAACCCGCTTGATCTCGAACGGCTGGATGCCGTCATAGATATAGCCGGTGTCGCCCTCGGCACAGGAGACCGTGACTTCGTTGCCGTCGGTGACCGCTTCGGTGGCATCCCCGCAGCCGACCACAGCCGGAATGCCCAGTTCACGGGCGATGATCGCGGCGTGGCAGGTACGTCCGCCGCGATTGGTGACGATCGCCGAGGCCCGTTTCATCACCGGTTCCCAGTCGGGGTCGGTCATGTCGGTAATCAGGACATCGCCTTTTTGCAGACGATCCATTTCCTTGATGTTCATGATCGTGCGGGCCACACCGCTGCCGATGCGCTGGCCGATGCTGCGCCCGGTGGACAGCACCTTGCCGTACTCCTGCATTTCGTAACGTTCCAGGACATTACGGTCGCTGCGGCTTTTGACCGTCTCCGGTCGCGCCTGGACGATATACAGTTTGCCGTCGAGACCGTCTCGCGCCCATTCGATATCCATATGGCGGCCGTAATGCTTTTCGATGGTCACGGCCTGACGGGCCAGTTCCATGGCTTCCTCGTCGTTGATACTGAACTGGCGTTGCAGATCCATGGGCACTTCCTCGGTTCGGGTCGAGCCGGCATGGGCGGTATCATCGCCGTAGACCATGCGGATCCCTTTCTGGCCGAGATTGCGCCGTATCACCGCCTGTTTGTTTTTTTCCAGCATCGGCTTGAAGACATAGAACTCATCCGGGTTGACCTGGCCCTGAACCACGGTCTCGCCCAGGCCGTAGGCGGCGGTGATGAATACCACGTCCTCGAACCCCGATTCGGTATCAATCGTGAATATGACCCCGCTGGCACCGATGTCGCTGCGTATCATGCGTTGTACGCCGGCGGACAGTGCCACGTCGCGGTGGTCGAACTCGTTGTGGACCCGGTAGGCGATGGCCCGGTCATTGAACAGCGAAGCGAAGACATGGTGGATGGCATCCAGCAGGTTGGCCTCGCCCTTGATGTTCAGATAGGTTTCCTGCTGACCGGCAAACGAGGCCTCCGGCAGATCCTCGGCGGTGGCCGAAGAACGTACCGCAAACGAGACCTCATCCCCGTGGTCCTGCTGCAGTTTGTTGATGGCCTCGTGCAGTTCTTCTTGCAGCGCCGGGGGGAAGGGGGTATCGATAATCCACTGGCGAATGCGTTCGCCACTTTTGGCCAGTGCGACAACATCGTTGATGTCCAGATCGTCCAGCTCCGCATAGATGCGTTCAGCCAGGCCCTTGTGCTCCAGAAATTCACGAAAGGCATCGGCGGTGGTGGCAAATCCGCCCGGCACCCGCACTCCGGCGTTGCTCAGTTGATGAATCATCTCGCCCAGCGAGGCGTTCTTGCCACCGACCCGGGGAACATCATCAAGCCGCAGGTCATCGAACCAGATAAGGTGTTGAGTCACGTTGTTTCCCCTTGCTTGTCAGGATGATTCATAGCAGAGTGTAACTGCTTATCGTGCAGGTTACAGGCAGCTTTACCTGCTTTTCAATATACCAGTCACGACAATGATGCGGGTGAATATTTTATGACCGGCAAACGCGCGGTGTTTTTTGTTTCCGACAGTACCGCGATTACCGCGGAGACCCTCGGTCACAGTCTGCTCTCCCAGTTCGCGGACCAGTCCTTTGATTGTGTGACCCTGCGCTATATCGACAGCGAGGAGAAGGCGCGCGAGGTGCGGGACATGGTGAACAAGGCCCATCGCGAGCGGGGCAAGCGGCCGGTGGTGTTCAGCACCCTGGTGGTGCCCAACGTGCGCGAGCGGGTTGCCGCCAGCGAGGGGTTGTTCATCGATTTCATGGGCTCGTTTTTGACGCCGCTGGAAGAGGAGCTGGGCACCCGCCCGGTCGCCACGGTAGGCCATACCCACGGTATGGTTACGCCGGAGCAATACAGTCACCGGATGGAGGCGATCAATTTCGCCCTGCAGAACGATGACGGGGGCAGTATTCGCCAGTACGAGCGGGCGGATTTGATCCTGGTGGGGGTCTCGCGCAGCGGCAAGACCCCGTCCAGTGTCTTTCTGGCGATCCATTACGGCATTTTCGTCGCCAATTACCCGCTGGTGGAAGAGGAGCTGGAAAACAGCCAGTTACCCGGCGATCTCCGGCCCTGGCGGGACAAACTGTTCGGCCTGACCATCCGCCCCGAACGCCTGCAACAGATCCGCCAGGAACGCAGTCCGAACAGCCGCTACGCCGCACTGCACCAGTGTCAGTACGAGGTGCGCCAGGTGGAGGCGCTGTTCCGGGCAAACCGCATCGAGTACCTGGATGTGACCAGCAAATCCATCGAAGAGATCGCCACCTACATCCTCAAGGCCACCAGCCTGGAGCCCCACCGGCTGTAGCCTACGCCCCTCGCCCGAAGGGCGCCGCGGGACTTGAAAAACTCCCCCCTTGTCCCCATTACCACTTGCAAATTGTGTCATCTGATGACAACACGCATATATTAAAGGTGAGAAGAACATGACAGTCGACGCCCATAAAGAGACCCTCAGTTTCCAGACCGAGGTCAAGCAGCTGCTGCAGCTGATGATCCACTCGCTCTACTCCAACAAGGAGATTTTCCTGCGCGAGCTCATCTCCAACGGTTCCGATGCCTGTGACAAGCTGCGCTTCGAGGCCCTGTCCGATGATGCGCTGTACGAAGGCGATACCGACCTCAAGTTGCGCATCGATTACGACAAGGAAGCGCGCACCCTTACCGTGACGGACAACGGGATCGGCATGAACCGTCAGGAAGTGATGGACAACATCGGTACCATCGCCAGCTCCGGCACCCGCAAGTTTCTCGAGGCCCTCTCCGAAGACCAGTCCAAAAGCGCCCAGCTGATCGGTCAGTTCGGGGTGGGGTTCTACTCCTCCTTCATCGTTGCCGACCGGGTGACCGTCGAGACCCGCCGCGCCGGCCTGGGGGCCGAACACGGCGTGCGCTGGGAGTCCGCTGGCGAGGGGGAATACACCCTCGAGACCATCGCGCGGCCCGAACGCGGCACCAGCGTGACCCTGCATCTGTGCGAGGATGCCGAGGAGTTTCTGGACGACTTCCAGCTGCGCAGCATCATCAAGAAGTACTCCGATCATATCTCCCTGCCGATTTTGATGGCCAAACGGGACGAGGAGGGCAAGCCCACCGACGAACTGGAGACGGTGAACAAGGCCTCGGCTCTGTGGACTCGCTCACGGGGCGAGATTAGCGACGAGGAATACACCGAGTTTTACAAGCACGTGGCCCATGACTTCGAAGATCCCCTCACCTGGTTGCATAACAAAGTCGAGGGAACCCAGTCCTATACCACGCTGTTCTATATCCCGAAGCGCGCGCCGTTCGATCTCTATGATCGCGACAAGCGCTACGGTATCAAGCTGTACGTCAAGCGCGTATTCATCATGGACGACGCCGAGCAGCTGATGCCCAACTACCTGCGCTTCGTGCGCGGCGTGGTCGACTCGGACGATCTGCCGCTCAACGTCTCGCGCGAGATTCTGCAGCGCAATCGCCAGATCGATACCATTCGCAACGGCTCGGTGAAAAAGATCCTGGCCCATCTGGAAAAACTGGCCCAGGACGAGCCGGAGAAATACAGCGAGTTCTGGCAGGCCTTCGGCAATGTGCTCAAGGAAGGGCCGGCCGAGGATTTTGGCAACAAGGAGAAGATCGCCAAACTGTTCCGTTTCGCCTCCACGCATAACGACAGCGATGTACAGAACGTCTCACTGGACGAGTACCTCGATCGCATGCAGGACAAGCAGGAGAAGATCTACTACATCACCGCCGAAAGCTATGCCGCGGCCAAAAACAGTCCCCATCTGGAGCTGTTCCGCAAGAAAGGCATCGAAGTTCTGCTGATGTACGATCGCGTCGATGAATGGATGATGTCCTTCATGGACGAATACAACGGCAAGCCGTTCGTCTCCGTCGCCAAGGGCGCGCTGGATCTCGGCGAACTGGAAGACAAGGAAGAGAAGGAAAAGGTCGAAAAAGCCGAAAAGGATTACAAGGATCTTCTGGAACGGATGCAAAACGTGCTCGAGGGCAAGGTCAAGGAAGTCAAGGTCTCCCATCGCCTGACCGACTCGCCCTCCTGCCTGGTGGTTTCGGAGAACGACATGGCCATGAGCATGCAAAAACTGCTCAAGCAGGCCGGCCATAATGTCCCCAACATCGAGCCGTCACTGGAGATTAACCCCGAGCATGCCCTGGTCAAACGGCTGCAGAACGTGGACGACGACCAGCAGTTCAATGACTGGTCTTTGATCCTGTTCGAGCAGGCCATGCTCAGCGAAGGCGGCCAGCTCGAAGACCCGGTCGCCTACGTCAGCCGCGTCAACCGCCTGCTGCAGGAACTCGGCGGCTGAAACTGTCATCCCGGCGCAAGCCGGGATCCAATCTCTCTACAAACGCCCACCGCCGGGTTCCGGCCTCGTCTGGATTTTTATAAAAGCGTTACCACGAAGACTCGAAGGCACGAAGGAAAAATGAATACACTTCGAGACTTCGTGTCTTCGTGGTAAAAAAACAGTCCGACAGACAGAATGTCAGGTAGCGCTGCGCACAACCTGACCTGCATCTGGCACTCGGAACTCAGCACTTAGAACTCAGCACTCAGCACCTGCCCGCAGGGCATCAGGCAATCACATTCGATACCACGATCAAAAACACCATAAACCCGAACAACACCAGCACCGTCTTGCCGACGTTCATGGCAATACCTTTGTCACCCTGTTGCATGATTCACTCCTGGGTAGTTTGCGATGACAAAGCTTTACTGCGCTAAAAGCAGGCCGGGTTTGATCCGGATCAAATTCTATTAAATTAAGAAATTCAGTGGATTCTGATAGATAGATGTCGGTTTGTGTGACATCCCCGAACAGGACGGGAAGGCAAAATTAAATTACCGGAATACACGGGCACAGGCTCAAGAGGTCAGAAGGGGGCTTTCGGTCCAGGTTACCTTGAACCAAATACCTTCTGCGCCCTTTGCGCCTCTGCGGTAAAAAATAAAAACGCGCCGCGATCGTTCGATCGCGGCGCGTTGATTTCGACTCGAACTGTTGTCAGGCCGCCTGGCTAGACTTGTCGCCGGACTGTTTCTTGTCCGCTTCGTGAATATCCCGCAGGCTGACGCTGCTCAGGTAGTCATAGACCATATTGGACAGCTGTTGCCACAGGTGGGCGCTTTCCGGGGCGCCGTGGCCGGTGGGGACATTGTCTTTGGCTTTCTCTTTTTCCGGCAGGTCGATTGCCTTGACGATGTCGCCGACGGAGATCTCGTCGATGGACTTGTTCAATACATAACCGCCGCCGGGGCCGCGCACGCTGCGTACCAGCCCGTGCTTGCGCAGCAAGGCAAAAATCTGTTCCAGATAGGAGATGGAGATGTTCTGTGTGTGCGCCAGATAGGCCAGCGTGACCGGCCGGTCGGGGCTCATCGTCAGTTCCAGCATGGCCTTGGCGGCGTAGTCTGCTCGTGATGAAAGTTTCATGGTTTGGCCTCTTGATGGTTTGGGTTCGTTCTCGGTCTCTACAATTGACTTGGTAAACAACTTAGGATTATTCCCCCAGCTTGACAATGTGTATGCTGTGAACAATTGTAAATTTCAACCTTGTTGCTCATACGGGAAATTATAAATTATCAATATAAAACAACAACTTGAAATCAGTCGTATGTTATATTGACGGCAATTTCTTAGGCACATAAAAATCCGGATGGTTCCACTGTGCCGTGTGCGTGCCGCTCGCTGGTATAGTAGGGGCCGACCGCCGGCCGGGCGGCGGTCGGCTTCTTCCCCGGCACCAAATACAGGCGAATTGATTTGATACAGGCACTCGACGCGGACGCGCTTTATACCCCCTGTGACCCGGACCGGTTCGGGTTCAAAAGCACGGCGGAACTGGCGGATCTGGACGGGTTGCTGGGCCAGGATCGGGCCGAGGAGGCCCTTCAGTTTGGTCTGGGGATCCGCCGGCACGGCTATAACCTGTTCGTGCTCGGCCCCAGTGGGATGGGCAAACACACCATGGTGCACCAGTTCCTGCACCAGTGTGCGGCTGAAGAGCTGGTTGCCCGGGACTGGATCTATGTAGCCAATTTTTCCCATCCGGAAAAACCGCGCGCCATCGAACTGGCCGCCGGGCGGGGCAGCGCGTTTGACCGTGACATGCGTCAGCTGGTGGAAGATTTGCGTTCGGCGATCCCCAATGCGTTCGAAACCGAGCAATATCACGCCCGGCTGCAGGAGTTGCACGAAAGTTTCCAGGAGCGCTCGCGGGCAGTGTTTGCCGAACTGGCCGAGGAGGCGGAAAAGCACGGGGTTACCGTGGTGCGCGCCCGGGAGCGGGACGAATTCAGTTTTGTGCCGCTCAAGGACGAGCGTCCGATCAAAAGCGAAGAATACGAGGCATTGCCGGAAGAAGAACAGCAGCGCCTGTCGGCAGTGATCACCAGCCTGGAAGACAAGCTGCGCGGGATTCTCCATCAGCGCAGTCAATGGCAACGGGAGTTGCGCGAGGCGATCAAGACGCTCAATCGTGAAGTCGGCATGTTTGCGGTCGGCCACCTGATCGAAGACCTGCGCGAGAAATATAACGATGTCGCAGCGATCAACGATTACCTCTCCGAAGTGCAGGAGGATGTGATTGACAACCTCAATGCCTTCCGCGATGAAGAGGAAGAAGTGGTGATGTGGGAGACCGGCAAGGCCGAGCAGTCGTTCCGGCGTTACCAGGTCAATGTCCTGGTGGATCACAGTGAGGCAGCGGGAGCGCCGGTGGTCTACGAGGATCTGCCCATTTTTCAGAACCTGATCGGGCGGATCGAATATGTCTCGCAGATGGGGACGCTGGTCACCGATTACATGTTGATCCGATCCGGCGCGCTGCATCGTGCCAACGGCGGTTATCTGGTGCTCGATGCCCATAAACTTTTGACCCAGCCGTTTGCCTGGGAAGCTCTCAAGCGCGTGCTCTATGCCGGCGAGATCCATATCGAGTCACCGGCGGAAATGTACAGCATGATCAGCACCGTGAGTCTGGAGCCGGAACCGATCCCGTTGAACGTCAAGGTGGTGCTGGTTGGCGAACGCTATCTCTATTATCTGTTGCAGGCTTACGATCCCGATTTTGCCGAGTTGTTCAAGGTCCAGGCCGATTTTGAAAACAGTCTCGACAGTAATGACGATAACCAGAATCGTTATGCCCGCCTGCTGGCGACCCTGGTGCGCAAGGATCAGCTACTGCATTTTGATCGCGATGCGGTCGCCAGGGTGATCGAGCACAGCCGGCGTGCGGTTGAAGATACCCAAAGGCTGTCGGTACATATGCGCAGCATCAACGATCTGTTGCAGGAAGCCGATTACTGGGCCCGTCAGGGGGGGCGTGAACTGGTCAGCCGTGCCGATGTGCAACAGGCGATCGACAAGCAGATCTATCGCTCCGATCGGGTCCAGCGACGCATCGTCGAGGAGATCCGGCGCGGAACGTTGTTGATCGATACTGCCGGGGCGGTGACTGCCCAGGTCAATGCCCTGGTCATCAGCGAACTGGGTCGCTTTGCTTTCGGTCACCCCAGTCGTGTCACCGCCACGGTACGCGTCGGCGAGGGTGAAGTGGTGGATATCGAGCGCGAAGTGGAGCTCGGCGGGGCGATTCACTCCAAGGGCGTGATGATCCTGACGGCCTATCTGGCCGCGCGCTTTGCCGGCAACAAGCCGCTGTCCCTGGCGGCGACCCTGGTGTTCGAACAGAACTACGGCGGCATCGAGGGGGACAGCGCCACCATCGCCGAACTGTGCGCCCTGTTGTCCGCGCTGGCGAATATCCCGGTACGCCAGTCACTGGCGGTGACCGGTTCGGCCAACCAGCGAGGCCAGGTACAGCCGGTCGGCGGGATTAATGAGAAAATCGAAGGCTTCTTCGATGCCTGCCAGGCCATCGGACTCAATGGCGAACAGGGCGTGGTGATTCCCTCCACCAATGTCGAGCATCTCATGCTGCGGGAGGATGTCGTGGCCGCCGCCCGCGAAGGCCGGTTTCATATCTACCCGGTGAGTACCGTGGACGAGGCAATCGAAGTACTGACCGGCGTTACCGCCGGCGAGGCCGATGCCCGGGGTGAATACCCGCCAGAGTCGGTGAACTATCAAGTCAAACAGCGACTCGAGGATTTCGCCGAAACCCGCCACGAGTTCGCCAAGCCGGGCGATGAAGACCAGGACGAGGATGCCAAAGACAAGGACGATGATGCATCCTGATCCCGGGATCAGGATCTGCGGTGATCTGAATCGATAAAGACACTACAAAGCGCAGGCTTGAAATCGCTCTGGCGGGGCCCATAACCTTGACACATTTGATTTATTCAACCCAGACATTCACGGAGTCAGCGCATGAGCATGCAAACGGTCATTGAGGAAAAATTATCCCGGCAGATTCATCCTTCCCATCTGCAGGTGATCAACGAAAGTGATAACCACAATGTGCCGCCGGGCTCCGAATCCCACTTCAAGGTGGTGATCGTCTCCGACAGCTTTGACGGCAAGCCGCTGATCGCCCGCCACCGGATGATCAACGAGGTGCTGGCCGATGAACTGCAGAACAACATCCATGCCCTGGCGTTGCATACCTACGCACCGGACGAGTGGCAGGAAACCGGCCAGGCGCCCGATTCACCGCCGTGTCACGGTGGGGGTAAATAAGGTACCAGGTGCTAGTTACCAGGGGCTAGTAACAGCAAACTGTTCGGCTCGTAAGGTTGCAAGGAAAGGGGCCGATGCAGGGTTTTTTCTAGCTGCTAGCCCCTAGAGACTAGCCACTGATTTATCTCCAGGCGGCATTTGCAGGTAAAAACCCTGTTCTTCTATCGCGGCGATCACCTCGGCGCCGGTACAGCGCGCGAGCTGGCGTTCCGGTGTCAGCGCCAGTTCCAGAAATCGTTCGGTTTCGCCCAGCAGGTTCAGTATATTCTCCGGCACGGCGGACCAGTCATCTTCCCCGGACAGGTAGACGTATAAACCCGGTTTGCGTCGGCTGCGATAGACGTAGCAGTTGATCGGGTTCAATTGAGGGTGACCTGCGCGGTGGCATCGGCCAGCGCCGTTTCAATCTGCTGCAACCGCTGTTGTGCCCCGGGCAGGGTGTGGCCCTGTTGTTGCGTGTTTTCCAGCAGGGTTCTCGCGTCCTGATAGATCGTACTGAGTTGTTCGGCATCGAACAGTTGTAATGCTGTTTGGACCGCCTGTTCCGATTCGCTCAGTAACGCGGGGACCAGCTCATGCTGCTCGATGGGTGAGTCGGGCAGGATGATGTCGGCCACAAACACTTCGTCGGCGAGTCGGTTATGCAGCTGGCGGGCCTGTTCTTCCTCGTCCAGCTTGTTCAGAGCGACCGGATCGTTGGCGGCCCCCTGACGCACGGCGATCATAATGACCTGTACCAGTTTGTTCACCGCCTGTTTGATCTCGCTGTGATCGCCGGGCAGGGCGCAACACTGGACATAACATTGATCCAGCCGTTCCTTGATATCCAGAATGACATCGCTGTCACTGCTGGGTTGCAGCTCTACCGCTTCCTGAACCAGATCACGGAAATAGCGCAGAAAATGATTGAGCTCGGTTTCATCCTGCTCGCGCGCCCGGGTGACCTGTTCGGCGTCGATACTGTTGCCATCCGGGAACAGGGGATTGCGGTACTTGCGCTGCAAGTGCCGTTCGCGGGGACCGGGCTGGCTGCTGAATTCAATCGACATGGTGTGCATGTTACGTCAGGCTTCGCCGCATTATAAAGCCATTTTCCGCCCCGGCGGGGAGGGGTCTGTTATTATTCTCGCCACACGGTTGTGAGGGAATGGCCCCATGTTATTTGAAGAACTGGATTATCGTGACACACCCCTCGGCGAGCTGAGTCTGCGCCGGCGTTATGATCCCCGGCTGGAAGCCGAAGTCTACGAAATCAAGCTGGGTGAGGATTTTCTCATGACCAGTCATTTCACCGCCTCGGAGATCGCCCTGGCCAATCTGGGGCTGGCCGAACTCGACGGGGCGGGACACGACGTGGTGGTCGGCGGACTGGGACTGGGCTACACCTCGCAGGCGGTGCTCGCGCATACGACCGTTCGCTCGCTGCTGAATGTCGAGGCGCTGGCGCCGGTGATCGACTGGCATCAGGCGGGACTGTTGCCGCTGGGGGACCTGTTACAGCGCGATCCGCGCAACCGGTTTGTGGCGGGCGATTTCTTCGCCCTGGCACACAGTGAGACCGGTTTCGATCCCGAACAGCCCGGCCGGCAATTCGACGCGATCCTGGTGGATATCGACCATGCGCCGGATCACCGGCTGGATGCGCAACACGACGACTTTTATCAACCCGATGGCCTGCGCGCGCTGGCGCAACATCTGCGCCCCGGTGGCGTGTTCGGGCTGTGGTCCAATGCGCCACCCGATCCCGCTTTTACCGACCAGCTGGCCGGCGTCTTCGCCGCGGCCCGTGCCGAGCCGGTAAGCTTTTACAATCCCTATCAGGAGCGGGACTTCATCCAGAGCGTGTATCTGGCCCGTGTCGCGGGCTGATTTTTCAAGCCACAAAAAAAGACCGGCATGATGCCGGTCTTTTGTCCCGGGGAGTAACCTTGGGGGCTCAGACGCAGCCGGTCGGCTTGGGCAGGCCGCCCCACTTGCAAATCAGTTTCATCGGGCCTCTTTTGAAGATGTCGTACAGCTCCTTGGAGGAGACGCCGGTCTGTTTGGCAAATTTGCGAATCGGCGGAACGACGCCGTCTTCTTCGTACATTTGCCGCGCCTGATTAATCAGATCCATGATTTGATCGTCAATTTCCATCTCGTCCTGTTTGGCGAGTTCTTTGGCGACTTCTTCTGACCAGTCGTCACGATCGACGAGAAAGCCTTCGCCGTCCAGATTCAATTCCACTGTTATCAACCTCCTGATTGAGAGAATGTGTTTTGGGGGTGACCCAAATTTACTTATAACCTTAGCAAAAGACTCGGGTATTTGGCAAGAGGCCAGCCCCCTTTTTTCCGTGTCGCGCACAGGGTTACTGTCCGCGAAGGCGGCGAAGGCGGGCCGCCAGCCGTCCGGGATCGGCGGGTTGCGTGGTGTCGATGTCAAGCGCCCGGGCCTGCTCACTTTCATCCAGCGGATCATGGTGTTCCAGCTGGGCTTCCAGCACGGCCAGATCCGCCTCGGAGGCGTCCTGCCCGGCCTGTTGTCGGTGGCGAATCCGCTCGCGTAACACGTCGGGTTCGGCCTGCAGGGCGAGGATGTGAAACGGCACGCCACAGGCGTCGGCCAGCTCGGCAAAGGGCTGGCGGCGGGCGTGTTGCAGGAAGGCAGCGTCGACGATCACCGTGTAGCCCGCCTGCAACAGCTGACGGCTCTGTTGTTGTAAATGGCGGTACAGCCGCTCGCTGACCTGTGTTGAATATTTGCCGGTGCCGATGCCCTGATCGCTGTCGGCTTCGCCAAACAGGCGCGTGCGCTCCACGTCGGAGCGCAGCCGCACTGCCCCGAGTGACTGCAGCAGGCCGTCCGTGACCGTACTTTTGCCACTGCCGGAAAAGCCCATGGTGATCAGCAGGGCGGGCGAGTCGCGCCGCATGGAAGCCGCGGCCAGATCGAGATAGTCATTCAGTTCCTCGCGGTGGCGCGGCGCCTGATGCTGGCCCAGTTCAATGGCGGCCACTTTGGCCCGAACCATGGCGCGATAGATCCGGTAGAAGGGCAGCAGATCCAGTCCGGCATAATCACCGGTCTGCTCCAGGTAGCGATTGAGCACATACCAGCCGAGACCGCTGGCATCATGCGCATCGAGATCCATCATCAGAAAAGCGATTTCGTTGAGGGTATCGATCCAGCGCAGGGCCGGGTCAAATTCGATACAGTCGAAGGCGATGACCTTATCCTGCCACAGGGCAATATTGCGCAGATGCAGATCCCCGTGGCATTCGCGGATAAAGCCGTCGCGATGACGCTGTTCAAACCGCGGGGTTAGTTGTTGCAACTGTTGTTCAGTCCAGTCGGCCACTTCGGTCAGTCGGGGATCATCGGCCAGTTGCGGCGCCTGCTGGCGAATCTGCGCGATGTTCTCATCGCAGGGATGACGGATCGCCGCCGGGGTGCCGTAATCACTGTCGGGCGGGGCAGCGGGCAGTTGCCGGTGAAAATCCCCGATCAGGGCCGCCAGTTGATCAAGATGGGGCAAGGTCAGCTGCTGTTTTTGCAGCAAATGATCAAAGCCCTGCCCGGGATCGAATTGGCGCATCTTGAGCGCGTACTCGAGCATCTCGCCCTCGGTCTGTTGCGGATCGGCCAGCACGATGCCGTCGGCGGTATCGATCACTGCCAGAACCTGCAGATAAATCGGTGCGGCCAGACGGCGATTGAGGCGCAGCTCTTCCTGGCAGTAATAGTGTCGCAGCTCGAGTGTGCTGAAATCGAGAAAGCCGAGATCCAGCGGCTTTTTGAGTTTGTAGGCGAACTTGCCGGTCAGCAAGACCCAGGAGATGTGGGTTTCGATCAATTCGATCCTGGCAACGGGATGCGTGTAGGCGGCGGGTTGTTGCAAGGCGGCCAACCAGGCTGGAGTTTGCGCCTCGCTCATTGGTACACTGGATGAATTATCTGCATACGCACAGCCTAGCGCTGATCGCCGATCGGGACAATCACATGTCGACGGATTCCGCCACACCAACACGTCTGGACAAATGGCTCTGGGCCGCCCGGTTTTACAAGACCCGGGCGCAGGCCAGTGAGGCGATCAATGGCGGCCACGTGAAGCTCAACGGTCAACGCACCAAACCGGGGGCCCGCGTGCAGATCGGCGATCAACTGTTCATTCGCAAGCAGTCGCTGAGCTTTGACATCACCGTACGTGAACTGGCGCAACGCCGGAGCCCGGCCAGCGTGGCGCAACAACTGTACGAGGAAACGGCCGAAAGTGTGACCCGGCGGGAAACACAACAGGCCGCGCGACGGGAAGCGGCGCGGCTTAATCCCCGGCCTACGCATAAACCGGACAAGCGGGAGCGGCGCAAGATTATCCGTTTTGTGAACAAATACTCTCAGGAGAAGCCATGAGCCGGCCGCAAACCCCGTTATTGACCGTGGATATCATCATTCGGCTGATCGATCGGCCCGATGAACCGCTGGTGTTGATCGCGCGTAAAAACCCACCTCATGGCTGGGCCTTGCCCGGCGGTTTCGTGGACATCGACGAAACGCTGGAAACGGCGGCCGTGCGTGAGGCGCGCGAGGAGACCGGTCTGCAGGTCACGCTGGAGCGCCTGCTGGGATGTTATTCGGATCCGCGGCGCGATCCCCGCGGGCATACCGTCAGCGCGGTGTATATCGCTGATGCCCGCGGCGAGCCGCAGGCGGCGGACGATGCCCGGGCCATCAAACTGGTGAGCCCGGCGGAGTTGCCGGAGAAACTTGCCTTTGATCATGCACTTATTCTTGATGATTACCGGCATTATCTGGCCACGGGCGAGCTGGCGCCGGTGCGGCAATAGCGGGGTTGTATCATAAAAAATTGCCCCCATCTTTTCAGATACGTAAAATTTTCACATATTCAATTTCAGGAGAAATCCATGGCGAGCGTAGAACTGACCCCCGAAAACTTCAAAGATGTCATCGAGCAGAACGATTTTGTGATCATCGACTTCTGGGCGCCGTGGTGTGGTCCTTGCCAGTCTTTCGGTCCGGTGTATGAAGAAGTATCCGAAAAACACGACGATATCGTCTTTGCCAAGGTCAACACCGAAGACCAGCAGGAAATGGCCGGCATGTTCAATATCCGCTCCATTCCGACCCTGATGATCTTCCGCGAGCAGGTCATTCTTTATTCCGAAGCCGGCGCACTGCAGCAATCCGCGTTTGAAAAACTGATCGAGGATGCCAAAGCCCTGGATATGGAAAAAGTCCATCAGGAAGTCGCCAAGCAGCAGCAGGAACAGGAACAACAGGCCCAGTCCTGATCTTTTAAAATTTCTCACCACCAAGACACGAAGACACCAAGGAAAGACATTTTAAAACTTCCTTTTGGTGTCTTCTTGTTTTTATGCCCGGCGTAAATGTTTCAATATGCATCCCTTTGCCTCTGTACAGGATTGAAAAGGGATTGAGTGAAATTAATTTTTGCTTTGTGCCTTGGCGTCGTGGTGGTTGGTTTTTTACATTACATATTAACCACCAAGACACGAAGACACCAAGGAAAGACATTTTAAGATTTTCCTTTTGGTGTCTTCGTGTTATTTATGCCCGGCGTAAATGTTTCAAGATATATCCCTTTGCCTCTGTAGAGGAGTGAAAAGGGATTGAGTGAAATTAATTTTTGCTTTGTGCCTTGGCGTCGTGGTGGTTGGTTTTTTACATTACATATTAACCACCAAGACACGAAGACACCAAGGAAAGACATTTTAAGATTTTCCTTTTGGTGTCTTCGTGTTTTTATGCCCGGCGTAAATGTTTCAATATGCATCCCTTTGCCTCTGTAGAGGAGTGAAAAGGGATTGAGTGAAATTAATTTTTGCTTTGTGCCTTGGCGTCTTGGTGGTTGGTTTTTTCATTACAGATTAACCACCAAGACACGAAGACACCAAGGAAGGACGTTTAAGGTTTTCCTTTTGGTGTCTTCGTGTTTTTATGTCCGGCGTAAATGTTTCAAGGTGTGTCCCTTTGCCTCTGTAGAGGAGTGAAAAGGGATTGAGTGAAATTAATTTTTGCTTTGTGCCTTGGCGTCGTGGTGGTTGGTTTTTTCATTACAGATTAACCACCAAGACACGAAGGCACCAGGGGAAGATGTTTGACGATACTTCCTGAAGGTGTCTTTGTGCGTTAATGCGCAGTGAGTTCTTCGTGGCAGGTCTGTTGCCGGTAAATTAGAATAATACGCAGGCAAAAGTTATATTTTTTACTTCGTGTCTTGGTGTCTTCGTGGTGAATATCTTTTTTTCACATTAACCCACGAAACGGCTGCACTTCGACCAGGGTGCCGGCGTCGATGTTGTCGGCTTCCAGCGGCAGGATGATGAAACAGTTGGCGCGGCTCATGCCGCTGAGGATATGCGAGGCCTGCATGCCGGCGGCGGTGACGCCCGGGTTACCCTGCTCATCACAGGTCAGAATACCGCGTTGAAAGTCGGTGCGTCCGGCGCGCTTTTTCAACGGCTCGCGGCAGGGCACTTTGAAGGTCAGTGGGGCTTGCGTCTGTTCCCCCATCAGGCGACGCAGGGCCGGCAGGGCGAACTGGTAGAAGGTGGCCATGACCGAGACCGGGTTGCCGGGCAGGCCGAAGAACCAGGCGTTTTTGACCCGGCCGAAGGCCAGCGGTTTGCCCGGCTTCATGGCGATCTTCCAGAAGCTGACTTCGCCGAGTTTATCCAGTGTCTGTTTGACGTAATCGGCTTCTCCCACCGACACGCCACCGGAGGTGATGACCGCATCGGCCTGATCGGCGGCCTGTTCAAAGGCGGCTTCGATCGCTTCGGGCACATCCCGGATGACACCCAGATCGAGAATCTCGACATCCAGTTCCCGGAGCATGCCGTACAGGGTGTAACGGTTACTGTCGTAAATCTGGCCTTCTTCCAGCACCTCGCCAACCGGGCGCAGTTCATCCCCGGTAGAGAAAAACGCGACCCGCAGTTTGCGTGCCACGCTGACCTCGGGGACGCCCAGCGAGGCCAGCAGGCCGAGCTCGGCCGCGTGCAGACGCTGGCCCTTTTGTAACACCACATCGTCCACGGCGATATCCTCGCCGGCATGACGCACGTTCTGTCCCGGCGTGTGACCGCTGCCAAAGGTAATGTGGTTGCCATCGACGCTGGCATGTTCCTGCATGATCACCGTGTCCGCGCCGTCGGGCAGCTTGGCGCCGGTCATGATGCGCACGCACTGACCGGCCCGGACTTCAGCATCGAACGGGTTGCCGGCGAAGGCGGTGCCGATCAGATCCAGCGTGATCTCGTTGTCGCCGAGATCCGTACCGAGCAGGGCGTAGCCGTCCATGGCGGAGTTTTTGTACGGCGGCACATTCAATGGCGAGCGGATAGCCTCGGCCAGGACATGGTTGTGGGCCTGCATCAGCGGCAGTGTTTGTGTTTCCTGTACCGGCGTGATGCGGTGCTGAATCTGTTCCAGCGCCTGTTCCACGCGCAGATTGTTGGGATCGAATTCGTCGCAGGAAGGTTTGGCGGACATAGGCAGTTACTCAATCAACGGGGTTTGTGGCAAGCGGAGATTATGCCATATCAGCCGCGATTCTGCTGAATGAAGGCTTCGACAAAGTCGGCAATGGCCGGCGGGTTATTGATATCGAGCACGCTCAAATCCCCGTCGATGTCGGCGGGCAGTTCGGTCACCAGGGCGATAATGTGCGGATCGTCGACATACAGCGGCGAATGCGAGGCTACTTCGCGGTACACTTCCAGTTTGGGATAGGTTTCATGTTTGAAACCTTCCACCAGGATCAAGTCCAGCTCACTGCAATCCAGTTTGGCGATCAGTTCGCCCAGTTGCGGATCATGTTCTTGCTGCGGTGTTTCGGTAATCAGTGCCCAGCGATTCTGCGAGGCGACCAGCATCTGACCGGCGCCGGCATGGCGCAGTTCATAACTGTCCTTGCCGGGATGATCGATATCAAATTGATGATGGGCATGTTTGATGACGCCGAGCTGATAGCCGCGCTCGCGCAGGAGGGCGATCAGCTGGGTGAGCAGGGTGGTTTTACCACTGCCACTGTAGCCGACAAAACCCAGCAGGGGACAGGGTGCTTCAATCATGAGAGTCCGGGTTCCAGTTGTTGCGGTTCGTTGATGTTGATCAGCGCCTGGGACTGATCGCCATAATCCACCAGGGCATAAGACTGACTGCGAATCCATTCCTGCACCCGATGGTGGCCCTGCTGATAATAACTGAGCAGCGCGCTTTCACAGGAACGGTGCAGCAGACAGAGGGTGCCATGCAAGTGTTCTCCGTCAGTGACCGCGACCACGGGGACCTGCGCCTTTGTGGCTGTCTCCCTCAGCCGGGCGACCAGATCCGTCGGCAGTTGCGGTGTATCGCAGGGCACAAAACAGAACCACTCGCCGGCGCACTGTTGCAGGGCACTGTAAAACCCGGCCAGGGGCCCGGGAAAATCCGGCCACATATCTTCGATGACCGGGTAGCCATAGCGTTGATAAATTTCCCGGTGGCGGTTGGCATTGAGGCACAGCTTCGCCACCTGGGGGCGCAGTCGTTCGCAAACATGTTCGATCAACGGGCGCCCCTGGTACGGGAGCAGCCCTTTGTCCTGCCCCTGCATGCGCCGGGCCCGGCCCCCGGCCAGGACGATGCCGGTAATGGTGGTGGGTGCCGATAAGCTCATGCCGGTTCCGTTTCGCTCAAAATCCCAGTATATCGCGCTTCGCGAGTCGGCGCGTCAATCCCTAAAGATCGCCGCTGGTGGGCCGATAAGGGTAAAACTGCAAGCAATTGATCCACTCAACAGCGACCCGGGTTTCCATGTCCAGTATCGATGCCACCATGAAAAACGCCGTCAACGGCATGCAGGCCGGTATTACCACCGCCCGGCGCGCGGCGTCCCAGATCGCCTCGGGGCGCGGCGACAGCGAAGCCCTGCAGGATCTCAAACAGGCCGAGCGCCAGGTGGCCACGAACGCCAAAAGCGTGGAACAGGCCGACGAAGCGCTGGGCGGAGTCATCGATGTCAAGGCGTGACCCCGTTGCTGGCTGATAGCTCGCGCGATGCCATTCGGCTGGATGTCCGCAAACTGAGCAGTTTGCCGGCCGTCTCGCCGGTGCTGGATCAGTTGCTCGATGCCATCGGCAATGAGGAGATCACCATCGAGTCCTTTGCCCGGCTGATCGAGCAGGATCCCGCCCTGCTGGGGCGGATCATCGGCCTGGCCAATGCCGCCTATTTTGGCCATGCCGAACCGGTTACCTCCGCCGAGGAAGCGATTTTCAAATCCCTCGGTCTGCGCCTGGCCCGCAGCCTCGCCCTGAGTATCGCCCTGGCCGGGCCGTTTCGGATCCTGGTCTCGATTCCCGGTTTTGAACTGCAGCGTTTCTGGTTGCAGGCGATTCTCACCGCCAGCATGACCCAGGAGTTGAGCCACCTGGTGACGGTCGAGCCGCGTCCCGGTACCGAGGAAAGCTATCTGGCCGGCATGCTGCACAATTTCGGTTTATTGCCCCTGATTCATCTTTATCCCGAGCAGGTGACCGAAGCCTATCGACGCCGCGAGGCGGAGCCGACCCTGTCGCTCAGCCAGGCCCTGCGTGAGGTCAGCGGCACCGATCACTACGAGGTCGGGGCCTGGCTGGCGGAACACTGGCACATTCCGAACAATATCGTCACGGTGATACGCAATCTGAGTGACTACAGTTATCGCGGGGATCACTATCCGCTGGTGCTGTTGATCCATGCCACCGCCGAGTGGGCCGAAAGCTACTGCAATGATGGCGATCGCAAATGGTTGCCCGAGTCGGCCAAGGCCGCGTTTTTCGATCTGGGCGTTTCCGTCGAACAGGTTCACCAGGTACAGGAAAAATTACATCGCAAGCGTGAGTTGTACGAGGCTGTGGCCAAAATGCTGGCCGTGGTCTGAGTGAGCGGGTGGAATATGGATAACAAACCGTTTGTTGAAGCCTTTCAGGACGTTAATACCCGACTGATCGATCTGGTCGGCACCCTCTCGGTCTTGCGTGAACTCTCCGGCTTTGAAGTCACCGATCATGACGAGCAGCGTCTGTTACAGGGCGCACTGCAGGTGGTGGCGGAGAATCTCGAACTCGATTCAGTCGGCATTTTTTTACAGGACGAGGCCGAGCGGTTTGACCTGGTCGCGAGCCGGGGGTGTGACGCGGCGGAAAAAGAAGATGTGGAAGCAGCCCAGGCCTGGATGAAACAACAGGCACGGCGCACGACCGAGCAATTTGCCCAGGGTATCAGCGGTGCGTTGATCGACAATGACGAGGTGTCGTATATCGGCTTGCCGATTCAGGCCAGCCGGCAACTGCTGGGGGTGTTTGTCGCCTGCCATCCGCATAGCGGATTTTTTACCGTGGAGCATGAGCGCAGCCTGATTATTTTTTGCAATTTTCTCGGCCAGCTGCTGATCAAAAACCGGCTATTGCACGACATGGAAAAAATGGTCACGGAGCGCACACAACAACTGCAAGCGGCGCTGGAGGAAGCCGAGCATCTCAAGGAACGTTACGCCACCCTGTCAGTCATTGACGAGTTAACCGAACTGCATAACCGGCGCTTTTTCTTTCCCGAAGCCCAGTCAGTGCTGGCCCGGGCAATCCGCTATGACGAACCGTTCTGTTTACTGGTACTGGATGCCGATAACTTCAAGTCAATCAATGATCGTTTCGGTCACGGGGTGGGCGACAATGTGTTGCGCGCGATTGCCGATCTGCTGCGCGAGGAAGCGCGCGAGGCGGATATTATCGCCCGTTTAGGGGGTGAGGAATTCGTGCTGGCGCTGCCGGAGACCGCTGAGGAGGGTGCCATGACCCTGGCCGAGCGGATCCGGTTACGCATTGCCAATCTGGAATTTCGCTTTGCTGAAAAAGATTTCGGCATCACGATCAGCGTCGGCGTGGCGGCCCTGCAGGCCACGCATTCGCGCGAAACCCGCCGGGCCCTCGAGGAACTGCTGCATCAGGCGGACAGTGCCATGTATTACAGCAAGGGCCATGGTCGTAACCAGGTCAATCGCTATTCTGATATTGCCTGCAAGATCTGATTTCACCACCAGGACACGAAGACACCAGGTAAATTTTTGTATTCATTGAAACCACTTCCGCTCGCGACGTAGACTTGCCCGCCGTCGCCGACATTGGTGAACGCGTGATCGTTTCGGCCTCTTGAAGAATTTTTCTTGGTGTCTTCGTGTCCTGGTGGTTGGTCTTTATTCTTTTATTCGGCAAACTCGATCGCTTCGCGAATCGCCTCAATGCCGGCTCTGGCGCACTCATCGTCCACGTCGCCGGTGATCTTCTGTGCCGGCGCGCCGGAGATGCCGACGGCACCGTAGAAATGGCCACCGATACGTACTGGCACGCCACCGCCGATCAATAACACCTCCGGGGCAAAGCGCAGGTTGTCGAAGTTGCCTTCCTGCATGTCGAGCGTGGACGTCTGGAAGCTGGCCGCGGTGACCGCTTTTAACCGGCTGACGTCGATGGTGTGGGTGCCGGCCAGCGGATCGCGCGCCACGGCCAGCAGTTTGCCGTTGCGATCGACCACGCTGGATGTGACCTGATAACCCTGTTTGCGACAGGCCCGGGCCGACTCGACGGCCAGCTGGTTGGCCAGCTCGAAGGAGAGGACCCGGGTGGTGACATAGGCCGGTTCGGCGGCGGCCATCGGGCTCAGCAGTAACGCGGGAAGCAGCACAGCAGCAAGGTAGCGTTTCATGATGGTTTATTCCTCAATGGTGGCGGGTTGATGTTGTTGTAATGCCCACAGCACATGTTCGCGCACCAGTTCGGAAGGATGGTCGGTGCGGGCCCGCAGGGCGGCGATCACCTCCGGTGAGGTGGCCGCATTGCCCAGTGCCACGGCGATATTGCGCAACCAGCGTTCATGGCCGATACGCCGGATCGCCGAGCCTTCCAGGTTCTGATTGAAAGTGACTTCATCCCACTGGAAAAGTTCCACCAAACGCGCCTCATCCAGGCGCTGACGCGGATCGAAATCCGGCTCACGGCTGGTGTCGGCAAACCGGTTCCAGGGACAGTACAGCTGGCAGTCATCACAGCCATAAATGCGGTTGCCCATCGGCTTGCGCAATGCCACCGGGATCGAGCCTTTCAGCTCGATGGTCAGATAGGAGATGCAGCGTCGCGCATCGACCACATAGGGTTCGACAATGGCGTTGGTGGGACAGACATCGAGGCAGGCCTGGCAGGTACCGCAATGGTTACTGGCCGGGTCATCCACCGGCAGGGGCAGATCGGTATACAACTCGCCGAGAAAAAACCAGGAGCCGGTATTCCGTTGCAGCAGGTTACTGTGCTTGCCAATCCAGCCCAGGCCGGCTTTTTCCGCCAGGGCTTTTTCCATCACCGGCGCGCTGTCGACAAAGGCGCGATACCCGAAGGGCCCGATCCGGTGCTGGATACGATCGGCCAGCTGTTGCAGGCGCTTGCGCATCAGTTTGTGATAATCGCGTCCCAGCGCATAGCGCGAGACATAGGCCTTGTCGGGGTGATCCAGCAGCGCCTTGAGATCGAGCGTCTCCTCGGGCAGATAATCGAGGCGCACGCTGATAATGCGCAACGTTTCGGGGACCAGTTCGCCCGGCCGGCTGCGTTTTGTCCCGTGTTCGGCCATCCATTGCATGTCGCCCTGGTAATCCCGGGCCAGCCACCGCTGCAGACGCGTTTCATACTCGCCCAGATCGGTATCGGTGATGGCGGTCTGCTGAAAACCGAGCTCGGCGCCCCACTGTTTGATCTCAGCCGCCAGCGTCGACCAGTCGGGTTTGTGCGCGGCTTGCTTGTTTTGCTGCTGACTCATGATCATAATCATAGCCTTATGACTCATCTGCCGCATGATCTTTATACCGCCGACCAGTGCCGCGAACTCGATCGCATCGCCATCGAGGAAGAGGGCATGTCCGGCTCTATATTAATGGAGCGCGCCGGCGAGGCCGCCTGGCGGCTGCTCACACGGCGCTGGCCCGAGGCGCGCCGCATTGCCGTGGTATGCGGCACCGGCAATAACGGCGGCGATGGCTACGTGGTCGCCCGGCTGGCGCAGGCCGACGGGCGCGAGGTCCGCGTGCTGCAGGTCGGGGATCCGGATAAATTACACGGCGACGCCCTGGCTGCCCTGCAGCGGTTGCAGGGCATGGAGGTGGTTCCCGAGGCGTTTGCATCGCAACCGATCGAGGATCTCGATCTGCTGGTCGATGGCCTGCTGGGAACCGGTGTCCAGGGGCCGGTGAATGAGCCCTACGCCACGGCGATCGACTGGCTCAATGCCAGCGGCAAGCCGGTCCTGGCGCTGGATGTCCCCTCCGGCCTGGATGCCAACACCGGTCAGGCAGGCGGCCGGGCGGTCTGCGCCGATGCGACCCTCACGTTCATCGGTCTGAAGACGGGGCTGTTGACCGGCGATGCCTCCGATCATGTCGGCGAGCTGGCATTCACCTCCCTCAATCTGCCGGCCAGCGTGCGGGCGCGAGTGAGCCCGGTGGCCCGGCGGCTCGACTTTGACGCGTTTCGACAGCACCTGCCGCGCCGGGCGCGTAACAGCCACAAAGGGTTGTTCGGTCATGTGCTGATCATCGGCGGGGAGCAGGGCATGAATGGCGCGGCCCGGCTGGCCGGCGAGGCGGCCCTGCGCTGTGGGGCCGGGCGGGTGAGCATTGCCACCCGCGCCGCCCATGCGGCGACACTCAACAGCGGCCGTCCGGAACTGATGTGCCACGGCGTGGAAGATAGCGAGGCATTGCAGGCGCTGATCGAGCAGGCCACAGTGCTGGCGGTGGGCCCCGGCCTGGGGCAGGGCGAGTGGGCCCGGATGATCTGGCAGGTCGTCGAGGCGAGCGACGCCCCCCGGGTGGTCGACGCCGATGGCCTCAATCTGCTGGCCGACAATCCACAGCGCTCGGGGCAGCGAATTCTTACTCCCCATCCCGGCGAGGCCGGGCGCCTGCTGAACCAGAGCACGGCCGGGGTGCAGGCCGATCGGCTGGCGGCGGTGCGTCGCCTGCAGGCCGAGTACGACGGGGTGGTGGTGCTCAAGGGGGCCGGAACGTTAGTGAGCGCCGACGCGGGTAACAGCATCTGCACCGCCGGCAACCCCGGCATGAGCAGCGCGGGCATGGGGGATGTGCTCACCGGGGTAATCGCCGCCCTGCTGGCGCAGGGACTGGAACCGGAGATCGCCGCGCAACTGGGGGTCTGCCTGCATGGCACGGCGGCGGATCAAAGTGCCAGAGCCGCGGGTGAGCGCGGCCTGCTGGCGGGGGATCTGTTCGGCCCGTTGCGTCGGCTCGTCAACGATTGATCCCGCCGTCCAGATTCTTTCTTCTGACGCATGCCGTTATTCGAAAAATTCCGCTAAGCTTGGAGCGATGGAACAGTATCTCGACAATGAAGCGGCCACGGTACAGCTGGGTCGGCGGCTGGCGCGCCTGTGTGTCGCACCCTGTCTGCTGTTTTTGCACGGCGAACTGGGGGCCGGCAAGACCACCCTGGTGCGGGGGCTGCTGCAGGAGCTGGGCCACAGTGGCCCGGTCAAAAGCCCGACCTATACCCTGGTCGAACCCTATCATTTTGATCACAAGAAGGTTTTTCACTTCGATCTCTATCGGCTCGGGGATCCCGAAGAGCTGGAATACCTGGGCTTTCGGGATTACCTGGATGATCACTCGCTCTGTCTGGTGGAGTGGTCCGAGCGGGGCCAGGGCCATCTGCCCCATCCCGACGTGGAGGTCTATCTCGAGCCGCGCGGCGAAGGCCGTCAGGCGCGCCTGATCGCCCACGACCAGGCCGGCGAGGCCCTGCTGGCCCGGCTGGAGCCGTTTTGAGCCGCCTGCGGTGCCATTATCTCGAAAAAACTCTAGAAATCCTGGCTATCTTCATAATAAATATCAAATTTTTACTTGATTTCTCCCGCCGACCGGTACAATAATAAATGGAACGCAGGTAAACGGGAGGGAACACCATGCGTATAGCTCGGGCGCTGCTATGGCTGATGTTGTCCGTTATACCACTGACCGCGACGGCCGCCGGGGTACAGGTGGAAGGGGTACGCATGTGGCCGGCACCGGATCACACCCGGCTGGTGCTGGATCTGAGCCAGCCGGTGGATCACCGTCTCTTCTCCCTGGAAAATCCCGACCGCGTGGTGATCGATCTCAAGGATTCCCGTTTCCCCGGCAGTCTGCCGACCATGAGCTATGACGGCGCGCTGATCGAAAATATCCGTTATGCACACCGCGAGGATAACCAGCTGCGCTTTGTGCTGGATCTCAAGTCCGAGGTGCGACCGAAAAGTTTTGTTCTCAAACCGCAACGCGAATACGGTCACCGGCTGGTGATCGATTTGCACCAGCCGCAAAGCGAGCAGGCCGCGCCAAAGGTGACCAAGTCGGTCAATGACGGCAAGCCGCGGGATCTCATCATTGCCATCGATGCCGGTCACGGCGGCGAGGATCCCGGTGCGCTGGGGCGACTCGGGACGCGGGAAAAAGACGTGGTCATGGCCGTCGCGCGCAAGCTCGAGGCGATGCTCAAACGGGAGCCCGGGTTTAAACCGTTTATGATCCGCACCGGCGACTATTACCTGAGTCTGCGCGAGCGGGTGGAAAAAGCGCGCCGCGCCCAGGCCGATCTGTTTATCTCCATCCATGCCGATGCCTTTCACGATCGTCGCGCGCACGGTTCCTCGGTCTATGTGGTCTCCGACGGCGGCGCCAGTAGTAAGGCCGCCCGCTTCCTGGCCGAAAGTGAAAACAGCGCGGATCTGATCGGCGGTGTCAGTCTGGAGGACAAGGAAGATCTGTTGAAGATGGTGCTGGTGGACATGGTGCAGAACTCCACCATCGAGGACAGCCATCGCGTCGCCAGCGAAGTGCTCGGCAGCCTCAAACACGTCAATCACCTGCACAAGCGCCACGTGGAGCAGGCCGGCTTCCGGGTGCTCAAAGCGCCGGATGTCCCGTCGATCCTGGTCGAAACGGCGTTCATCTCCAACCCGGCCGAAGAGCGCAAGCTGCGCAGCAGCGCCCATCAGACTGAACTGGCCAAATCGATGTTCTACGGCGTGAAGCGGTATTTCGCCCGCCACGCCCCGGCCGGCACCTTGCTGGCGACCCGCAAGGCGCGGCGGCACGAAATCAGCCGCGGTGATACCTTGACGGGCATTGCCGCCCGCTACCGGGTCAGCGTCTCGGCCATCAAACAGCACAACAACCTCTCCGACAACCTGCTGCGCGTCGGCCAGGTGATCCAGATTCCCGTTATCTGACGTTTCACTTTTCAGAGGCTCTGGAAAGTAACGCGGAGTTCGCAAAGGCGCAAAGGACGCAAAGATATAAGATTTTGAATTCGCGATTAAATACCTGTGAACAATTTAAAATTCAACATATTAAAAATTAACTCTTTGCGTCCTTTGCGTCTCCGCGTCCTCTGCGTTTTTTAATTCAGTCCTGCAACGAAGCCAGTTCCCCTTTTTAAATAACGCGGTTAAGCTATTCGGATGCAACCGGCCCGCCGTTATCAACCCGATGCGATTATTCAGCGTCTGCCGCCGACCCTGGCCAATCAGATTGCCGCCGGGGAGGTGGTGGAGCGGCCGGCGTCGATCGTCAAGGAGCTGGTGGAGAACGCGCTGGATGCCGGCGCCAGTCGCATTGAGGTGCAGATACGTAACGGCGGGCTGGAGCAGATTCAGGTCAGCGATGACGGCTACGGGATTCGGGCCGAGGAGCTGGAGCTGGCGGTCAGCCCGCACGCGACCAGCAAGATTGCCCGGCTGGCGGATCTGGAGAACCTGGCCAGTCTCGGCTTTCGTGGCGAGGCGCTGGCCAGCATCGGTTCGGTGGCGCGGCTGGTGATCGACTCCCGTTTCAGCGATGCCGAAGCGGCCTGGCGCCTGAGTCTGACCGATCGCGAGGCGGGCTCGCAGCTGACGCCGGTGGCCCATCCGGAGGGCACCACCGTCAGTGTCGGCGAACTCTTTTATAATACCCCGGCGCGGCGCCGTTTTCTGCGTACCGAGCGTACCGAATACCGCTATATTGAGGACACGCTCAAACGTCTGGCCCTGAGCCGCTTCGAGGTGGGCTTCAGTCTGCGGCACAACCAGCGGGAGGTTTTCCGCCTGCCGCCGGCGACGACCACCGCGCAACAGGCCCGGCGGGTGGAGCGGCTGTGCGGCAAGGCGTTTTATGCGCAGGCGTTGCACATCGATTACAGCCTGGATGGCCTGCGTCTGTGGGGCTGGCTGGGGCGGCCCGAGGCGGCGCGCAGCCAGGCCGATTTGCAGTATGTGTATGTCAATGGCCGCAGCGTGCGCGACAAGTTGATCAACCACGCCCTGCGCCAGGCCCAGGGGCCGCTCTATCCCGGTCGCCATCCGGCCTGGCTGCTCTATCTGGAGCTGGATCCGCTCAAGGTGGATGTGAATGTGCATCCGACCAAACATGAAGTCCGTTTTCATCAGGCGCGCCAGGTGCATGATTTCCTCGTCCACGCCGTCAGCGAAGCCCTGGCCGAGGACCCCGCCGTTGCCCGGCCGGCGACACCGGAATCGACCCCACCGGCGGCAGAATCCCGGCGCGATTTTTATACCCCGGCGGAGGGCAATATTCCCGCGGCCTGGTCGGTCCGCGAAGCCGCCAGCGTCCCGGTCGCGGCCAATAGCGACGCCGCCGCGTCTGATAAACCGGTTCTCGCCACGCTGGCGGGCGGTTATCTGGTGGTGGAAGAGGCCGGCGCGTTGTTACTGATCAACGCCCCGGCAGTGCGCGCGGCGCAACTGGCGGCCTGCTTTGCCGCCGGCGAGGCGCAAACCGTCCGGCCGCTGCTGATTCCCGAGACAATCGAGTTGTCCGCCGCGGCGCTGGCCTGGCTGGAGCAACACGCCGGATGGCTGGATCGCCACGGCATCGATCTCAGTGCGGTCAGTGAAACTACGGTGCTGCTGCGCCAGGTGCCGGCCGCGGCGGCTTCCTTCGAACCGGGACAGTGGCTGGCGGCGTTTGTCGAGGCCACTCTGGCGGGAACGGCGCCGGAGACCGCGCTGGCGCAGGCCCTCAGTCACCCGCCGGGCTGGAGTGCCGCCGAACAGCAGGCGCTGGTGCGCGATGCCCTGTGCTGGCAGCCGGATCCGCAGCCGGCCCGCTACTGGGTGCGCTGGGATCAGGCCGCGTTGCAGGCGCTGTTCAAAACGTGAGCATGCCCCCGGCGTCACTGCCGCCGGCGATCGCCCTGATGGGGCCGACCGCCTCGGGCAAGACCGACCTGGCCGTGCGTCTGGTGCACGAGCTGCCGGTGGAGATCGTCAGCGTCGATTCGGTGATGGTCTATCGTGACATGGATATCGGCTCGGCCAAGCCCGGGCCCGAAGTCCTGGCCGAGGCGCCCCACCGCCTGATCGACTTTCTGGATCCGGCCGAGGCCTGCTCGGCGGCCCGGTTTGCTGAACTGGCGCGTCGGGAAATGGCCGAGATCACCGCCACCGGGCGCATCCCCCTGCTGGTGGGCGGCACCATGCTCTATTTTCGGGCCCTGATCCACGGTCTTTCCCGCCTGCCGGCGGCCGATGCGGCGTTGCGCGCGCGGCTTGCGCAGGAGGCGCGGGAGCGGGGCTGGGCGGCGATGCACGCGCGGCTGGGGGAGGTGGACCCGCAGGCCGCGGATCGGATTCATCCCAACGATCCCCAGCGAATCCAGCGAGCGCTGGAAGTGTTTGAGCTGACCGGCATGCCCCTGAGCGATCTTCAGCAACAAAATGAACCGTTGCCCTGGCAGTTTGTCAAACTGGCGCTGATCCCCTCGGATCGGGCCGTGTTGCACGAGCGCATCGCCCGGCGGTTTGCGCAAATGCTCGAGCAGGGCTTTGTCGAGGAGGTGGAAGCCCTTTTCCAACGCGGGGATTTGCAGGAACAGATGCCCGCGATCCGGGCGGTCGGCTATCGCCAGCTGTGGCACTACTTGCAAGGCAGGATCAACTATACTCAAATGCAGGAACAGGGAGTGGCGGCGACGCGCCAGCTGGCCAAGCGTCAGCTGACCTGGCTGCGCAGCGAATCGGAGGTCCAGGCATTTGATGCCCTGGATCAAAAAAGGGGAAATCAGGTCTTGAAATGGTTGCGTCGCTCACCCATTGATACAGCATGAGTGTGGTAAGATAAATTTGAATTTTTGTTGATTTTTTATAAGGTTATAAGAACAGGCCCGATCGTCTGAGACAATAACTATAACATGCGGAGATAATAACGATGAGTAAAGGACAGTCCTTACAAGATCCGTTTCTCAATGCGCTGCGTAAGGAACGCGTCCCCGTTTCAATCTTTCTGGTGAACGGGATTAAATTGCAGGGGCAGATCGAGTCATTTGACCAGTTTGTGGTGCTGCTGCGTAATACAGTTAACCAAATGGTGTACAAACACGCGATTTCCACCGTCGTGCCGGCGCGCAATGTGAAGCTGCCGGTGGCGGAGGAAAACGACAAGGGTAATCTTTAGTCGCCAGCCCCGGTTGGCGAGGGTGGTAATGATTGTTTGAGCGTCCTCAAGCCGGTGAACGGGCTGTTCTGGTTCATCTGGCTCTGCAAGCGGAACAGCAACAGGAAGAACCCCGGGAATTCCGTGAGCTGGCTGTTTCCGCCGGTGCCGAACCCATCGCGGTGATCACCGGTTCGCGGGCGGTTCCCCATCCCCGTTATTTTGTGGGGACCGGCAAGGCCGAGGAGATCCGCGATACGGTCAGGGAACTCCAGGCCGATCTGGTGCTGTTCAACCATGCTCTGTCACCGGTCCAGGAACGTAACCTGGAGCAATTGCTCAAATGCCGGGTGCTGGATCGCACCGGCCTGATCCTGGATATCTTCGCCCAGCGCGCCCGCACCCACGAAGGCAAGCTGCAGGTCGAGCTGGCGCAACTCAAACACCTTTCCACACGGCTGGTGCGCGGCTGGACCCATCTGGAACGCCAGAAAGGCGGTATCGGCCTGCGCGGTCCCGGTGAAACACAGCTGGAGACCGACCGCCGCCTGATTGGCGAGCGGATTCGCCAGCTCAACAAGCGGCTGGAAAAGGTCCAGCGCCAGCGCGAGCAGGGGCGTCGCGCCCGCAAACGGCGCGAGATCCCCTCGGTCTCGCTGGTCGGCTATACCAATGCCGGCAAATCCACCCTGTTTAACCGGCTGACCGATTCCCACGTGTATGCCGCCGATCAACTTTTTGCCACCCTGGATCCGACCCTGCGCCGGCTGGAACTGGCCGACGGGCAGGCCCTGATTCTGGCCGACACGGTGGGCTTTATTCGCCATCTGCCGCATGATCTGGTGGCAGCGTTTCGCTCCACCTTGCAGGAAACCCGCGACGCGGACCTGCTGCTGCATGTGGTGGATGCTTCCAGCCCCGAGCGCGACGGGAATATCGAGCAGGTCGATGCGGTGCTGGCGGAAATCGAGGCCAGTGATGTGCCCCAGCTGCTGGTGTACAACAAAATCGATCAGCTCGAGGAGAGCGAGCCGCGGATTGAATACGACGAGCACGGCCTGCCCTGGCGGGTGTGGATCTCGGCCCAGAGCGGCACCGGGCTGGCCGAGTTGCGCGAAGCGCTGGCGGCACGACTGGATCGCGGCCGGGTCTGCCATGAGCTGCTGTTGCCGGTGGCGCAAGGGCGACTGCATGCTCTGTTATATGAAGTCGGCAAGGTTCACCGCGAGCAGGTGGACGAGCAGGGTAACTGGCTGATGACCGTCGAAATGCCACGTGCCGACTGGGACGCCCTGGACAAACATTATGCGATTGGCGCGCATCTGGCCGGCGAGGAAGACGTGGCCCGGCTCGCCCATCTGGCTTCCTGACAAAGAGCGGGGACAAGCGTGGCGAGCTAAATCCGGAGCATGCCTTGCGGCAGGTAGCGAAGCCCCATAGAATTGCCCCTCGGTCACATTGAAAATCCATTTTCCTGAATTGAACCGCACGCGCTGATTCAGAACACATATTACGGAGCATCACATGGCCTGGAATGAACCTGGTGGTTCAAATAACAAGGATCCCTGGGGTAATCGCAATAACCCGCAAGGCGGTCCCCCCGATCTCGACGAAGTCATCAAAAAGCTGCAGGCCAAGTTCGGCGGTCTGTTCGGTGGCAAAGGCGGTGGCGGTGGTAAGACGCCAGGTATCCCTGGCGGTTCCAGCGGGTTGAGCTTGATCATCCTGGTGCTGGTGGCGGTCTGGGCCCTGTCCGGCATCTACATCATTAATGAAGGCAAGGAAGGCGTGGTACTGCGCTTCGGTGAATTCCACGCCATTCAGCCGCCGGGTCCGCACTGGTACCCGCGTTTTATCGACACGGTCGAGATCGTGGATATCTCCCAGGTCCGCTCGGTGCATATCGGTGAGGGCAGTACTGAAGCCCTGATGTTGACCAAGGACGAGAACATTGTCGATATGGAGTTCGTGGTGCAGTACAACGTCCGCGATTCGCGTCGCTTTCTGTACCACGTTCGTGAGCCGGAAATTTCACTGCGCCACGTGACCCAGAGTGCGGTGCGCGAGATCGTCGGGAACAATGATATGGAATTCATTATCACCCAGGGACGCGAGAAGATCGCTTCCGAAGCCTGGGACCGGATTCAGGGCATCCTCGACAGCTATGAGACCGGGCTACAAGTGCGCGGATTCAACATGCAAAAAGCCCAGCCACCACAGGAAGTCATGGCCTCGTTCGATGACGTGGCTGCCGCGCGCGAGGATCGGGTGAAATTCATGAACCAGGCCAGGGCTTACGCCAACAATATCCTGCCCCGGGCCGAAGGTCAGGCGCAGCGTTTCCTCGAGGAAGCCAAGGCCTATCGCGATGAAAAAGTTTCCGTCGCCGAGGGTGATGCTGAACGCTTCCTGGAAATCATGCGCGAGTACAAGAAATCGCCCCGGGTCACGCGCGAACGTCTGTATCTGGAGGCGATGGAAGAGCTGATGGAGAAAAACCCCAAGGTTATGGTTGATCTCAAAGAAGGCAACAATCTGATGTATCTGCCGCTGGACCAGTTGATGAAGCAACGCGCCAGTGGTTCAAGTAACAAAAGCGATGACTCACAGGGGTCCGGTCCGTTCTCTCAACAGGTAGAGGATTTCGGACTGGATCAGACCCGTGAGCGCGATCGTTCAAGGGAGGTGCGCCAATGAATCCGAAACTTCTGGGCGCCGCCATCGTCCTCGTCATTGTCGCCGTGGTGGGAAGCAGCAGCGTTTTCACCGTCAGCGAGCGTGAGCTGGCCATTTTGTTTGCCCTGGGCAAGATCGAGAAAGCCGATTATGAACCGGGTCTGCATTTCAAATGGCCGTTCGTGAACAATGTCCGCAAGTATGAAAAGCGGATTATTACCGCCGATACCGCGCCGCAGCGTTATCTGACCCAGGAACAGAAACCGGTGATCGTGGATTACTATGTCAAGTGGCGGATCCGTGATGTCGAAACCTATTACAAGACCATGCAGGGTCAGGAAGCCCGGGCCCGTCAGCAGTTTCAGTCGATCGTCAACAAGGGACTGCTGGACGCCTTTGGTGAGCGCAACCTGCAGGAAGTCATCTCCAGTGCGCGCGATGAAATCATGCGTAGCATCACCGAGAAGGCCAGCGAACGGGTCGAGAGTTTCGGTATCGAGATCGTCGATGTCCGTCTCAAGCGGATCGAGCTGACCGAGCGGGTGTTCAAGAACATTTTCGAACGCATGAAGTCGGCGCGTGAAAAGGAAGCCAACGAATTGCGCGCTACCGGTCAGGGTGAAGCTGAACGGATCCGCGCCGAGGCGGAACGGCAGAAAACCGTGATGCTGGCCAAGGCCTATCGCGAGGCACAGGCGATTCGCGGCGAGGGTGACGCCCAGGCGGCGGCGATTTACTCCGCTGCCTATCAGCAAGATGAAGAGTTTTACTCCTTCTATCGCAGCCTGACCGCCTATCGTAAATCACTGGTGGGTGAAGGCAATATGATGGTGCTGGAACCGGATTCCGACTTCTTCAAGTATTTCAAGGATAATAATCCCACCGGCAAGTGACGCGCCGATAACGTTTGACTAATCACGCTTTCGGACGTCATTCATGTGGCAGGAATTGATTGTGGCAATCGCACTGGTGCTGGTGATCGAGGGGATTACACCGGCACTCAGTCCCACCTCTTTTCGTCGTGGTCTGTTAATGGTGGCCCAGATGAGCGACCGTGTTTTGCGGCGTATCGGGCTGGCTGCCATGCTCGGTGGGGCGTTGTTGATCTATCTGGTCAAGGGTTAGAAACAGAATGAAATCCGATCGTTGGTTGTTACCGGAAGGGATCGAAGAGGTCCTGCCAGAACAGGCGCGCCAGCTGGAAACGCTGCGCCGGCGTCTGCTCGATCTGTATGCCGGCTGGGGCTATGAGCTGGTGATTCCGCCGATGATCGAGTATCTCGATTCCCTGTTGACCGGCACCGGCCACGATCTCGATTTGCAGACCTTCAAACTGACCGATCAGCTGACCGGCAAGCTGATGGGACTGCGCGCGGACATGACGCCGCAGGTAGCGCGCATCGATGCGCATACGCTGAAACAGGCCGGCCCGTCACGGCTTTGCTATATCGGTTCGGTATTGCATACCCGTCCGGATGGCTTTGCCGGTTCGCGCAGTCCGATCCAGGTAGGCGCCGAACTTTACGGTCACAGCGGCAGCGAAAGCGACGTGGAAGTCTTTCGGCTGATGCTGGAGACCCTGCGCCACAGCGGTGTCCAGGATCTCTATTTTGATCTCGGCCATGTCGGTATTTATCGGCAGCTGGTACGCGAGGCGAAGCTGTCCGAAGAACAACAGGCCGAACTGTTCGATGCCCTGCAACGCAAGGCGATTCCCGAAATCGAGCAATTGCTGGCTAACAGCCCGGTCGAGAAAAAGATTGCCGATGGACTGCGCGGCCTGGCAACGCTCAACGGGGATGAATCGGTCATCGAAGAAGCGCGCCGTCTGCTGGCTTTCGCCGGTGACGGGGTCAACCAGGCGCTGGATAATCTGCAGGCCGTGGCGCAACAGATCAGGAATCACGAGCCGCAGATTCCCCTGCATTTCGATCTGGCCGAATTACGCGGTTACAACTATCACACCGGCGTGGTCTTCGCCGCTTACGTGCCGGGACGGGGTCAGGCCATTGCCCAGGGCGGGCGTTACGACGAAATCGGCAAGGTCTTCGGTCGTTCCCGGGCCGCCACCGGTTTCAGTACCGATCTCAAGACATTGATCGATCTGGGTGAGACGGCACTGTCGCTGCCCGGCGCGATTTACGCACCGGCTGAAGAGGATGCCGGTTTACGCGAGCACATCGAACAACTACGCCGGCAGGGAGAGCGGGTCATCAGCGCTCTGCCGGGCGATAACAGCGATCCGCAGCAACTGGGCTGCGATCGCAAGCTGGTCAGGGATGGCAAGACATGGCAGATTGTAACGATTTGATAACAACAACAGGCTGAAGTCATGGGCAAGAACGTCGTCATTATCGGGACCCAGTGGGGAGATGAAGGTAAAGGCAAGATCGTCGATCTGTTGACCGATCGGGCTTCAGCCGTGGTGCGGTTCCAGGGTGGGCACAATGCTGGACATACCCTGGTGATCGGCGACAAGAAAACCGTGTTGCACCTGATCCCGTCGGGTGTGCTGCGGGAAAACGTCCAGTGCCTGATCGGCAACGGCGTGGTGCTCTCGCCCGAGGCGCTGCTCGATGAACTGAAGATGCTCGAAAACGAAGGCGTCCCGGCCCGCGAGCGACTGCGCATCAGCGAAGCCTGTCCATTGATCCTGCCCTATCACGTGGCGCTGGATCATGCCCGCGAAGTGGCGCGCGGCAAAAAAGCCATCGGCACCACCGGCCGCGGTATCGGCCCGGCCTATGAAGACAAGGTCTCCCGCCGCGGCCTGCGCCTGGGCGATCTGTTTCACCGCGAACGCTTTGCCGCCAAGCTGGGCGAAATCCTCGATTATCACAACTTCGCCCTGCAACACTATTTCAAGGTCGAACCGGTGGACTTCAACCAGGTGCTGGAACAGGCCATGGCTATGCGCGAGGAGCTGCAGCCGCTGGTGGCCGATATTCCCGAACTGCTGAACCAGCATATGCAGGCCGGCAACAACATCATGTTCGAGGGTGCCCAGGGCGCGTTGCTGGACATCGACCACGGCACCTATCCGTTTGTGACCTCGTCCAACACCACCGCCGGCGGGGCGAGCACCGGCAGCGGTATGGGCCCGCGCAATCTCGATTACGTGCTCGGGATCACCAAGGCCTATACCACCCGGGTCGGCTCCGGCCCGTTCCCCACGGAACTGTATGACGGCAATCTGTTAATGGATGAAGTCGGCGCGCGGCTGGCCGAACGCGGCCACGAGTTCGGCTCCACCACCGGCCGCCCGCGGCGTTGCGGCTGGTTCGATGCCGTGGCCCTGCGCCGATCGGTCTTGATCAACAGCGTCAGCGGCCTGTGTATCACCAAGATGGACGTGCTGGACGGCCTGGACCAGATCCAGATCTGCGTGGGTTACAAATGTAACGGCGAAGTGCGCGATACCCCGCCGGTCGGCGCCGAAGCCTTTGAAAGCTGCGAACCGGTTTACGAAGCCATGCCGGGCTGGCAGGAGTCCACCGTCGGCCTGAAAAGCTACGACGACCTGCCGGCCAACGCCAAGGCCTATCTCAAGCGCATCGAAGAAGTCACCGGCACTCCCGTGGATATCATTTCCACCGGCCCCGAACGCAGCGAAACCATCATTCTCCGTCATCCGTACGATGTTTAACGGCCGTCGGGCCGTTAAACAGGGGCTAGACACTAGGTACTGGGTCCTGGCAGCTAGAACCTGATATTCAGATGTTTATCAAAACATTACCACGAAGACGCGAAGGCACGAAGAAAAATTAATTCACTTCGAGACTTCGTGTCTTCGTCGTAAAAATAGCTAGATACTATCCCCTGGGTCGATACCGAGATAGAAAGAATAAAGCCTGTCTCATGGATTGTAGGAGCGCCTTTGGCGCGATAAAGGCCCGGGCAATCGGCAAGGTCTGTCGCGGCGCAGCCGCTCCTACAGAGATGTGATGGGTTGGCACGGTAAACCGTGTATGAATTTTTATAAAAGCGTTACCACGAAGACGCGAAGGCACGAAGAAAAATCAATTCACTTCGAGACTTCGTGTCTTCGTGGTAAAAAATAGCCCGATAGATGGAATGTCAGGTAGCGCTACACGCAATACACTCTTAGTACTTAGAACTTAGAACTTAGACGAACTTATGAACTCCCTGGGTCGATACCGAGATAGAAAAAACAAAGCCTGTCTCATGGATTGTAGAGCGCCTTTGGCGCGATAAAGGCCCGGGCAATCGGCAAGGTCTGTCGCGGCGCAGCCGCTCCTACGACTTCAAACTTAGAACTTAGAACTTAGAACTTAGAACTTAGAACTTAGAACTTAGAACTCAGAACTCAGAACTCAGAACTTATACCAGCGCAACGCTTTTCACCTGCGCGTAAACCTGCTTGCCGACTGTCAGGTCCAGGTGCTCGGCGGACTTGCGGGTAATGCGGGCAAGCAGGCTGGCGCCGTTGGCATCGAGTTTGACCAGTTGCTGGGCCGGGGGCTCTTCGGCGATGGCCTCGATGGTAACGGGGAAGATGTTCAGGATGCTGGTATCGGTTTGTTGCGAGAGGGTCAGACTGATATCCCGGGCCTGCAGTCGCACTCGCACTGCCTGACCTGTCGGCAAGTCGGCCTGCGCCACCGTCAGTCTTCCGCCGGCGAACTCGAGATAGCTCAAACCGTATTGATCATCATGCGCGTTAACCGTCGCTTCCACGATAGTCTCGGCATCGGGGGCATGGGCCAGGGGCAGATCGAGCCGGTTTAATAACTCGATCACGCTGCCGTTGGCCTGGACCCGGCCGCCGTTCAACATGACCATTTGCTGCGCCAGTTGTGCCACTTCACTGTGATCGTGACTGACGTACAGCACCGGGATCGACAGCGCCTGCGACAGCTGCTGCAGGCAGGCCATGATGGCGTTTTTACTGTCGCGATCCAGCGCGGCCAGCGGCTCGTCCATCAGCAGCAGTTGCGGGGCTGACAGCAGGGCGCGACCGATCGCCACTCGCTGGCGTTCGCCCCCGGATAAATTTGTCACAGAACGTGCCTGTAATCTGTCGATACCTAACAGGTCGGCAATGTGATCGGGATCCACGCCGGCCTGATCGCCACCGCTACGGCGATAGCCGTAGAGCAGGTTGTCGCGCACCGACAGATGCGCGAACAGGTTGGCCTCCTGAAAGACATAACCGATGCCGCGCCGGTGCACCGGTACAAAGGTGTTTTCATCCTGCCAGGTGGTATGGCCCAGTTTCACGCTGCCGCGGGCCATCGGCTCCAGGCCGGCAATGCAGCGTAACAGGGTGGTCTTGCCGCAGCCCGACGGGCCGAACAGGGCGGTGATGCCCTGCATCGGCGCACTGAATTCGGCCTGTAGCGTGAAATCCCCACGGCTGAGTTGAAAGCGGGCCTGCAACGTCATGCGGGCAGCACCTGCAAACGCCGGTTATAGCGATAGACCAGCAGCAGCATGATGAACGAGGCCAGCAACAGCCCGCCGGCCAGCCAGTGGGCACTGGCGTAATCCACCGCCTCGACATGATCATAAATCGCAATCGATAGCACCTGGGTTTCGCCGGGGATATTGCCGCCGATCATCAACACCACGCCGAATTCCCCGACCGTATGCGCAAAGCCGAGAATCGCGGCGGTGATAAAACCCGGCCGGGCCAGCGGGAAGATGACACTGAAAAACCGATCCAGCGGTGAGGCACGCAGGGTCGCGGCCACTTCCAGCGGCCGGCGACCGATGGCGGCAAAGGTATTTTGCAGCGGCTGTACCACGAACGGCAGGGAATAGAACACCGAACCGATCACCAGCCCGCTGAAAGTAAAGGCCAGCGAACCCAGTCCCAGCGCGTCGGCGGTCTGGCCGAAGATCCCCCGCGGTCCCAGCGCCAGCAAAAGATAAAACCCGAGCACCGTGGGCGGCAGCACCAGCGGCAGGGCAATCACCGCCTCGATCACCGGTTTGAACCTGGCGCGACTGTGAGCCAGCCACCAGGCCAGCGGCGTACCGAGCAGCAACAAAATCACCGTAGTGAGCGAGGCCAGCTGCAGCGTGATCCACAGGGCCTGCAGGTCGTTCGCGCTGATCATTCCCTCTCCTGTGACGGGGTGGCGTAGCCGAACCGGCGCATGATCCGCCCGGCGGGTTCACTTTTTATGAAGGCGATAAACGCCCGCGCGGCCGGGGTGTCGTTCAATATCACCGCCTGCTGTTCGATTGGCTCGTACAGTGATTCGGGAACGATCCACAGCGATCCCTGTTTGCCCCTGCCTGTGCCTTGCAGTTGTGACAGCGCGACAAAGCCCAGCTGTGCGTTACCGGTGGCAACAAACTGAAAGGTCTGGGCGATGCTCTCGCCGCGCACAATTCGGGGTTGCAATGTCGCGTATAAACCGTGTCGTTTCAGTACCTGTTTCGCCGCCAGTCCGTAAGGCGCCAGGCGCGGATTGGCCATTGCTAGCCGCCGGAAATCGCTGGTTTCCAACACCTTGCCTTCAGTGTCCACGTAACCGGGTTCGGGGCTCCATAACGCCAGTTTACCTATCGCGTAGGTAAACCGACTGTGCGGGACGCTGCGTTGTTGTTCCTCGAGTAACGCGGGGCGGCGCACATCGGCGGCAAAAAAGAGATCAAACGGCGCGCCGTTGAGAATTTGCGCGTAATGTTTGCCGGTCGAGCCGCTGGCGAGTACCAGCCGATGTTCGCTGTTCGCTTCAAACTCCCCGACCAGCGCCTCCAGCGTGGTTTTGAAATTCGCCGCCACTGCTACCCGCAAGGTCTCCGCACCGCAAAGCGGTGCAGCCAGTAACAGCAAGACGATGGAATAAATGCGAGTTACATGCATCGATTGCCTCGGTCAGATGTTTCGGCACTATTTTATCCGCGAATCAACGCGAATGGGCGCCAGGATAAAATATTCGCGTTCATTGGCGGATTTGTTTTATCCAGATAATAAGTAATTATTATTTCTTTTCTCTGCGTCCTTTGCGCCTCTGCGTCCTCTGCGTTATTTCCAGTAGAATTTAAAAAGTGACGCACTCTGCCGTTTGCCGCTTTGCGTCTAGTGTAACTTGATCTCCGGCTCGACGGTGGCCCGGAAGCGATTGGCAATGGAGATCATCATGGTGCGGTAAAAACCGAACAACGCGAACTGGTGCAGCTTGTATAACGACAGGTAAACCATCCGCGCCACAAAGCCCTCGACCATGATGCTGCCGGTCAGATTTCCCATCAGGTTGCCCACGGTACTGTACTTGCCCAGCGAGACCAGCGAGCCGTAATCGCGATAGAGAAATGTCGGCAACGGTTTGTCGGCCAGACGACGTTTCATGCTCTTGATCAACAAGGCGGCCTGTTGATGCGCGGCCTGGGCGCGGGGCGGCACATTGGTCTCCATCTGTGGCCAGGGGCAGGCGGCGCAATCGCCGAAGGCGAAAATATTCTCATCGCGGGTGGTTTGCAGAGTCTGGTCGACGACCAGTTGATTGGCGCGGTTGGTTTCCAGCCCGTCGATCTCGGCGAGAAAGTCGGGCGCCTTGATGCCGGCGGCCCAGACCCTGATCGGCGCCTGGATCTCGCGCCCGCTTTCGGTATACAGCGCTTCGGCGCTGACCTTGACCACCCGTTCGCCCTTGAGCACGGCGATATGGAGTTTTTCCAGCTCCGCCTCGGTGGCCTGCGACAGGCGGGGCGGCAGGCCGGGCAGGATCCGATCGGCGGCCTCGACAATGGTAATGCGCACATCGGCGGGATTGATCTGATCGATACCGTAGGCGGTGATCAGCCGCGAGACCTTGTGCAACTGGGCGGAGAGCTCGATGCCGGTGGCGCCGCCGCCGGCGATCACCACATCCAGCTGGCCCTGTTGCGCCGCATCGGGCCGGGTGCTGGCGCGCATGAAGTTCTCCAGCAGCAGGTGCTGGAACGATTCGGCCTGTTGCTTGGTATCCAGAAACAGGCAGTGATCGCGCACGCCTTCGATACCGAAATCGTTACTCACGCTGCCGACCGCCATAATCAGGGTGTCGTATTGAAACTCGCGTCGGGGAATGATTTCGTTGCCCTGCGCGTCCAGGGTCGGGGCCAGATAAATGGTGCGCGCGGCGCGATCCAGCCGGTCCATCCGGCCGAGGCGAAACTCGAAATGGTTGCGCGCCGCCTGGGCCAGGTATTCGATCTGGTTTTCATAGGCGTCGAAGGTCCCGGCGGCCACCTCGTGCAGCAGCGGTTTCCAGATATGGGTGCGATTGGCGTCCACCAGGGTGATCCGGGCGCGGCCTTTTTTACCCAGGGTCTTGCCCAGGCGGGTGGCCAGTTCCAGGCCGCCGGCGCCGCCGCCGACAATAATAATATGGTGCAAATCCGATTCGCGCATCGTTCGCTATGCGTCCTGTGAGAATGAGGTTATCAAAGTGTAGCACCGGGGAGTTGCTTGCCCGAAAGACAAACAGGGAGATCGGTACTTTGTTTCGGAAGAAACAAAAAAGCCCCCGAAAGGGGGCTTTTATGAGAGAATTGGTGCCGAGGAGAGGACTTGAACCTCCACGGGGTTACCCCCACTAGCACCTGAAGCTAGCGCGTCTACCAATTCCGCCACCTCGGCTCAGAAGCCGCGCACTTTACAGAGAGTCCCCGGGATTGTCAATCACGAGCGCGGCCACGCTAAATGAGGCATAATTCGCCGCTCGCGAGTCAAAATCGTGACTGAATACAAAATAACGAGAGAAAGAAGATTACATGACCCAACGTTCCGACAAACAAGACCCTTACGCCGAGCGCGAAGCTCAGAAGTACGAAAAACCCATCCCCAGCCGTGAATACATCATGGATCTGCTCGAGCAGGCCGGCCGTCCCATGTCCCGCGAGGCGATTGCCGAGGCGCTCAAGCTGGAAAGTGACGACGAGCTCGAGGGCCTGCGCCGCCGGCTGCGGGCCATGGAGCGCGACGGCCAGCTGTTGTTCAATCGTCGTCGCGAATACGGCCTGATCAGCAAAATGGACCTGGTACGCGGCCGGGTACAGGGCCATCCCGACGGCTTCGGCTTTCTGATTCCCGATGACGGCTCGGATGATCTGTTCCTCTCCGGGCGCGAGATGCGCGTTGCCTTCCATGGCGATCGGGTGCTGGGCCGGGTGGCCGGCATCGATCGGCGTGGCCGCCGGGAAGGCGCCATCGTCGAGGTCCTGGAACGGGCCCACAAGACCGTCGTCGGTCGGCTGTTTATCGAGGGCGGCGTCGCCTTCGTGGTACCGGACAACAAGCGCATCAGCCAGGACATCCTGGTGCCGACGGAAAATCTCGGCCCGGCCGAACACAACCAGATCGTCACCGTCGAAATCGCCCAGCCGCCAACCCCGTTTCGCCAGGCTATCGGTCAGGTGGTCGAGGTGCTCGGCGATCACATGGCCCCGGGCATGGAGATCGATGTGGCGATCCGCGCCCATAGCTTGCCGCAGGTCTGGTCGCCGCAAACCGAGGCGCAGATTGCCGAACTGAGTGAGGAGGTCAAAGAAGAACACAAGCAGGAGCCGGGCCGCGAGAATATCCGGCATCTGCCGCTGGTGACCATCGACAGCGAGGATGCCCGCGACTTCGACGACGCGGTCTATTGCGAGCCCAATCGCAAGGGCTGGCGCCTGCTGGTGGCGATTGCCGATGTCTCCCATTATGTCGAACCCGACTCGCCACTGGACAAGGATGCGATCGAGCGCGGCAACTCGGTCTATTTCCCCGAGCGCGTCATTCCCATGCTGCCGGAGATCCTCTCCAACGGCCTGTGTTCCCTGAACCCGGAAGTGGATCGCCTGTGTATGGTGTGTGACATGCAGCTGGATAAAACCGGCGTGCTCAAGGGGTATACCTTCTATCCGGCGGTCATGTATTCCCATGCACGGCTCACCTATAACAAGGTGGCGGGCATGCTGATCGACGAAGATGCCGATCTCTGTCGCCAGTACGCCGGGGTGCTGCCGCATCTGCACAACCTTTACCAGCTTTACCAGACGCTGCGCCAGCGCCGCAGCAAGCGCGGTGCCATCGATTTTGATACCACCGAAACCCGTATCGTGTTCGGCGAGGATCGCAAGATCGAATCCATCGTGCCGACCGAACGCAATGACGCGCACAAGCTGATCGAGGAGTGCATGATCATTGCCAACGTGGCCACCGCGCGGTTTTTGCTGGAGCACAAGGTGCCGGCGCTGTATCGCGTGCATGAAGGGCCCAAGCCGGAAAAACTCGAAGCCCTGCGTGAATTTCTCGGTGAGTTCGGGCTCAAGCTCGGCGGCGGCGATAGTCCCGAGGGCAAGCACTTTTCCAAATTGCTGGAGCAGATTGCCGAACGCCCCGATGCCCATCTGATCCAGACCGTCATGTTGCGTACCCTGCAACAGGCGGTCTACAGCCCGGACAACGTGGGCCACTTCGGCCTGGCTTTCGATGCCTATGCCCACTTCACCTCGCCGATTCGCCGCTATCCGGATCTGCTGGTGCATCGTGCCATTCGCCACGTTATCAAACACAAAAAGGGCGGCTTCCTGCAACGCAAGAAACTGCCTCCGTTTCGTTACGATCACGCCGCCATGGAAAATCTCGGCGAGCACTGCTCGCAGACCGAACGGCGCGCCGACGAGGCGACCCGCGACGCGGTCGACTGGCTCAAGTGTGAATTCATGCTCGACAAGGTGGGTGAGGAATACAACGGCACCATCAGCAGCGTGACCAGCTTCGGGCTGTTTATCGAGCTTGATGAAGTCTTCGTCGAGGGACTGGTGCACGTCACCTCGCTGGAGAACGACTATTACCATTTCGATCCGGCCCATCACCGGCTGATCGGCGAACGCCAGCGGCAAATGTTCCGCCTCGGCGATCGGGTGCGGGTCAAGCTGGCACGGGTCGATCTCGAAGAGCGCAAGATGGACTTCATGCTGCTGGAAAGCCTGACCGGCGAAACCTTCCATGGTGAGCTGCCCGAGCGCGGTGGCAAGGGTGGTGGTCGCGGCAAGAAAACCGGCAAAAAAACAGCCGGTAAAAAGCGCAGCAGTAAAAAGTCCACCAGTCGTTCCGACGAGGGCGGCGGGCGCAAGAAGACCGGCAAGAAAACCAGCAAAAAATCGACCCGCCGGCGCGGCAAAAAGAAGACCGACTGATCCCGGGCGCACCACGCCATGACAGAGAAGCACATCATCTTCGGCCTGCACGCGGTCGAGGCGGCGGTCAAACGTGACAGCGAGCATATCCGGCGGGTCTATCTGGAGCAGGGCCGCCGTGACGAGCGGGCCCGGCAACTGGAAGGGCAGGTTCGCGCCGCCGGCGTGGCACTGGAACGGGTCAAGCGCCGGGTCCTGGATGAGCTGACCGACGGCCAGCGCCACCAGGGGGTGGCGGCCGAGGCCACGCTGCCGGGCCCCGGCGACGAACGCCAGCTGGCCCGGCTACTTGATGATCTGAACGAGCCCCCCTTGCTGTTGATTCTCGACGGCGTGCAGGATCCGCACAACCTGGGCGCCTGCCTGCGCACCGCCGATGCCGCCGGGGTGCAGGCAGTCATCGCCCCCAAAGACCGGGCCTGCGGCCTGACCAGCACCGTGCGCAAGGTGGCCAGCGGCGCCGCCGAGATCGTCCCCTTCATCCAGGTTACCAACCTGGCCCGGACCCTGCGTGAGCTGCGCGAGCGTGGCATCTGGCTGGTGGGCACCGATCTGGGGGGCGAGATCGACCTCTACCAGGCCGACCTGGCCGGCCCGCTGGCACTGGTGATGGGCGCCGAGGAAAAAGGCCTGCGCCGCCTGACCCGCGAGCACTGCGATCAGCTGGTCAAACTACCCATGCTGGGCACAGTCCAGAGTCTGAACGTCTCCGTGAGTACCGGGATCTGTCTCTATGAGGCGCTGCGACAGCGCAGGGGCTAGTTGCTAGGTACTAGGTCTAGGACCTGATCCCTGGAGAAGGGTAGGCGCGCCCCGCGGGCGCGATTGTCGAACGAGGGTGATCGCGGTCGAAGCCCGCTCCTACAGAAAGGGCGGGTAGGCGCGCCCTGCGGGCGCGGTTGTCGAACGGGGGTGATCGCGGTCGAAGCCCGCTCCTACAGAAAGAGCGGGTAGGAGCGCCCCGCGGGCGCGATTGTCGAACGGGGGATGATCGCACTCGAAGCCCGCTCCTACAGAAAGAGCGGGTAGGCGCGCCCCGCGGGCGCGATTGTCGAACGGGGGTGATCGCGGTCGAAGCCCGCTCCTACAGAAAGAGCGGGTAGGCGCGCCCCGCGGGCGCGGTTGTCGAACGGGGGTGATCGCGGTCGAAGCCCGCTCCTACAGAAAGGGCGGGTAGGCGCGCCCTGCGGGCGCGGTTGTCGAACGGGGTGATCGCGGTCGAAGCCCGCTCCTACAGAAAGAGCGGGTAGGCGCGCCCCGCGGGCGCGGTTGTCGAACGGGGGTGATCGCGGTCGAAGCCCGCTCCTACAGAAAGAGCGGGTAGGCGCGCCCCGCGGGCGCGATTGTCGAACGGGGGTGATCGCGCTCGAAGCCCGCTCCTGCAGAAAGAGCGGGTAGGAGCGCCCCGCGGGCGCGATTGTCGAACGGGGGTGATCGCGCTCAAAGCCCGCTCCTGCACAAAGAGGGGTGTAGGCCGGACAGAGCGCAGCGGTGTCCGGCAATCTGCCTATATCTGGATTGCAAAGCCCTGATCCCTCGAGTAAAATGCGCAGCCTTTAGTCAACCCGGGCCGAAAAGCCGGGATAGCCTTGCTCCACCGCGGCCGAGAGGTTCGACGGGGGGCTTTTAACCGAAAGGAAGAGATGTCGATGCGACACTATGAGATCGTGTTTCTGGTCCACCCTGACCAGAGTGAACAGGTTCCCGCCATGCTGGAACGGTATCGCAACCTGGTCGAAGGCAACGGTGGCAAGGTCCATCGGGTCGAGGACTGGGGCCGCCGCCAGCTGGCTTTCTCCATCCAGAAAGTCCACAAGGCGCATTATGTTCTGATGAACATCGAATGCGACCAGGCCACCCGTGATGAACTGGAAAGTGGCTTCCGCTTTAACGACGCCGTCATTCGCAATCTGATCATCCGCCGTGATGAAGCCGTCACCGAGCCGTCCCCGATGGCGAAGAAAGACGAGCGCGAAGAAGACAGCGAGCAAAGCGCCGCTTGAGCCCGACCTTAACCAGTTAACTTAAAGGAATCACATCATGGCCCGTTTTTTCCGTCGCAAGAAATTCTGTCGTTTTACCGCTGAAGGTATCAAGGAGATCGATTACAAGGATCTCGGTTTGCTGAAGGCCAATATCACCGAAAGCGGCAAGATTGTGCCCAGTCGCATTACCGGCACCAAGGCCCGTTATCAGCGTCAGCTGGCTACCGCCGTCAAGCGTGCCCGTTATCTGGCGCTGCTGCCGTACAGCGACTCGCACAAGAACTAAAACCGCCTGTTCGCCCGGGTGCGAACAGAGGATTTGCAATGATGAAGTCGCTGGCAAGCTATGCCATGCGCGGCCCGCTCCAGGCCATCCTCGCGGTGACCGGGCTGGCCATCGCCTCGCTGCTGTTTTTTCCGCTGAGCTGGCCGTTGAGTTATCTCAGCGCCGGCCTGGTGGCGCTGGTGGGGCTGACCCAGGCCAGCCGCGAAAGCCTGCTGATCCTGCTGGGAGCCACCGCCGCGCTGGCCGTGCTGGCCCTGCTGATCGGCAGTCCGCACTTTGCCGTCGGCTATGCGCTGGTGGTCTGGTCGCCGGCCTGGCTGGCGGCCCAGTGGCTGCGCCAGCGCGAGTCGCTCTCCCAGACCCTGCTGTTGTGTGGGCTGGTGGGACTGGTCGGCATCAGCATTATGTTCCCGCTGCTGGGCGATCCGGCCCAGTGGTGGGGCGAGTATTTCAACCAGCAGGTGATCCCGGCGCTCAAACAGGCCGGCATCGAGATTCAGGACGAGGTCGCCCTGCGGGCGGTGCTGGAGCAGTCGGCCCGGTTGATGACCGGGGCCATGCTCACCTCGCTGGTATTGAGCGCCATTATCGGTCTGCTGGCCGGGCGCTACTGGCAGGCGCTGTTGTTTGGCAGTGCCAGTCCCGGCGAGTTTCACCAGCTGCGCCTAGGCACGCTGGCCGCCGGCATCTCGCTGGCCATCGTGGCGCTGGCCCAGTTCGTGGGTGGTCTGGCCGGCCAGTGGCTGGTCAATGCGGCCACCGTGGTGCTGGGCGTGTTTTTGTTTCAGGGGCTGGCCGTGGGCCATGCCCTGGCTGCCCGCAGCCAGAATGCGCAGATCTGGCTGGTGGCATTGTATATCGTGCTGTTTTTTACCCTGCCCTATGGCGCGCTCGCGATCGCCATGCTGGGCATACTGGATAACTGGATTGAGCTCCGTCGCCGTTTTCCCGGGGCGGCGGGTTAATCAACCAATCACATCAAGCGACAGGCATTGAGGTCAATAAAATGGAAGTCATTCTGCTGGAAAACGTAGCCAATCTCGGCACCCTGGGCGACAAGGTCAACGTGCGTCCCGGTTATGGCCGCAACTTTCTGCTGCCGCAGAAAAAAGCGGTGCCGGCCACCCGTGAGAATATCGAAGCCTTTGAAGCGCGCCGCGCCGAGCTGGAAAAAGCGGCTGCCGAGGCCCTGGCCGCGGCCCAGGCCCGTGCCGAGAAGATCGCCGAGCTGGGTCAGGTGACCATCCAGGCTCACGCCGGTGAGGAAGGCAAGCTGTTCGGCTCTGTGGCCGTGGCCGACATCGCCGACGCGGTAACCGCGGCCGGCATCGAGCTGGAAAAACGTGAAGTCACCCTGCCCGAGGGCCCGATTCGTCTGACCGGCGAATACGAGATCGAACTGCAGCTGCACCCGGAAGTCATGCAGTCCATCAAGGTCATCGTCGAGGCCGAGTGATTGCCGCGGGCGGGGTCTTCCCGCCCGCCGCCGCCTTCTCTGGCACGCCTTTCGCACGCCCCGCTCGTGCGGATTTTCCCCGTTCATTTTCCGTTCCAATTCCGTGCGCCGGATCGGTCCGATCCCGGTCGGGGTTGTGCTATGCTCAGGGCCTCCCGCCACGGGAGCGAGGGGTCGTTTCGATGACATTCTCCGGGAGTACCGCCCGTATGCGGCCCCGGCCATGCTGGAATAACAAGACTAACCACCATGCCTGATGCAATTTACTCGGTAACCGCCACGGATCAGGCCACCGACGCGCTCAAAGTGCCGCCGCACTCTATCGAGGCGGAGCAGGCGGTGCTCGGCGGGCTGATGATCGACAACAGCAGCTGGGACCAGGTGGCCGATCAGGTCACCGAAGAGGATTTTTACCGTCGCGATCACCGTCTGATTTTCCGCGCCATCGCCGCGCTGGCCCAGGAGAGCGATCCCTGCGACGTGGTGACCCTCTCCGAATGGCTGGAACGTCACAACCAGCTGGATGCCGCCGGCGGCATGAGTTATCTGGGCGGGCTGGCCAAGAACACCCCCACCGCCGCCAATATCAAGGCCTATGCGGCTATCGTGCGCGAACGCTCGGTACTGCGCCAGCTGACCCGGGTGGCCACCGAGATCGGCAACCTGGCCTATAACCCGGAAGGGCGCAGCAGCGCCGAGGTGCTGGATCAGGCCGAGAAAGCCGTGTTCGACATCGCCGAGCAGGGCGCGCGCAATCGCTCCGGCTATGTCGGTATCAAGGATCTGCTGGTCAAGGCGGTGGATCGCATCGACGCGCTTTATCAAAGCAGCGACGCCTATACCGGCGTGCCCACCGGCTATACCGATTTCGACGACATGACCTCCGGCCTGCAAAATTCCGACCTGGTCATCGTCGCCGGGCGCCCCTCCATGGGCAAAACCTCCTTCGCCATGAACCTGGTGGAAAACGCCGCCATCAAACACCAGGTGCCGGTGGCCGTGTTCAGTATGGAAATGCCCGGCGAGCAGCTGGTGATGCGTATGATGTCCTCGCTGGGGCGCATCGATCAGCACAAGATCCGCACCGGCAAGCTGGATGATTCGGACTGGCCGCGTCTGACCTCGGCGGTGGGCATTCTCAACGAGGCGCCGATCTATATCGATGACACGCCGGGGCTGAGCCCCACCGAGATCCGCTCCCGTGCCCGGCGCATCAAGCGCGAGCATGGCCTGGGCCTGATCGTGGTCGACTATCTGCAGCTGATGCAGCTCAGTGGCAGCAGTGAAAACCGCACCAACGAGATCTCCGAGATCTCGCGCGGGCTCAAGGGACTGGCCAAGGAACTCAACGTGCCGGTCATCACTCTCTCGCAGCTCAACCGCTCGCTGGAACAGCGCCCCAACAAACGGCCGGTCATGTCGGACCTGCGTGAATCGGGCGCCATCGAACAGGACGCCGACGTGATCGTCTTTATCTATCGCGACGAGGTCTACAACGAAGAGAGCACCGACAAGGGCACCGCCGAGATTATCATCTCCAAACAGCGTAACGGCCCCATCGGGACCGCGCGTCTGACCTTCCTCGGCCAGTACACCAAGTTCGAAAACTACATCTCCGGCGACAACTATCTGGAAGGGCCCGGTGCATGACCCGTGCGACACGGGCCACCATTAACCTTCGCGCCCTGCAACACAATCTGACCGTCGCCCGCCGGCACGCCCCTGGCAGCCAACTGATGGCGATCATCAAGGCCAACGGTTACGGCCACGGCATGGTCGAGGTCGCCCAGGCCCTGGATGACGCCGATGCCTTTGGCGTGGCATCCATCGACGAGGCGATCACTCTGCGCGAGGCCGGCATTCCGCAATCGATCGTGTTGCTCGAAGGCTTCGTTCAGGCCGGGGAACTGCGACTGATCGACGGCTATCAACTGCAGCCGGTAATCCATCATCCCCAACAGATCGTCATGCTGGAACAGTCACCCGGCCCGGCGCTGGATGTCTGGCTCAAGGTCGACACCGGCATGCATCGTCTCGGGATCGCCCCGCAGGAGACACCGGCCATGCTGACTCGCCTGCTTAATTGTTCGCGGGTCGCCAGCGTGCGCCTGATGACTCACCTGGCCAACGCCGACGATCGCGAGGATGACTATACCCTGGAGCAGGTTCGCCGTTTCGACGGCCTGAATGAACTGAGCGTCACCGCGCGCAGCATTGCCAACTCCGCCGGCCTGCTCGGCTGGCCGCAAAGCGAAAGCGACTGGGCCCGGCCCGGCATCATGCTCTACGGCGCTTCGCCCTTTATCAATAGTGTCGGCGAACAACAGGATCTGCAGCCGGTGATGACCCTGCGCTCGCAACTGATCGCGGTGAACCGGCACGGGGCCGGCGAACCCGTCGGCTACGGCGGCAGCTGGCGCTGTCCCGAGCCGATGCCGGTGGGAGTGGTGGCCATCGGCTACGGCGACGGCTATCCGCGCCACGTGCCCAGCGGCACTCCGGTGTTACTGAACGGCAAGCGGGTGCCCATCGTCGGGCGGGTGTCGATGGACATGCTCTGCCTGGATCTGCGCGAGTGCCCCGATGCGAAAATCGGCGATGAAGTGATCCTGTGGGGCGAGGGACTGCCGGTGGAGGAGATCGCCGATGCCGCCGGCACCATCGCCTATGAGCTCTTATGTAAAGTGACATCGCGTGTCGATTTTGAGTACGTTCATCACTGAACCGTCAGCGGTTCGAACACGGAGGCGTTCTCATGAACGTTGCCGCCTACGCCCTGTATGACTCGCGCGACAAGGGGCGCTATATGCCGTTGTACGGCCTGCTGTCCGGCATGCTGTTGTGGCTGCTGGATGCCATGGTCGATGTCTATGTCCTGCAGGTTCCCCAGACCCTGGTCGAGAATCTGATCTTCCCGCCACTGTTCGACATTGCCCTGCGCAGCGGCATTATCGTGTTGATGGTCGCCCTCGGCGTGGCGGCACGGCGCAAACTCAAACGCCAGGAATCCCTGCAACAGGAATTGCTGGAATACAAAAACCGGCTGGAAGAGCTGATCGAACTGCGCGCCGAGGAAGTCCGCAATCCCGCCGACTCGGTTAACTCCGAGATTACCGTGTTAAAGGATCGTACCCGCGACCTGGAAGAGATCGCCAGCATCGATGGCCTGACCCGGTTCTATAACCGGCGTAAGTTCGGCGATCTGATCGACTACGAACTGGCGCGCCAGCAACGCTATCATCACAGCCTGTCACTGATCCTGGTGGACATCGATCGCTTCTGTGAGATCGCCGCCGTCCACGGCCAGGCCACCAGCGAACACGTCATTCGCAGTGTCGCCAGTCGCATTCACTCGCGCATCCGCGCTACCGACATCCCGGCCCGCTGGTCGGAAGACGAGTTCGCGATCCTCATTCCCGAAACCCGCCAGAGCGATGCCCGGCGCCTGGCGCAAAAACTGGTCAAGGCCATCGACGGCACCCTGATCGATAACTTTGGCCTGGTCAGTATCAGCTGCGGCGTCACCGAAGCGCAGGCGCAGGACAACGTGGAACAGTTCACCGACCGCTGCGTGGAAGCGGTGCGGCTGGCGCGCGAGGGTGGGGGGAACCGGGTGGAAGTGTTGTAACTTTTCTTTTTGTTCCCTCCCCTCCAAGGGACAAATCTGTCGGGAACAGATTTGAACAGCCGAAGGCTGGCCCGAAGGGTGTAGGGCAGGATGCCCGGAATAACGGCCAGGGAGGGGTGATCAGCATCCGGCTTTACCAAAATGAGCGCCCTCCGGGCGGTCTGGATCTTGAAAGCGCTGACCCGCCAGCGCGCCTCGGGTTCATCTGACGAAGGCCATCCCTGGCCTTCGCACTTCGTGCAGCCTCCGGCTGTCCAAATTCGAGTCGCTCCCGGCATCCTGCCTCCCGCGACATTAGTACATTCATGTACGTCATCCTGACGAATTTGTCTTTGTCACGCGACAAAGAAACAGAACCAAAGAAAACGCGCCCGAAAGACGCCGCCGGTCCAGCCATTTCCAATGGCTGGAGCGGTTCCCTGCGCTTCTCATTCCAGTCGGGCTCGCCAGACGGCACGTCCCTGTGCCGTCGAGCGAGTGGCGGCATCTAACGGAGGCCGGGGTCAGGTCTCGCCTTTTGCTTTATCGTAATATTGTCTAGGCTTTTCTTTGATAGTTAGGGCCAGAGTAAAAATTTAATCGATTTATAATTTGTACTGATTCAAGCTATCTATCGTTTTTAACCCGGTTTTCAGATTTGTTTTTGCAATCAGGCGAGTGCTGCGGCTATCAGTGACAGGACAACAACCGTGGTCAGGACGATGCGCATCGGTACATACCATGCGGGCACAAGGTTATCTTTTGCGGCACGCTGGTCCATAACGCATAAAGTAACAAACGCAATTATCAGTATGCTGTAGCTGTATGTGTGAGCGATCAACAAGGCAGCCCAGCCAAACAAAGCGGGAAACACGCTCAGCGCCAGTTGCACCTGCGCCGGTTTTCCCTGATGCGACATGGCCGCACCCCAGTGGATCGCTCCCATAAACGAAAGGATAATGGCGCCGTAGGTTCTCAAGACGAAGTCGGCGTTCTGTACGCCAGGCAGATCAATCCATGTTCCGATACTGAAGACGACAAATGGAATCAGGCCGGCATATCCCAGAACTTTTGCCAATTGTTCGGTTTTTATCGTATTCAAAATTTAGTTTCCCTACTGGTTTTCTGAACTGCCAACTTCGCTTGATCTCCCTCTGCGTTAATGGTTTTTTACGGAAAAGGTGGCAAATTTATTTAACTGTTCGTATTGAGACAGGAAGGATTAAAAATAATTCTGTCACCTTTTGTATTCGCCCTTTGTCTTCGTGTCTTCATGGTAAATAGTTTCGTAACAAACAGAACTATTGCTGTGATACCCGGATATAGGCACGGGCACGTTTAACCTTGTCGATACAGTTTGGGTATTTTCCAAACTCAAACTGTATCTTGGCAGCTGTCAACAGGCTTGCGGCCTTGGTGTATTCCATTGTGCCGCCAAGCCCCTTGGCTTTGGCAAAGTCGAGCTCTTTGTAAGCGGTTTCCAGGCCACGTTCACATTGCAGGGCAGCTGTACTCTCGGGGTTGCCTGCGCACGCGGTAATAAAGAAAAATACCAGGGACAGAAGGGACAGTTTTAATCGCATCATTACCTCCGAAATTCTGCTCATGCGGATGAGGATCGCAGCTTATGATACTAACGATTCCCAACCGACTTTAATACTTCTCATTTAACATTTCAGCAATAACCCTTGTTTCGGGGAGTTATGGTGACAGTATGCATATTTCCCGCCACAATCCTGAACTGCCAACTGCCAACTGCCAACTGCCAACTGCCAACTGCCAACTGCCAACTGTGTACTGCCCTGACTCAATAAACATCCTTCGAGTTCTTCGCGTCTTCGTGGTGAAAATTCTACACAGCCTCGGCCGTTTCCCCGAACCAGAACCGGCTGTCCATCTCCAGGAACTGCTGGAAGTGGATGTAATGCGAGCCGTCGCAGGAGAAGGTGAGTCCGACCATGCCGTTGATGATGTTGAACGAGGCGGAGCGCAGGTAGATGGTTTCATCCGCGTGGCGCAGGGCCTTGAACTGATCCAGCACACGGCCGATGTCATCAGAGCTGACCTGAGTGCGCTCATGCGCGGGGCGGCGCGGGTAGGCGAGGCAGCGTTCGGGATCGACGATCTCATCGAGCATGTGGATGTTGTAGTCATACGGATCGTCCAGCGACCAGAAGGAGGCGCGGGAGCTGGAGAAGTGGATCTTGACGTGAAAGATGCCGTGATGGCGCAGCATGTCGGCGATGCTGTTCATGACTTCGCCGAGCACCTTGTCCATGGCGCTTATGGAACGCTGCTGCTGAAACACGGTGCCGCGGATCGCCGGGTCGCCCTTGTACTGGCTCCAGCCGGCCGAGGCCGGAGGATTGCTGCGCTGGCTGTGCAAATCGTCGACGTTGTAGTCGCCGGCGATGAAGCCGAGGATGGCGTCGCCGTCGTGCACGGCCTGGATGGCGGTGATGCAGGGGCGCAGGCTGTGGCGGCTGGTATAGACCGGTGACAGGGTGAAGCCCTGCCAGGGCAGGATACGCTTTAAATAGGGCCGGCCGGTGAGATCCAGGCCGCGCCACTGGGTATCGAGCTGATCATTCTCAATGTTGGCGGAGATCAGGGTGTTATGGGTGTCCACCGCGTAAAGCATGTGGCAGTGGGGCAGTCGGTTCAGTCCCTGCAACAGTACCTGATCCAGTTGTGTCGGTTCCTGCCAGACGCTGGCGGTTTCCCGGGCGAGGGCGGTCAGCGGCTCGGCCGCGAGGCTGGCCAGCAGTTGCTTTTGATAGGTAATGCGATCCTTGAAGGCTGACATAATGTTCCATCCATGTGGTTGTCGGGTAGTGCTATTCCTGTACTGGTATTCAAATAGCATGCCGTCGATTGTCCCCGTGGGCTGTGACAGGCGGATGACGCGGGTTACTTGCGGCAAATGCGCCGGAATTGCGCGGGGATCGTGACTGGCTCGCTCATGGTACCATGTCCCCTGATCTCAAGAGCGGATATCTAATCCCCTATGGCCAAGAGCAAAGTTGTTTATTCCTGCACCGAATGTGGTTCCCAGGCACCAAAATGGGCCGGGCAGTGCGGTGACTGCGGGGCGTGGAACACGCTGGTGGAAGTGACCGCAGTGAGCAGCGGCGCGCGCAACGCGCGCTTCAGCGGCTTTGCCGGCGACGCGGCCGGCCAGCGGGTGCAGCGACTGGCGGAGGTGAATGCCGCCGACGTGGCCCGTGTGCCCACCGGGATCGGCGAGTTCGACCGGGTGCTGGGCAGCGGGCTGGTGCCCGGCTCGGTGGTGTTGCTGGGCGGCGATCCCGGCATCGGCAAGTCAACGTTATTATTGCAAACCGTGGTCAGCCTGGGACAGCAACTGACCCCGCTGTATATTACCGGCGAGGAATCGCTGCAGCAGGTCAGCCTGCGCGCGCAACGCCTGGGGCTGGCGGCGGACGATCTGGCCCTGCTGGCCGAAACCCGGGTGGAGGATATCCTGGCCATTGCCCAGCAGGAGCAACCCCGGGTGCTGGTGATCGATTCCATCCAGACCATCTTTACCGACGAGGTGACCTCGGCGCCCGGCTCGGTCAGCCAGGTGCGCGAGTCGGCGGCGCAACTGGTGCGCTATGCCAAGCAGACCGGCACCGCGCTGTTTCTGGTCGGCCATGTCACCAAGGAGGGCACCCTGGCCGGGCCGCGGGTGCTGGAGCACATGGTCGATACCGTGCTCTATTTCGAAGGCGATTCCAGCAGCCGCTATCGCATGGTGCGGGCGATGAAAAACCGCTTCGGCGCGGTCAACGAGCTGGGCGTGTTTGCCATGACCGACAAGGGGCTGCGCGAGGTGAACAACCCTTCGGCGATCTTTTTGTCCCGCCACGACGAGGCGGTGCCCGGCAGTGTCATCCTGGTCACGCTCGAAGGCAGCCGCCCGTTGCTGGTGGAAGTGCAGGCGCTGGTCGATGACAGTCAGTTGAGCAATCCGCGCCGGGTGACCACTGGCCTGGAACACAACCGCCTGGCCATGCTGCTGGCCGTGCTGCATCGCCACGCCGGCGTGGTGTGCGCCGATCAGGATGTGTTCGCCAACGTGGTCGGCGGCGTGCGGGTCACCGAAACCGCCGCCGACCTGGCGGTGATCCTGGCGGTCATGTCGAGCCTGCGTAACAAGACCCTGCCGCAGGAACTGGTGGTGTTCGGCGAAGTGGGCCTGGCCGGCGAAATCCGCCCCGTGCCCAACGGCCAGGACCGCCTGCAGGAAGCGGCCAAACACGGCTTCAAACGCGCCGTCATCCCCAAAGGCAACGCCCCGCGCAAACCCATCGACGGCCTGCAGATCACCGCGGTTAGCCGGCTCGAAGAACTCCTTGATCTTTTTTAGTGAGCGCACTGGAAAGTAACGCAAAGATCGCAAAGACGCAGAGGACGCAAAGGAAGAAATCACTACAACAATTCGTCAACTCTTGCTCTGTGCTACTTGCCACCAAGAATCAGTAAATAGAGTTGAATATTACACCTGTTCTTCATCAACCCCGGTGCACAGAAAGCTTAATAGAAGCTTTGCGTTCTTTGCGCCTCTGCGTCCTCCGCGTTATTTCCAGCGAAGGAGAGAAATGGCTCACCGGTAGGTCTAGTCCGATTCGAGCAGTTCGGCCAGTTCGCGTTCGAGCAGGGCGGGGTCGCCGAGGTTGAGTTCGAGCAGGCGGTGCAGGTGGCTGGCGCTGTCGAGATCCATGTGGTCGAAGTGCAGGCCAAGGTGGTCGGGGTTGTCGTAGTGGGTAATGCGGGTTTCAAATTCCAGCCGGACTTCTTCGCTCAGCTGCAGTTGCAGCAGATAGGTTTTGTCAAAGTCGCGGGGGCCATCCGTGGGGCGGCGGATCATGGCACCGCGCAGGCTGATGTCGATCACCTCGGTTTGCCACTGGCGGTTGTTAGTGGTGTCGATTAGCCACGCGTCGCCATCGAAGCGGATGCGGGTGAAGTGTCGGCGTTCGGAGTCGCTCATGCTCAGTCCAGGTAAAACTGCATTTTGATGTTGCCGATCTGGATGGTGTTGCCGTCTCGTAGTTTGTGGCTGTGTTCGCCCAGCGGCTGGTTGTCCACCAGCGGAGGATGTTCGCCTTCCAGATGCGAGAGAAAGTAACCGTCGTTGCGCCGCGTGATGACCGCCGTGGCCACGCCCGGTTTACCCAGGTTGGTCATGGAGCGGTTCAGGCTCAGGGTCTTGCCCAGGTTCTGGCCGTTTAAGATCTGCAGCCAGCCCTGACGGGTTTCGTGGTTTTGTTCGGTTTCGGCCTGTTGCGGGGTGATCTCTTCCACTTCGGGCACCGGCAACTCATCCACGTGCGCCATGTTGAGATCTTCTTCGTATTTGTATTCCAGCGTGTGCTTGCCGATGCGGAGGGTGTCACCATCCTTGAGCAGATGCTTGTCGATTTTATTCTGGTCGACGAAGGTGCCGCCCTCGCTGTCGAGATCGACCAGTACCGAGGTCTGATCCCGGGTGTCGATGCGGGCGTGCTGGGGCGAGACCGCCAGGCTGTCGATATGAATGGTGCACTGGGGATCACGGCCGATCAGCATGCTGCCCTTGAGGATCGGATAGACACGCAGAATGCTTCCCTTGAATGACAGCGTCAGCTTGGACACGTGCGGCTCGGCTCCCGGCTAGTATCTGAATGAAAAGTCTATATTTATCGTAGAATTATAGTCTTTTATTAATGTTATTATACAACTGCGGCGGTGGATAGTCCCGATTTGACCGCCCGTCCGGTATTTCCCCCCTTGCGTCAAGGCTTCCCGGGTTCCTGCTCCCCCGCCGGCAGGTTGTTGCGTTTCCAGCCCGGGTCGATGTGCACGGTCTTGACCGCATTGCCGGTGGTCTGGACGATTTCGATGGGATAGTCGGCGATCAGCAGACTGGTGCCGGGATCGGGAATGTGTTCCAGGTATTCGAGGATCAGGCCGTTGAGGGTTTTCGGTCCCTCGGTGGGCAGATCCCACTCCAGCGCCTTGTTCAGTTCGCGGATGGTGATGCTGCCGTCGACCAGAAACGTGCCGTCCTCCTGCACGTGAATATCGCGACTGGAGGCGGCCGGGTCGGTGGTGAACTCGCCGACGATCTCCTCGAGAATATCCTCCAGGGTGACCAGCCCCTGAATATCCCCGTACTCGTTGACCACCAGCGCAATGCGCCGGCGCTCGCGCTGGAAGTTGAGCAACTGGGTGTGCAGGGGCGTTCCCTCGGGGACGAAATAGGCGTCGCGAATGATCTGGCGGAAATTGTCCTTGCTCAGCTCATCCTGCTGGAAGAGTCGCACGGCACGGCGCAGATGGACCATGCCGATCACATGATCGATATCCCCTTCGTAGACCGGCATGCGGGTGTGCTGGCTTTCGGTCAGTTGCTTGGCGATTTCCTCCCAGTCATCAGAGAGATCGATGCCGGCGATCTCGTTGCGCGGCACCATGATGTCGTCGACGCTGACCTTTTCCAGATCCAGAATACTCAGCAGCATCTCCTGGTGGCGCTGGGGAATCATGCTGCCGGCCTCGCTGACCACCACGCGCAGCTCCTCGCTGCTGAGGGTCATGCGTCCGGCCTCATCGAGTCGCACGCCGAACAGCCAGAGCAGGCCGTTGGAAACGCGTGTGATCAGCCAGACCAGCGGATAAAAAATTCTCAGCAGCGGCGCCAGCAAATAGGAGGCGGGCAGGGCATAACGTTCCGGGTTGAAGGCCGCCAGGGTTTTGGGCGTGACCTCGGAGAAGATCAGCACCACGATGGTCAGGGCGATGGTGGCGATCCAGATGCCGGATTCGCCGAACAGCCGGATACCGATCAGGGTGGCAATGGCCGAGGCCAGAATATTGACGAAGTTGTTGCCCAGCAGGATCACGCCGATCAGGCGATCGGGCCGGGTCAGCAGGCGTTCTGCCTTTTGCGCGCCCTTGTGCTGTTTTTCGGACAGGTTGCGCAGGCGATAACGGTTGAGACTCATCAGCCCCGTTTCGGAGCCGGAGAAAAACCCCGACGCAATCAACAGGAAGACGAGTATGCCGATGAGCATACCTAGGGGTAATTCGTTCAAGAACGCAACGCCTCTTGCTGCCTGTAAGGAAAATGAATTACGAAGGACATCACCGGTACTGTCAAGGCTAACTGTTTGTGGCGGCTAGCGATGCAGAACCAGTTCGATAACGAATTTGCTGCCGAAGTAGGCCAGCATCAGGGCGATAAAGGCGGCGATGGTCCAGCGAATCGCCACACGGCCGCGCCAGCCGAATTGAACCCGTCCCCACAACAGAATCCCGAACAGGATCCAGGCGATGATCGACAGCACGGTCTTGTGCACCAGGTGCTGGGCGAGAATATCTTCCAGATAGAGTCCGCCGCTCAACAGCGAGATGCTCAGTACAATAAAGCCCAGCCCGATCATCTGGAACAGCATGGTCTCCATGGTTTCCAGCGGCGGCAGGGCGCGCACGATACCCCCGGGCTGCTTGTTGTGCAGATGGGCATCCTGGAAATAGAGCAGGATCGCCTGCACGACCGCGATACTCAGCAGACTGTAGGCGAGGATCGAGACGAGGATATGAAATTCCAGTCCCGCCGCCAGATCCCGGGCCAGAATGTTGTGCTCGTCGCTGAGCAGGCGCAGCAGGACCGTGACAGCGGTCAACGGCAGCACCACAATGCCGAGCGATTCCACCGGCCGCGAGAGGGCCGACAGCAGCAGCAACAGCGCCGCCAGCCAGCCCACCAGGGTGAAGATGGTATAAAACCCGACATCCACACCGGCCGGGGTAAACAGCACCTGCCATAACAGCACGCCATGCAGCAGCACGGCGATCAGCCCCGGGGACAGCAGACGTAGACGGGTCGTCGGCGCGGCCGGGACGCCGCTGACCAGACGTCGCCATAGCAGAGCGCCGGCCAGCAGATACATCAGGATCGCAGCCAGGGCCGGAAGCAACAGGTTCAAAGCAAGGGAATTCATCACGCCTGAATCATCGCACAGCTCGATCGGCGAAGGAAGTGCCGCGCTGCGCGCAGGGGCCGTGTTTGCACTGAGCTGGCTGTCTTGTATACGTTATGACCAATTCCGGGATAAAACAAATGATTATCAAGGTCTTAGACTTGTGACTCTGGTAGCATTTTGATTTACTCGGGCATGGCACTATTGAAGGTCGGAATAACAGGTTAATAAAGTATGATTCAGTCAGGCGGAGTGACAGGTTAGATGGAACTGCAGGTTTTGGGATGCAGCGGCGGTGTCGGCAATGGTTTACGCACCACCACCATGATGATCGATGAGGATATTCTGATCGATGCCGGCACCGGTGTGGGCGATCTGACTCTCGATCAGATGGCCGGCCTGCGGCATATTTTTCTCACCCATTCGCATCTGGATCATATCGCCAGCATTCCTCTGCTGGTGGACAGCGTGTTCGAACATCTGCATGAACCGATCACCATTCATGCCCAGCAAGTGACCATCGACGCGCTGCGCACGCACATTTTCAATAACGTGATCTGGCCCGATTTTGCCGCGCTGCCGCATCCTGATCGGCCGGTGCTGCGGTATCAGCCGATGCAGCCGGGCGAAACCCGCCAGGTGCGCAATATCCAGTTTGAAATGGTGCCGGTCAATCACGTGGTTCCCGGGGTTGGCTATATCGTGCGCAACAGTCAACAGGTCTTTGCCTTCAGCGGCGATACCACCACCAACGACACCTTCTGGGCGCGACTCAACCAGCTGGAGCGGCTGGATCTGCTGATCGTCGAGGCCGCCTTCGCGGACGACGATATCGATATCTGCCGACGCGCCGGGCATTACTGCCCCGCGCTGCTGGCGGAGGACATTGCCAAGCTGAGCCATCAGCCCGAGGTCTATATCACCCACAACAAGCCGGGCGGCGAGGGCGAGATTTTCGCCGAATGCGCCCGCGCCATCACCACCCATTCGGTCAACCGACTCTCGGCCGGCGCCCGTTTCACGTTATAATATCCCCGGATCGCCGGATGCGGCGGTCGACTGCATTTCCAAGTGAGGCAACATGTTTGATGGTCTGAGCGAACGTCTCGGCCAGACGGTCCGTAACCTGCGCGGGGTCGGCCGACTGACCGAGGAGAATATCAAGGAGACCCTGCGCGAGGTGCGCATGGCTCTGCTGGAAGCCGACGTGGCCCTGCCGGTGGTCAAGGAATTTACCGACCATGTGCGCGAAAAGGCCCTTGGCGAGGACGTCCTCAAAAGCCTGACGCCCGGTCAGGCGCTGATCAAGATCGTCAATGACGAACTGGTGGCGCTGATGGGCGAGGCCAATGACAGCCTCGATCTGAGCGTGACGCCGCCGGCAGTGATCCTGCTGGCGGGCCTGCAGGGCTCGGGCAAGACCACCAGCGCCGGTAAACTGGCCCGCTGGCTGCAGGAGAATCAGAAAAAATCGGTCATGCTGGTCAGTACCGATATCTATCGTCCGGCGGCCATCGATCAGCTGCAGACCGTGGCCGGCCAGGTCGAAGCCAGCTTCTGTCCCAGTGCCAGCGACGAGGATCCGGTCGAGATCGCCCGGCGGGCGCTGGAGCAGGCGAAGGTGCAGCATAAAGATGTGCTGATCGTCGATACCGCCGGCCGTCTGCACATCGACGAGACCATGATGGACGAGGTGCGCCGGCTGCACGAGACGGTCCAGCCGGTGGAGACCCTGTTCGTGGTCGACAGCATGACCGGCCAGGACGCGGCCAATACCGCCCGCGTCTTTCACGAGGCGCTGCCGCTGACCGGGGTCATTCTGACCAAGACCGACGGTGACGCCCGCGGCGGGGCGGCGCTGTCGATTCGCCAGATCACCGGCAAACCGATCAAGTTTCTCGGCACCGGCGAGAAAACCACCGCGCTGGAGCCGTTTCATCCGGATCGGGTGGCCTCGCGCATCCTGGGCATGGGCGATGTGGTCAGTCTGGTCGAAGAGGCGCAGGGCAAGATCGACCTGGACGAGGCCGAGAAGATGGCGGCCAAGCTCAAAAAGGGCAAGGGCTTCGATCTGGAGGACTTCCTCGCCCAGTTTCAGCAGATGAAGAAAATGGGCGGGCTGGCCAGCATGATGGACAAGCTGCCCGGAATGCCCAATGTCCCCGCCGGCGCCCTGGATGCGACGGCCGGCGAGCAGCAGATCAAGCGCATGGAGGCGATCATCCGCTCCATGACGCCCGCCGAGCGGCGCAAGCCGGACCTGATTAAAGGCTCGCGCAAGCGGCGCATCGCCGGCGGCTCCGGCACCCAGATCCAGGACGTCAACCGCTTGCTCAAGCAGTTCACCCAGATGCAGAAGATGATGAAGAAAATGAAAGGCGGCGGCATGGCCAAGATGATGCGCGGCCTCAAGGGCGGTAACCTGCCGCCGGGGCTGATGTAAGCGGGCGAGTTGAATCGCCGAGGGGGCTCGGCTCCAACAGGAGGATATTATTTGGTGGCCCCCTCCCCCCGGGATTGCCGGTATTCCCGATACGCACGGGAGGTGAAATTTTTCCCGCAAAATGGCGCTAAGCCCTTCACTTTTCCGCCATTTTCAGTACAATGCCCCACTCTTTCGGGAAGGCTGTCCGGCTGTGGGTCGAGACGGCCTCAATTTATTTGGTTCAAGAGGTTATAACTCGCGATGGTAACCATACGTCTGGCGCGCGCTGGCGCCAAAAAGCGTCCTTTCTACCATATCGTGGTCACGGATTCCCGTAACCGCCGGGACGGCAGCTATATCGAACGCCTGGGGTTCTTTAACCCGGTCGCCACCGGTAACGAAGTCCGTCTGAATCTGGACAACGAACGGATCTCGCACTGGCTGAGCAAGGGGGCCCAGGCCTCCGAGCGGGTCAGCAAGCTGGTCAAGGAACAGGAAAAGCGCGCGGCATAAACCGCCGCGCGACCGCCTGACCCGATCGGCGGGCGGAAGGACGCCACAGGCCATGCAGCATGCCGATAACATGATCGTGTTGGGGCATATCAGTGGCCTGTTTGGTATCCAGGGGTGGGTGAAGGTCTATTCCCACACCGAACCCCGGAACAACATTCTGAACTATTCGCCGTGGTATCTGTATAGCGGCGGTGAATGGCTGCCCTACCGACTGGCACAGGGCAAGCAACACGGCAAGACCCTGATTGCGCAACTGGAACAGTGTCCGGATCGCGACAATGCGGCGGCCCTGGTGGGCCGCGAGATTGCCGTCACTCGCCAGCAACTGCCGGCGCTGGCGGTGGGGGATTATTACTGGCGCGACCTGCTCGGATTGCAGGTCATTAACCAGGCGGACGTGGACCTGGGCCAGGTGACGAACCTGATGGAAACCGGGGCCAATGATGTCCTGGTGGTCGAGCAGATCGGCGCCGGCGGCAAGCAGGAGCGTTTGATCCCGTTTATTCGCGAGCAGGTGATCAAACAGGTGGATTTGCAGGCCGGCGTGATTCGCGTCGACTGGGATCCGGAATTTTGATTCATGCCGGCTGAGGGCATGAAGGTTAAGTGACATGCGCTTTGATCTCATCACGCTGTTTCCACCGATGTTCAGCGCGGTCACCGAATACGGCATCACCGGACGGGCCCTGAGCCGCGGTCTGGTGGAAGTCGGGTTTTACAACCCGCGCGACTATACGACCGACAATTATCAGACGGTCGATGACCGGCCTTACGGCGGTGGCCCGGGCATGGTGATGATGGTCGAGCCGCTGCGTGAGGCGATTCGTGACGCACGCGGCAGCGACGGCGGGCCAAGCCGGGTAATCTACCTGTCGCCGCAGGGGCGCAGGCTGGATCAGGCCGGGCTGGAACAGTTAGCACGTCACTCGCACCTGATACTGGTGTGCGGTCGCTACGAAGGGATCGACGAGCGGCTGATTGACGCCGAGGTCGACGAGGAGTGGTCCATCGGGGATTACGTCCTCAGTGGCGGCGAGCTGGCGGCGATGGTGATGATGGACGGGCTGACCCGTCTGTTGCCCGACGCGCTGGGGCACGAGGACTCGGCGCAACAGGATTCCTTTTCGGACGGGCTGCTGGATTTTCCGCAGTTTACCCGGCCGGAGACGATAGAAGGCAGGCAAGTCCCGCCGGTATTGCTCAGTGGCAATCACAAGGCCATCGAGCGCTGGCGGCTCAAACAGGCGCTGGGTCGAACCTGGCTGCGACGTCCCGAGTTACTCGAGACGCGCGAACTGGATGAGGACCAACAGACTTTGCTCGCGGAATTTATTCGCGAGCATGAGATTGAATAACGAGGCACGAGCTTGGGAGCGACGAGCATGAGCAACATTATCGACCAGTTAGATGCGGAACAGATGAACAAGACGATCCCGGAGTTCGGTCCCGGCGACACCGTTGTGGTTCAGGTCAAGGTAAAGGAAGGCAATCGCGAACGTCTGCAGGCCTATGAAGGCGTGGTGATCGCCCGACGTAACCGCGGCCTCAATTCCTCATTCACCGTGCGCAAGGTTTCCTACGGGGAAGGGGTCGAGCGTGTCTTCCAGGTTTACAGCCCGACCCTGGCCGAGATTCAGGTCAAGCGTCGCGGTGACGTGCGTCGCGCCAAGCTGTATTATCTGCGCGAACGTTCCGGCAAGTCCGCGCGTATCAAGGAAAAGCTGACCAATAAATAAGCTCATCCGGCATGACAGTCCGGTCGAACGACCGCAAACCGGTGAACATCAGAACGGGTAACCCTCGCGGGTTACCCGTTTTTTGGTTCCGGCGCACGGCATTATTCGCCCTGTTGTTAGCATTAACCGGGCTGGCCCCGGCCGACGAAACGCTGGATGAAATCCGCGCCCTGGCCGACAGCGGCGCCGCGACCCTGGCGGTGCGTCTGCTGGACGAACGTCAACCCACCATCCCTTCCGAACAGAGCGAATGGCTGGCGCTGGAGCGCGAGCGGGTGCGCATCTATCGCGAGAGTGGTCAGTGGCAGCGGCTGGCCTCGCGCCTTACCGGCTTTCCCCGCAACATGCCCGAACAGGCCGTGCGCTGGGCCATGACCGAGCGGGCCAACGCCTTTTTAAAACTGGATGAACCCCGCCGTGCCCTGTCGGTGTTGCGCGATCTGATCTGGTCGGGCGAGGGCGCGGTGGATCCGCAATGGCGCCGGCGCTGGCGCGAGCTGGTGATGATCAGTTACGTCCGTCTGGGGCTGGCGGAGGATGCCTATCAGGCCAGCCGGCAGTTCTATCAGGATTATCCGCCGCAAAGCCGGGATGATCGGTTACTGCGCGCCCGGATTCTGTTGATGAGCGGCCATCCCGAAGAGGTCCCCGAACTGCTGGCGGATGAACAGGATACCGAGGCCGGGATGCTGGTGCTGCTGGCGCAATTGCGCAGTGGCAGCCGGCCGGCCAACAAGGTGATGCAGGCCGGCTTGCGCCATCTGCGCGGCAAGTGGGTTCAGGCCGAGGATCGCCATCATCTGTGGGCGGTGATCGCCGAGGCCGCCCGGCGCAGCGGCGATCGGCTGACGGCTGCCAATGCGCTGGAGCACGTGCTGGCGGCGCAGGCCGCGCGGCCGTTGCCCGCCGGCCTGTTCGACTACAATGCCGACAGCCTGTGGAATGCCTATGTGGATCTGGCCACCTTTCTCGGTAATCAGCAGCAGTTTCTGATCGGCGATGACGCCCCCTGGTTCGAGGCCGCCGAAGCGGCACGGGCCAAACAACCGGTGCGGGCGCGTGCCTATTACACCCTGTTGATGTTCAAGGGCCAGTCGGCGGCCAGCCGCGAGCGGGCGGCCAAAGCGTTTATCGAGACGCTGCGTCAGCGCAGTCGTGGCGCGGCCCTGGTCGAAGCCCTGTTTCTCGAGAGCAAGCAGTTCAAAGAACCCGCCGATATTCCGCTGGCGGCACGCCTGGAACTGGTGGACATCGCGCTGGCCCGTCAGGAGATCGAGCGCGCCTCGAAACTGATGGCCAGCATCGAACAGGTGCCCGAAGGCGAGGAAGCGTTTATCTGGCAATTACGCCGGGCGCGGATTCTGGTGCTCGGCGGTGAGCTGGTGCAGGGACAGCAAACCCTGCGCCAGGTGCTGGAGGCGTTAAAGCCGGGTCAGGATCAGCGACTGGATCAGGTGCTGCAGGTGGTGTTCGATATGCAGACCGCGGGGGCCCATGCGGCGGCCCTGGATCTGTTTGGGGCCCTGCAGGAACTGACCGTCGATACCAAACGCAAACGCGAGCTTTATTACTGGATGGCCAATTCGCACGAATCCCGCGAACAGTATGCCGAGGCGGCGCGACTCTATTTGAAATCCGCCATGCTGATCGGCCCCGAGGCGATGGATCCCTGGGCCCAGACGGCCCGTTATCAGGCCGGCGTGGCGCTGGCGCGGGCCGGCTTGTATGCGGATGCGCGGACGCTGTTCAATCATCTGCTGCGCGTGACCGAGGACAAGAGCCGGCGCGCGGCCCTGCGCCAGGAACTGCAGAAGATCTGGCTGCTCGAAGGCGGGCGCAGCGGCGATCAGTCGGCGGCCGTTACAGAGGATGACGCAGCAACAAGTCCGTTTTAGGCGTCTGCGGGCTCCCGTCCAGTGACGTGAATTCGAACGGGATCGATTCCAGCTGCATGCCGACGTTTTTCTGCACCGCAAAATGCAGATACGGTGAACTTTCCTCCGCCCCGGATCCGAGCCGGCCGAGGATCTGGCCGCGATTGATGGTCATCCCCGTGAACAACTTGACCGACTCGGGCACCAGGTGGGCATACAGCCCGAAGGTGCCATCGCGATGCAGAATCCGCACATAAAAGGTCTTCTCGCGCCGTTCGGGCGACAGCTTGCCGGTGTTCATTTCCACCACGGTGCCGCTGCGGGCCGCATGTACCGTGCTGTCCGCCGGCATGGGAATATCAACCGCGTAACGGGTCAGCGCATGAGCGTTATGGCCGGCTTCGCCGTTGAACGCCTGGGCGATACTGAATTCCTTGTGCGGTGAAAACGGCGGCAGATAGGGTTTGCCGGTCATATGTTCGGCAGCGGGGTTGCCCGGGACAAAGCGGGTGCGATAGGTATAGCTCCAGGGGGTGTCCGGATCGATCTTTTCAAAGCGGGTCAGCGGCTCGCGACTGCCGGGACCGATCACCTTGCGCAACGGCAGCGGCGGGTCGGCCCGCATGTTCTGCAGCTGGCCGGCCGAGAACTCCAGCTGTATGGGCATGGGCAGGGTGTTACTGACCTCAAAGATCGGCGCATCTTCCTCACCCTGACGGTGAATAATCACCTGTTTTTCGTTCGACGGTTGTTCATCCTGTGACGGGTGCCGGCGACGCTGTTCGCTCGGCGGCGGGTTGTCACTGAAATGCCAGACGCCGTCTTCATCCTGGTATTTGTACATCTGGGCTGCAGCATGGCCGATGACCAACAGCAACAACAGGCCCGATACGAATGCGAAGAGGGGATATCTGAACATAATAATTCGCCGTTACTGGATGACCATTTCGGTGAAATACACCGCTTCGATGGCCGGCAGCTGGATATGCTCTTGCATCACTTTTTGCAGGGCAGAGAGCGCCTCATCGCGCAGGGTAATCTTGCCCTGGGCCGAGGTGAGTTTTTTGACCGGTTGATCGCTGAGTAACATGACCAGCTCATGGCGCAGGGCCGGATTATACTGCTGGATATACTGTTCAATGGTTTTATCACTGAGCTTCAGCTGGACGCTCACCTGCATATGCCGAACCCGCCCCTTATCATTCACATTCACCACCAGGGCCGGTTGCATGGCGGTATACACGACCGGTGCCGCCTGTTCTTCTGCCTCAGACTTGTCTTCCTCGTCTTCGGCCCACAATGGCGGGGCCAGCAGCAACGGAACAAGCAGGGCAAACAATACACGCGGTTTCATCTTGAGAACTCCTGCACTATAGTTGAAATACCTTATCAGGCGGATAGCGATTCCCTGACCCTGACAGAATACGGTTTACTGACCGCGGAGTAAATTCGGGTATCTACCTAAATGAAGCCATCCCGTTTTCAGATTCGCATTGCCCCGGGCGCGCTGGTGGTGACCCTGGCGGGCGATTGCATCATTGATATCGCCTTACAGACCCGACTGCAACCGGGGTTGCCCGGTGCGAGCCGTGCCAGTGAAAAACAAATTGCGCGCGAACTGGCGGCCTATTTTAACGATGCGGCGGCGCCCCTGGTCTGGCCGCTGGATTTTGACGGCAGCGATTTTCAAAAGCGGGTCTGGCAGGCGTTGCGCGCGATTCCGGTGGGCCGTGTCCGGACCTACGGCGAGCTGGCCGGTGAGGTCGGCGGTTGCGCCCAGGCGGTGGGCAATGCCTGCCGTCAGAATCCGATCCCGATTTATATTCCCTGCCATCGCGTGGTGGCCAAAACCGGCCTCGGCGGTTTCGCCGGCCAGACCGCCGGCCCGCGGATCGCGCTCAAACGCTGGTTGCTGCAGCACGAGGGTGTGACGTTACCGGCATGAGTGAGTCGCAGGTTTTGATCGAACAGTTTCTCGATGCCCTGTGGATGGAGCGAGGCCTGAGCGAGAACACGCTTTCGGCCTATCGCTCGGATCTCAGTCAGTTCGGCCTGTGGCTGGATCAACAGGGGGGCGCCTCGCTACGTGGCGTCCGCCGTGAGCAGATCCAGGGATACCTGGCGCAGCGCCTCGAAGCCCGCGGCAGTCCGCGCAGTACCGCGCGGCTGCTGTCCAGCCTGCGTCGTTTCTATGCCTGGTTGCGCCGCGAACAACAGATTGGCGAGGATCCCACCGCGCTGATCGAGGCGCCCCGGCTCGGGCGGCCATTGCCCAAAAGCCTGAGTGAAAGCGATGTCGAGGCGTTATTGCTGGCGCCGGATACCGAAACCCACAAGGGGCTGCGGGATCGCTGCATGCTGGAGGTGCTGTACGCCACCGGTCTGCGAGTCTCCGAACTGGTTAATCTGCATATGGGACAGATCAACCGCCAGCAGGGCGTGGTGCGGATCAGCGGCAAGGGCGACAGGGAACGCCTGGTCCCGCTGGGCGAAGAGGCGCTGGGCTGGTTGCAACGTTATCTGGAGGAGGTGCGCCCGGCGGTGCTCGACGGCCAGGCGGCGGAGGCGGTGTTCCTCAGTAATCGCCGCCAGCCGATGACCCGCCAGACTTTCTGGCATCTGATCAAGGATTACGCGCGTCGCGCCGGCATCGACAAACCCCTCTCGCCCCATACCCTGCGCCACGCCTTCGCCACTCACCTGCTCAACCACGGTGCCGATCTGCGCGTGGTGCAAATGCTGCTCGGCCACAGCGACCTCTCCACCACCCAGATCTATACCCACATCGCCAAAGCGCGGTTGCAGGAACTGCACGCCCAACATCATCCCAGGGGGTGAGTTCCGAGTTCTAAGTTCTAAGTACTCAGAACTCAGAACTCAGCACTGTTTCTTTCCGGAACTTATGCCTGTTTTGCGCATCATATAGCCCATAATCGGGCGTGAATCGGGTATACTTTTGCGCCTTATCCACACAATTTACTGGTAGTTATTCCCATGCTGTTTTTTTCCCGTGTTGTTGTTATGAGCGCCCTGCTGGGGCTGTTTTCCCAGGCTGGCGCCGATGAGCTCAAGCAGGCCCGCCAGGCCATCATGGATCGCTTTGACGATGTCAAAGCCGAGAATGTCGAGGCGTCGCCGATCGAGGGGCTTTACCGGGTCACGATCCCGCCGCAGGTATTTTACATGTCGTCCGATGCACGCTATGTGGTCGATGGCAGCGTGATCGATCTGGCCGAGCGACGTAACCTGACCGATGAATACCGCAACCAGGCGATTAATGCGGCGATCGAGGGAATGGGCGAGGAGTCGATGATCGTCTTCGGTCCCGATGATGCCGAACATACCGTGACCGTGTTTACCGACATCGATTGCGGTTACTGCCGTAAACTGCATGAATCCGTGGCCGGCTATAACAAGGAAGGCATCCGGATTCGTTACATGGCCTACCCGCGCGCCGGGATCCCCTCTTCGTCCTACACGAAGGCGGTTTCCGCCTGGTGCGCCGATGATCGTAAAGAGGCCCTCACCCGGGCCAAACAGGGCAAGCCGATTCCCGAAAAGAGCTGCAGTAACCCCGTCGCCGATCAGTTCCAGCTCGGTCAGAGCATGGGCATCTCCGGCACCCCGGCGCTGGTGCTGGAAACCGGCCGAATCATTCCCGGTTTCGTCCCCCCCAAACGCCTGGCCGCGATCCTCAACGGCAAAACGCCGAACTGAGCCATTTCTCCGGTTCTCTGGGAATTAACGCAGAGGACGCGGAGACGCAAAGAACGCAAAGGTTAATTTGTTTTGTCCCGGACTGATGCGCTACTGCTTGGTTACGGGTAACGTCGAATTCAGCTCATTGGGAATTGTTTTCTCTGCGTACTTTGCGTCTTTGCGAACTTTGCGTTCCTTGCACTGATCTGGCTAGTTGAGCGCCTGGGCGAGCAGGCGGCGGTATTTGCTGACCAGTTCGCCCTGGTTGCCGAGCAGTTCGAACATTCTCAACAGTCCCTTGCGGCCGGCGTCGTCGTTGTAGGCGCGGTCGCGTTTGACGATCTCCAGCAGTTGTTGCATCGCGTCTTCGTGACGGCCTTCGGCGGCGTAGCGGGCGCTGAGTTGATAGCGGGCCTCGCTGTCTTTGGGATCGGCTTCGATACGTTTTAGCAGGCTGTCGACATCCTCGGATTGTTCCAGGGTTTCGGCCAGTTCCAGTTTGGAATAAAGCGCGGAGACCTCCGGGCTCATCTGGATATCGACGGAGAGGCTGTCGAGCAACTGGCGGGCGTCGTCGTAGCGCTCTTCTTTGATCAGCACCTCGGCGAAGCGCACCCGGTTTTGCATGTTGTCTTTATCATCAAGAATAATCTGCTGCATCTGTTGCAGGGCCTGTTCCCGCTCGCCGGCGTCATAGCGATCGATGGCCTGTTGCATCGGTGTGTCCGGTTTGCCTTCCATATGCTTGTCGAGCAGGGCGCGGATCTCGCTTTCGGGCAGGGCGCCGGTGAACTCGTCGACGATCTGGCCGTTTTTGACCAGTTTGACGGTGGGCACGCTGCGCACGCCGAAGTGGGTGGCCAGTTCCTGCTGCTGATCGATCTCCACTTTGGCTAACATGAACTGCCCCTGGTACTCCTCGGCCAGTTTTTCCAGCACCGGCATCAGGCTCTGGCAGGGACCGCACCAGGTGGCCCAGAAATCCACCAGCACCGGCACCTGCTGGGAGGCATCGATCACCTGTGACTGAAAGGTCTGGGCGCTGACATCGAAACTGTACTGCGATTGGCTCATGGTCTGTCCTGTCGGTTGCTGAACGGATACAAAATGGAAACGCCCCCGGACGGGCGGGACGCGCGGCGAATTATACCTGCATTGGCCACAGTTGCGCAGAGGCGGTAAACAACAGCGCGGCCTGCACCTCGCGCCCGGGCCACAGCTGCCGCACGCCGTCGGCGTACAGGCGCATCTGCTGCGCATATTGCGCGGCGATGGCCGCCGGATCGTTCACGGCACCGGCATGGGTCTTGTAGTCGATCAGCTGGATCCGGCCGGGTTCGATCAACAGCCGATCGATGACGCCGTTGACGGTCCGCCCCTCCCGGCGATAGAGCAGCGGCAGTTCGTTGTAGCTCTGCACGCCGGCCGGCGGGTGGAATATGGCCGCCAGCGCCTCGGCCCGGAAGGTCTGCCGGGCTTCGGCGTAGCACTGTTCCAGCAGGGCGGGCGGGGCCTCGCCGGCCAGGCGTTGCAGGACGCTCTCGAGTGGCAGTTCGGGCTCGGCGCACAGCCATTCCAGGCAGCGGTGAATCACGATGCCGCGCTGACGGCCGTCCTCGTCGACCACCTCGCTGTGGGTATCTGTGCCCTGGCGGCTGGGGGCGATCTCGAACTGGCGGGGGGCAAGTGGGATCCGCTGGCGCAGGCGCGGGTCGATGAGCGGTTCGCTTGCGGCCGGGTTGATGACCGGTGCGGTGATTTGCGGCGGCGTGTTGCTCTCCTGCAGGGTGACCGGGGCTTCGATCTCGTCGAGCGGCAGATCGTAAGCGCCGGCGATCTGCCGGTACCAGCCATAGTCGTTGCCCCGGCTGGCCAGGCTGCCGGAGACATACAGATATTGGCGCGCGCGGGTGGCGGCGACATATAAAAGGTTGGCCTCCTCGCGCTGGCCGGCCGCATCGCTGCGCTGGATAACCGCCTCGCTGAGTGGATCGCGGTGGGCCTGGTCCGGGCGCAGCAGAAAATGGCTCGGGAGAGGCGCCCCGGCCGGCCATTCGACCAGGGCCTCGTGGGTTTTGCCGCCCGAGTCGCCGCGGGCGGTGTCGAGCAGGAACACCACCGGTGCCTCCAGCCCCTTGGCTCCGTGGATGGTCATGATCCGCACCGGCGATTGCTGACCGGTGCTGGCCGGCTCGTCCGGGGCATCCTCCGCGTTTTGCCACAGCTCCTTGAGCCACTGGGCAAAGGTCATCAGGCTGGGGTAGCGGCCACTGTCCATCTCCAGCGCCAGCTCCTGGAAACGGACCAGATTGGCCATCACCCGCGGCACCAGATGGGCCGGGAAGGCGGCCCGGTAACGGGCCAGCACATTGGCCTCGCTGTAGATCTGCTCCAGCAGATCGTGCACCGGGATACGCCCGGCCCGTTCGACCCAGCGGGCCAGATGGTCATGCGCCCGTTGCAGGGGGGCATCGGCGGACTGTTCCCCGGCCAGCTGCGCCAGGCGTTCGAACCAGTTGCCCTGGCCCCGGGCGGCCAGCTGCATCAGATCGCGGTCGTCCAGGGCGAACAGCGGCGAGCGCAGGATGCCGGCCAGCGCCAGGTTGTCGAACGGCATGCTCAGCCAGTTAAGCAGGTTGAGCATGTCCTGCACCTCGATGCTCTGCAGCAACGTGCCGCGATTACCGCTCAAATAAGGAATGTTCGCCTCGCGCAGGGCCTGCTCGTATTCGTGCAGATGGGTACGGTTGCGCACCAGCAACAGGATATCGCTGTATTCGATCGGCCGGGCCTGATCGCGGTTGTCCTGCTGCACCGGCAGTGGCCGATCGATCAGGCGGCGAATTTCGTCGGCGACCCGTTGGGCCTCCTGCCGGTAACGGCTGCCGGCCGGCTCCGGCCGGGGCTGTTCGAGCGGATTGCGCAGCCCTTCGATGGCGTCGACCTCGCTGTCCGACTCCCGCGCCGGGGGCAGCAGGATGACCTCCCCCCACAGTTGCTGATGATGGGTGCGATGCTCGGGAAAATCGGGGATCTGTTGCTGCAGTTGCGGATCGGCGGTAAACAGCCGGTTGACGAAGTCCATGATCGCCGGTGCCGAGCGCCAGGAGGTGTTCAGTGGATAACGCCGGGCCGCCAGGTGGGTTTCCAGCCAGTCGGTGGCGGTGGCAAACAGCCGGGGTTCGGCGCGGCGAAAGCGATAGATGGACTGCTTGGCATCGCCGACCAGAAACACGCTGCGCTGGCGATCGCCTTCGGCGGCCAGCTCCTGTAATAACGGCAGCAGTAACTGCCACTGGGTCGGGTTGGTGTCCTGGAATTCGTCCACCAGCAGATGGGCGATGCGCTGATCGAGTTTGTACTGCACCCATAGCGCGTTGTCGGCGACATTTAACAACCGATAGGCCTTCCACTCCAGATCGGTGAAATCGAGCAGCCGTTGCTCAAGCTTGATGCGCTGATAGTGATCCAGCAGCGCGGCACCGGCGCGGTACCAGGCGTTGTTAACGACATAATTACGGCGTGCGGCGATCTGTTCCTGCAACGTCTGGAGTCGATCGCAAAACGTTTCATGCAGGCTCGCCAGTTCTTCGGCCCCCTCGATGCCCAGACTTTTTTGTAAAGACCTGTTACTGGCTTCCCGTTTACTGCGCGGCTTGCCTTCTTTGGTTAAAAAGGCCAGGTAGAGTGAAGCGTGGCGGGCTTCTATGGTTTGTTGCTTATCCAGCACCACCTGAAGATGGGCGACCGCTTCGTTGTTACCCTTGTTCGGGTGGCCGGATAACAGTTCGGCACAGCGGGACAGTTGTTGTTGATATTGTGTGTTATCGAGAAAATCTTGACGCGGATCCTGTTCGGGATCGATGGCGAGTTGCTGTTTGAGCTGTTCCTCGGCCCGGGCCACCGGATCGGACTGCCCATCGGTATAGACCCACCAGTCACTGCGGTGATCCACGAACTGGCGCAGCACCGTGCGGGTATTGTTCAGCCCCAGTTCGTTGAACAGGATCTGCAACGCGCCGGCCACGTCGCTGTCCGGTTCGCGCGCCGCACCCACCATCAAGGCTTCGCGGGCCTCATCGAGCAGTGCGGCGGTACGCTCGAGCAGTTCGAAGCCGGGCGGGACATCGGCTTCCAGCGGAAAACGGCGCAGCAGCTCCTGACAAAAGGCGTGGAAGGTGGTGGTGCGCACGCCGTGCGGGGTGCGCAACAGGCGTTGATAGAGCTGGCGCGCCTGGCGGCGCAGATCGGCATCCGGCACCAGATCCAGGCTATGCAGTTGTTTATCCAGATCCGCTTCGCCACACAACGCCAGTTGTTGCAGCCGTTGCAACAGGCGCTGCTGCATTTCGGCCGCCGCCTTGCGGGTGAAGGTGATGGCCAGGATCGATCCCGGCTCGGCGCCTTCCAGCAACAGGCGCAGGATGCGGCTGACCAGCAGATAGGTCTTGCCGCTGCCGGCCGAGGCCTGCACGGTGATGTTGCCCTGCAGGGCGGGGCTGGCGCTGCCGCTCATAGCCGGCTCCTGTGATGGGGTGCACAGACAGGCCCGAATGACCTTGCGTTCACGCCGGGGATGGCCAGGCTTGAAACACCTGTCGGCGGCATGCGATCGGCGCACCCGCCGCCAGGTGGACGTCGCACAGGGAGACGTGTCGGGGGCGGGAGCGCCCACTCAGGATGAATCGCAGGGACGAGGGTTGCAGTGACACGGACGCGTCGAGCGCTCCGGCGCACGCCGGGGCGTAGACCGGAACTGCCCGGACAAGCAACGGGCCGGAGTGCCCGCAGGGACCTCAGCCGGGGCGGCTGCCGGGTCGGATCATGATCCGCGCCGGTGGTTTGCCCGGTTTTTTTTATACCTGCCAGACCGCTTTTCGACATAACAGTCCCATCTCGCAATAGTTGCAACTTTTTTCATCGCCCCAGGCGGGGAGCCCCTGACCGGTATTGATCTGTCCGACCAGTGTCTGCAAACGCCGGCCGATCGCCTCGCTCAATGCGTGCAATGCGTCCTCTTCCAGCGGGCAGCTCAGTTTCAGCGCCTGTTCCGGCTTGTCGAAGCGCAGGTAGGCGACCTGGCTGACCGGCGACTCGGGCTGGTGTTGCTGTTGCAACAGGGCATAGAACGGCAACTGGATCGCCTCGCCGGCCTCGACCTCTTCGGCTTTGGGAATGGCGCCGGTCTTGTAGTCGATGATCGCGGTCCCCGCCGGCCCCCGGTCGATGCGATCCAGCCGGCCGCGGATCGACAGCTCGCCCAGGGGCACCTCGTGGCGTTGCTCGGTGTCGCTCACCTGCCAGTGCCCGGCGCGACGCCGGATTTGCCAGTCGACGTAGGCCGGGATGAAGGCGCGCCACTGGCTCAGCCAGCCCTGGTGTTCGAAATTGTCGGCCAGTACATCGGCGAAGACCTCGCGGGAGATCGTTTCCAGCAGGGCAACGGCCTCTTCGCGGTGGGCCGCATCGAAGGGCGCGGTAAACGGCCCCGGCAGGTTGCGTACCTTCGAGTGCAATGCCTGCAGACAGAGATGGACCCGCTCGCCGTAGTCGGCCTTGGACAGCGCTTCGCGGATCTCCTCCGGCGGTTTGAGCTGCAGGGCGCGGGCCGCGTAATACTGATAGGGGCAGTCGAGCAGCTGCTGGTAATCGCTGGGGGAGAAGCCGGTCGGCAGCAGCGCCGGGTCCAGGCCCGGTTGCGGCCGGCACGAGGGGGCCGGCAACGGCACCTGGGGTTCGGTCTCGATCTGCAGCTGTTCGGCGTGCGCGGTCAGTTCGGCCAGTGCCTTTTCTTCCAGCGGCTGATCCGGCCAGGCTTCCCGATGCAGGGTCAGCAGGTGCTCCAGCCAGTGGCTGATGACCACCGGTTCGCCGTCCTGCCCGGCGCGGGCGGTGATCAGGATGGCCGGCGCGGCCTCCAGCAGGCGGCGCAGGTGATAGAAGCGTTCGGCGTAATGGGCCTCGCCGGATTGCAGGCCCAGTTCGTGACGGACCTGGTCGTTGAAAAAGGGACTGACCGGCGGATGCCCCGGCAGTGAGTCCTGTTCGGCGCCGGCGAGAATCAGTGCCTCGAACTGCTGCAGCTGGCTCTGGGCCAGGCCCAGCAGGCGCACGCGCTGCTGGGTGGGACGGGGACGAAAATGGGTACGCTCCAGATGCCGGCCGAGCCAGGTGCGAAAGTCGCTCCAGCCGAGCAGGAACTGGCCGCCGGCGATGCCCCCGGCCAGGCGGGTGAGCAGCTCCAGCAGCCGGCTGCCGGCGGCGTCCTGCTGCAGGGCGCGGTCCATCTCCAGCAGCGCCAGGCTTTGCTGCAACGCGGCGATCCAGTCGTCGGCCGGATGGTGGCCCCGGCGCAGGGCCAGCAGCGGCGCGGCCGCCGCCTCCAGGCGATCCAGCAGGTCCAGCAGCGGGGTGATGTCGGTCTGCTGCGCCAGGCGCTTGCGCCGGTCATGGGCGTGGGCGCGATAGCGGTTGAGATTGCGCGCCACGTTTTCGTGGCGAATCACGTCCTGCTCCAGGCGCCAGGTGGCCAGCCGGTGGGTGTCCCGATCGCGGTCGGCGAACACGAAGGGGGATTTGAGCAGATCCAGCAGCGGCAGATGGGCGAAGTCTTCTTCCAGGCATTCCAGCCAGCGCTCCAGGGCCGCCGCGGCGCTGGTGGTGGACAGCGCCCAGCCGGCGGCGTCGGCCAGCTGGATGCCGGCACGCTCCAGCAGGGCCCTCACCCGCCGCGCCAGGCGCCGGTTTTCGGTGACGATGGCGATGTCCGTCTTGCCCGCCAGCAGCCACTCGCGGACGCGGATGTCGATGGCCCGGGCCTCCTGCTCGGCGTTGTCGGCCAGCAATACCCCGAGCTGTCCGTGCAGCGGGCTGTCGGCCTGCTCCGCGGCGAGGGCCCGGGCGGTCTCCTGCAAGGGGTGCTCCTCGGTGCCGAAGACGGTCTCCAGTAACGGGCTGCGGGTCGAGGCCGGGGCGGTGACACCATCCAGCCCCAGCGCGTTGGCCAGCGGGCGCAGATGCTGTTCGGGATAACCGGGGGGCTCGCCGTCGAGGCGCCCGTGCAAATAGAGCTGCAGCTGGCCGCGCTGCTGCAGTACCTGGAGCCATTGCTGTTCGGCCGGGGCCAGCGGACGGGCGCAGGCGAACCAGAGCGGCTGATCGGAAGGGCATTGTTCCAGGCTGCGGCGCAGCGCCAGCAGATGGGCACTGTCGGCGTCGATCAGTCCCTGGGCGCGGATCTGTTCGTGCCAGGCGTGCCACAGGGTATGCACGATGGTCGCCTCGCGGCTCAGGCTCTGGCGCAGGCGGTTGCGGGCCCCGTAAGCGGCCTGCAACTGATCGATAAAGTGCTCCCGGTCGGCGGGCAGGTCGATCTCGTTCAGGGTCAGGGCCTGGAACAGCTCCAGCAGCTCGCTGGCCAGCAGCCAGGGATTGGCCTGGTTGAACAGGTGTTGATAGGGGCGCAGGGCGTCGACCAGCAGCAGTTCGGCGCTGACCGCGGAACAGACCCGGATGCCGTCGGGCACAAACGACCGTACCCAGTCGCGCAGAGGCTGGATCGCCAGCCCCACCAGTCCGTCGACCCCCTGTTCGGTTGCGGCATCCAGTAACTGTCGGCGCAGTGGCACGCTGACCTGGGGATCGTCGACCAGCAGCGTAATCCCGGTCAGATCCGGCAACTGCTCACGATGCGCCTGGATCAGATCCCGGGCGAGTTGTTGCAGGGGATCGGCGTGGTAGGGGAGCACTACCACGCCGTGATGGGCGCTGTCGGGCGTCATGGGCAGCGACCCGGACGCACAAAAGGGTTCAGCGTTCCAGATACTGGAGCTTGTCCGGTACGCCGTCCCACTCCTTGGCGTCGGCCGGGGGATCTTTTATTTCCACGATCACCGGCCACTCCCGGGACAGCTCGGCATTGAGGTCAATGAAGTTTTCCATGCCGGCGGGCACATCGTCCTCGGCGAAAATGGCTTCGGCCGGGCATTCCGGTTCGCACAGGGTGCAGTCGATGCATTCTTCGGGATCGATCGCCAGGAAGTTGGGACCTTCGTGAAAGCAGTCGACGGGACACACCTCAACGCAGTCGGTGTACTTGCATTTGATACAGTTGTCGGTGACTACGTAAGTCATGCGCGGGCTCCTTAAATCAGTCAACGAATGCCGAACCCGGCGGTCCGGCGGGCAATCCAATAGTCTATGTTAGCGTGAAAGTCGGGCGGCGTGCGAGCCCGGTTACGTATCCAGCAATTTTTTCAGCCGATAGAGTTCGTCCAGCGCCTGGCGCGGGGAAAGCTCGTCCGGTTGCAGCTCCGCCAGTGCCTGCAGGGCCGCCGGCGGTGGCGTGACCGGCGTGGGATCGCTGGCCGTTGCCGGCGCCGGGGACTCACCCTGTTCCAGTTGCTGCAACTTTTCCCGGGCCCGATCGATGACTGCGCGTGGCACGCCGGCCAGCGAGGCCACGTGCAGACCGTAACTGCGACTGGCGGGGCCGGGCTGGACCTGATGTAAAAAGATGATCTGATCCCCGTGCTCGCGGGCGTCCAGATGGACATTACGGCAATGGGGCAGCAACTCGGGCAGCCGGGTCATCTCGAAATAGTGGGTGGCGAACAGGGTATAGGCCTGGAGCCGGGTGGCCAGTTCCCAGGCGCTGGCCCAGGCCAGCGACAGGCCGTCGAAGGTGCTGGTGCCGCGGCCGACCTCGTCCATCAGGACCAGGCTGTTGGCCGTGGCGTGGTGCAGGATATTGGCGGTTTCGGTCATCTCCACCATGAAGGTGGAGCGGCCGCCGGCCAGATCGTCGGCGGCGCCGATGCGGGTGAAGATGCGATCCACCGGGCCGATGACGGCCGAGTCGGCCGGAACATAACTGCCGATATGGGCCAGCAGGGTAATCAGCGCGATCTGGCGCATGTAGGTCGATTTGCCGCCCATGTTGGGGCCGGTGATGATCAGCATGCGGGTCGCCTCGTCCAGTTCCAGATCGTTGGGCGTGAACGGCGTGGCCTGCACCTGCTCGATGACCGGATGGCGACCGCCCCGGATCTGCAACCCGGCCTGGTCGACCAGTTGCGGACAGCGCAGATCGAGCGTGGCGGCCCGCTCCGCCAGGTTGCTCAGGGCATCCAGTTGCGCCAGAGCCCCCGCGCAGGCCTGCAGCGGCCGGTGTTGCGTGTTGAGTGTGTCCAGCAGCGCGTCATACAGCTGCTTTTCCCGGGCCAGGGCCCGTTCGTTGGCGCTCAGCACCCGGTCCTCGATCTGCTTGAGCTCGGGCGTGATATAGCGCTCGGCGGCCTTGAGCGTCTGGCGCCGTTGATAATGATCGGGCACCGATTCGGCCCGCGCCCGACTGATCTCGATGTAATAACCGTGGACCCGGTTGTAACCGACCTTGAGATTGGCGATGCCGGATTGCTCACGCTCGCGCTGTTCCAGTTCGGCCAGAATGGTGCCGACGTTATGTTGCAGATCGCGCAGTTCATCCAGCTCGGGATCATAACCGGCGGCGATGACCCCGCCGTCGCGGATCAGCATGGGCGGCTGTTCGATCAGGGCGCTATTGAGCAGGTCATGTAACTGCGGAAACGGCCGGGCCTGTTCGTACAGTTCCGCCAGCAGGGGAAGGTCGGCCTCGAGTGCGGCCAGTTGCTCGCGCAGTTCGGGCAGGATCGCGAGCGCGTGTCGCAGTTGCACCAGATCCCGCGGGCGGGCCGATTTCAGCGCGACGCGGGTGAGAATGCGTTCGATATCGCCGATCTGGCCGAGCGCATCGCGCAGCGGCAGATAGCGATCGGATTCCAGCCACAGACCGATCAACGCCTGGCGTTGGCGCAGCCGATCGTGATCGCGCAGCGGCCGGTTGATCCAGCGGCGCACCAGCCGGCTGCCCATGGGCGTGACGCAGCGATCCAGAATACCGGCCAGGGTGTGGTTGTGCTGGCCGGACAGGCTCTGTTCCAGTTCCAGGTTCTGGCGGGTGGCGGCATCGAGCAACAGGCTCTGTTCCCGTTGCTCGGTGATCAGTCCGTGCAGATGCGGCAACAGGCCGCGCTGGGTCTCCTGCACATAACGCAACAGGCAGCCGGCGGCGGCAATGGCCTGCGGCCAGTCGTCACAGCCGAAGCCGGCCAGATGTTGGGTTTGAAACTGATCGCACAGCAGGCGATAGGCGCTGTCGTGTTCGAAGTGCCAGGGTGCGCGGGTTTTGATCGCCGCGGTACGCAGACCCGGATAGTGATTATCCCGTTGTTCGTCGACCAGCAACTCGGCCGGCTGCAAACGGACCAGTTCCGAGTGCAGAGCTTCGTCCCCGTCCAGCTGCTGGACACTGAAACGGCCGCTGCTCAAATCGAGACAGGCCAGCCCGGACTGATCCTTATGCCGATACAGCGCGGCGATCAGATTATCGCGCCGCTCTTCCAGCAGCGCCTCGTCGGTCAGGGTGCCGGGGGTGACAATGCGCACCACCTCGCGTTTGACCGGGCCCTTGCTGGTGGCCGGATCGCCGAGCTGTTCGCAGATGGCAACCGACTCCCCCTGGCGCACCAGGCGGGCGAGATAACTTTCCACCGCGTGATAGGGCACCCCGGCCATCGGGATCGGCTCGCCGGCCGACTGGCCGCGTTGTGTCAGGGTAATGTCGAGCAGGTTGGCCGCGCGTTTGGCGTCGTCGTAAAACAGCTCGTAAAAATCGCCCATGCGATAGAACAGCAGAATATCCGGATACTCCGCCTTGATGCGCAGAAACTGCTGCATCATCGGCGTATGCTGTGAATTCTTTCCTGATGAACTCATGCCGTTATGATGCTCTACTCATTGAATTTTATGCATTTATCGTTTTTTCGTCGTCTCTTAACATCTCATTGAGTCTCACGAAAAAGTGTAACTTTTGCTGAAATCCAAAAGTTACACTTTTTCCGTCGCGCCGGACAAACGGATATCAATTCAAGAGGATGCCAATGGCAACAGTGCAGGGTACCAAACCTCTATCTTCCAGAACAGTGGAGGCGATGAGGCCGGGAGATAAGATTAAGCCCGACACGGGAGAAAACATCGGGTTGCGAGTGAAATGCGGGGCTACCGGAGTGAAAACATTTTTTTATCGCTATACCAGCCCGATCACCTCAAAGCTCGTTCAGGTGAAAATCGGCAACTTCCCGGAGACCTCCCTGGCCGAAGCGAGATTGAAACTCCAGGAACTGAAACAAATTCGCCGCCAGGGGTGTTGCCCGGCAACTAAGGCCAAAGAGGAGAAGCAGCAGGAACGGGAGCAGGCCCAGGAATTGGAGAAGAGGCAAGTAGAGTCAGTTGAAAAGTCCTTCACGGTTGAGAAGCTCGTAGAGTCCTACCTGACCCAATATATCGAAGACCGGAATTCTCCAGGCGGCAAGGTCATCGCCGGTGCACGAAAACCGAAGGGCAGTCCGAGACGCGCAGAATCCTCTATGGCGATTTATACTCCGGCGGGGCGACACGGCTCGCTTACGCATCGCCGTCGGTAGCAAGACCCCCGGCAAGCGACAACCGCGTCTCCTAGAACACGGCGGCGCGGTCGTCCAGGCGGTGGCTGGTCCAGTGGCCGTCGATGAATTCGGCGAGCTGGTCGGCGAGGCGAAGTTCGGCATCGCCGGGGTGAATCCCGATCCTTAACGGTCGGCCGCTGCGGCGGGCCTGATGGGCCTGAAAGCGGTTCCAGCAGCGCAGGAAGGCGGCGCGGAAGGCGGTATCCGCTTCGAAGCCCACCAGTGGCAGGGCATGCAACCGTCCGCTGCGGCAGTCGATGACGCCCCGGGTGACTTCCACCTGTTGATAGGGCAGCGCGGCCAGACGCGCTCGGGGCAGGCGGCCCAGCGCCCAGGCAGGGGGTATGTAGCTGGTGGGCGTTGGCAGGTCGTGGGCCTCGAACCAGATAGCGCTGTCGCGCATGAGTTGTTCGATTTCAGCGGTGGTCAGGGCCAGATGTTCGGCTGCATCGCGGGAGATGAACAGGGCATGCAGTCGGTGCCAGAGGCCATGAATCCTGCGGGCGTGATGCTGCCAGCCGTGAGCGGCCAGTTCCATGCCCTGCCGGGACCAGGCGGCGAGCCGGGCGATGTCGGTCTCGTCCCAGGCCCGGCCGGGCACGACCAGCAGGGTGATGGCGGTCCTGTCCCGCGCCCGCAGCCGCTCGATCAGGGCTTCGACCCGGTCCAGGGTCTCGGGCATGACGTCGTGAATGCTGATCAGCGCCTTCACGCACGCCCTCCCCGGGCGTGCCGGGCGAGCACCGTCAGCCACTGATCCACCGTGCGGCGATTCAGCGCCTCGGCCGCCTCGCGGGCATGGCTGCTTTTCCGCTGCCACACGGCGGCGGGTTCCGCGACCAGGGAGGTGAGCGCGTCGGCGACGGACTGACCCGCCGGCAGCGTAAACAGCCCGTCGGCAAGATCAGGCCAGTCGTGGATGCCGGCATGCTCGGACACCAGCGCCGGCCGTCCTCGGGCCATGGCCTCCAGGGCGATGGTGCCGAAGGTCTCCATGTGGGAGGGCAGGACCAGCAGGCTGGATTCGTCGATCAACGCGCGCAGCGCCTCGCGGCTGAGCCAGCCGCGATAGCTGAGGTTGTCGAGTTCGTCGGCGGCCGCCTGCACGCTCTTTCGCAGCGGGCCATCGCCGCCGATGACGAATTGCAGCGCGGGGTGTTGGCGGGCGGCGTCGATAAAACTGTCGATGTTCTTCTCCGCCGCCAGCCGCCCGGCGAAGCACACTTGCCGCAGTGCGGTCGGCGATGCCGCCGCCGGCGTGTTGAGAAAGCCGGGTTCCAGCGGCGTGCCCATAACGTCCACGGCGGGCGCGCCCAGGGCGGTCACGTCATCGGCCAGGCCGCTGTTGTTGACAAGCACCGTGCCGCTGCGGCGGCTGATGAAACGGTTGGCGCCCCGCATGAAGCCGTTGACGATCCGCTTCTTGAGCGGCCCCCAGTACAGGTCGGCCAGGCCCTCGAAATCGGTGTGATAGGCCGAGATGAACCCGCAGCGGTGCCGGCGCGCCGCCCACATGCCAAGCAGGCCGAAAGGGCCAGGCGTGACGCAGACGATAATGTTCGGTCGCAACGCCCGCAGCTGGCGTCGGATGCGGGGCAGGCTGGGGGTCACCAGCTGCTGGGTGGGGTCGCCCGGCAGTGGCACGGACAGCAGGCTGAAGCGGCCCCGCGGGCGCGGCTGGATGACCTCGGCGGCCTCGACACGCGGCAGCAGATGCGGCAGCAGATCATGGTAATAGGCCCCGGTGCCGTTGCGTTCCGGCAGGGAGTCGGAGAAGAAGGCAATGCGCAGAGACGCCACGGGCAGGGCCTCATCGCTGGGCGGGTTGGGCGGATGATTCACTCGGGCACTCCGACTCGTTGTGGTAGATCAAGAAGACGATAGTAAGGGGGCAGCAGCCGTTGCGCCAACTCCTCGGCAGGAATGGCCAGGTCCCCGCTACGGTGTTGATGGCGACTGCGGCCGGTGCTCGCGGGGAGCCCCGCCAGATGGGCGGCCAGCGCATCGCCGACGGGCAGCGCCAGTTGCGCCAGCAGCGCGCGGATCACCGCCGCCTGGGCGCGGCGCAGATCGGCCATGTCCACCACGACGGCGCGCTGCTCGGGCCAGTCGGGCAGTATATCGGCCATGTGTTGCAGGGAGGCCTCGAACTGATCCAGAAAAATCCGCTGCAACGCCTCGCCGTCGACCCGGGCGCCGAACAGGGCCTGGGCGCTGCGGATCGAGCTGATCTGGGAGCTGAGGGCCGATGTCGGCTCGCGCACACACAGAATGAATCGCGCCTGCGGACAGATCTGCCTCAGGCCCTGGATCCAGCTGCCGAACGCGGCGTTTTTGGAAAGCAGTCGCCGCTGCCCGCCATCCGCATAAATATGACGCTGCAGGCAGCGATGGTAGAACCGCAGCATCCGTTGCCGCCGCCCTGGCGGCATGTCGTCATCCATATGGCCAAGCTGACGCAGCCCTGGCGCCGCCGGAAAGGCCAGCAGCAGAATGAAACAGCCACCGGCGGGCAGCAGCGCAAGATAGTCTTCCTCGGCCGCTTCCATGCCCACTTCGTGAATGTCCGCCAGCTCGCCGGCCAGGCGTCGGGTCAGCGCCCGCAGGCCGCGCGCCACAAAACCCCCGAGCCGCCGATCAAGCGCCGCGCACAGCTCCACTATCCGGCGCTGCAGAATCGAGGGCGCCAGCAAGGCCTCCCAGGTGGTGATCGTGGTGTAGCGGGACTGCTCGGTGGCCAGCGTCCGGTGCAGGAACGTGGTGCCGCTGCGGGGAATACCGGTAATGAACAGCGCCTGCCCGATCTCCACCCGCCGGTAGCGGGGAAACAAAACCTCGTCCAGCAACAGACAGACGCCGTGGATGCCCTGAACCAGCACAAACAGCGGAAAACCGAGCACAAGCATCACCAGCCGGCGGGGCCGTAGCGGCGCGCAGGGGTGGCGCCAGCCGGCCAGCGCCTGAAGCCACCAGCCCAGGTGCCTTGGAAGGCTTTCCAGCAGTACGCGCAGTGTGATCATTGATCGTCGAAGACCAGCTTGTGGGAGACGAAAAAATTGAAGCCCATGCCCACCATGCCGCCCAGCCAGACGCCGAGCAGGGGCAGCCAGAAATCGACACCGGGCTTGAGACCGGCCTGCCTCCCCAGCATCACCACCAGCGCGAACACCCCATAATTGAGCAGCCCACCGCCGGAGAAAACCACATAAAAGCGCCCCAGGTCATGAAGTATCGTGCGGAAGCGCTCGTGCTGATGGAAGGTGAAATGCCGATTGAGGAAATAGCCCGCGGTCATCGCGGCGAGATAGGAAAACAGCCGGGAGATAAAGATATCCACCCCCGCCCCTTCGTGCAGTCCATACAGCAGGCCAATGTCGATCAGGGCGATGCTGCCGGCTACCATCGTAAAGCGGGCGAAAGTGGACCGTCGGCTGGTGGATCGAATGATACGAGCGAACATGCTGGGCTTATGCGGTAAGGGTGGTGGACAGCGGAGACTCTAACGATTCGGCGAGGGGAAAGCCAGCTCGCATCCTGTCTCGGTCTACAGGTTTGCCGGCACCAGTGTAGAGCGGCCTGTATTGACCTCGGGCATGGTGGCGTCGACCCGCCAGACGCAAGACCCGGTGGTGATCAAGAGGATTCTCGATCACTTGAAGAGTAAAGACGAAACCCGCGAGCCCTTCCCGTTACCCGAAAGCCGGGCGCCACCTGGCACGCTATTCGGCTAACGCCACCGCTCCCGTTCGACCCCGGATGCTGTTACTCACAGGCACACGGCAGGGTACCGGCTGGCCGCCCGCCGGGGATGGCCCGAAACGGGACGCTGGGACGGGAGGCTTTTTTGCTGGCGAGGACTGAATGGGGCAGGATTTAGGGATGGTGGAGGGCCACGCGTTCCACCTCCATCGCTGAATAACCGGTTGACCGGTCCGGAAAAGGGCGTTTATTCTTCTTATACTCCAGACCAGACTTCACGATAAACCGCCAGGTCTTCTACCGGGGTGTAGGCAAAGATCAGGGTGGGTAGGGTCTACCTGTTTGGCAGGATCCGAGGGAATATCGGCGATCAGGTCGCCGTTTTTGTCCTGGTACTGTATCGGACTCCATCCGGTTTCAGTTGGTGTCCGAGGGCAGGGGGACGATCTGGGTAATCAGTTCGCTACGGGGGATAGGCCTGTCATCATCAAGGTCGCTCATAGGGACTCCCTTTTGCCTCTGGAATTGTTGTAATGCTTCGCATGGTAACGGCCTTCGCGGTGTCTGCAAGAAAAACAGGATTTTTTCACCTTGTCATCTTTCTGTCATTTTTCTTCATTAGAGTTCTCGCAGTGCTTGAAGCGAGCTGTAAATCACCTCTCGCAAAGTGCTTGGAAAACCTAAAAGTGCTTGGAAAACCTAAAAGCGTTGAACGCAAATTGGAGAGAAACATGAAAAAATATCTTTTGATCAGTGCTGTCCTTGCCGGCTGCCTGACTGCCCAGAGTGCCTATGCCGTGGATACCGTCCAGGTGGATGGTTCAAGTACCGTTTTCCCGATTTCCGAGGCAATGGCTGAAGAGTTCGGTAAGAAGCATCGCGGCGAGATCCGGGTGACTGTAGGCCTGTCCGGCACCGGTGGCGGCTTCAAGAAATTCTGTCGCGGAGAGACGGACATTACCGGCGCTTCCCGTCCGATCCGTCCAGGTGAGCTTGAACAGTGCAAGAAAAACGGCATTGAATTTATCGAACTGCCGATCGCCATGGATGCTTTGAGTGTTGTAATCAACCCCAGAAACGATTGGGTCGACTACCTCACTGTGGCAGAGCTCAAGAAAATGTGGGAGCCGGAAGCTCAGGGTAAGATCACCAACTGGAACCAGATTCGCGACGGTTTCCCGGATCGTGACCTGGTTCTGTACGGTGCAGGCACCGACTCCGGCACCTACGATTACTTTACCGCCGCCATTGTTGGTGAAGAGCATTCCAGTCGCGGTGATTTTAGCGCCAGTGAAGACGACAACGTGCTGGTACAGGGTGTTGCCAACACTCAAGAGGCTCTCGGTTTCTTCGGCCTGGCCTACTATCTGGAGAACGAGAACAAGTTGAAGGCTGTTCCGATCTCCTGGAAAGGCAGTAAGCCGGTCAAGCCGAGCATGCAGAGCGCCGGTGATGGCGAATACCAGCCGCTGACCCGTCCGCTCTACTTCTATGCCAAAAAGTCTTCGGTAATGGAAAAGGACTACGTTGAAGAGTTCCTTCAGTTCATCTATCGCGACTCAAACAAGGAGCTGATCAGCGAGGTTGGCTATGTGCCCAACGGCCAGAAAGTTCGTGCAGCAGCTCTGCGGGTTCTGAACGACCGCGAAGTTGGTACGGCTTACCAGGGCTCCGAAGTAGGCGTTGATGTGGTCGAAACACTGAACCGCAAAAAGCACTACTGAGCAGGCTTATTGAAAGTCAGCAGAGGCGGAGGCAAGCATGCCTTCGCTTCTGTTATTATGCGCGCTGTCATTTTTTTGTAATCCAAGCTGGGCGTAAAACCAATGGCTAATCCCAATTCTGCGCGCCCTGAGTCCTCCGGGGTTCAGGTGTCCGCACACTTTCTCCGCAGGCGTGAAACGGTCAATAAGACCGCAAAATACGTGCTGATGGCAGCAGCGGCGGTGTCCGTGTTTGTTACCATCGGTATTGTGTATGTGCTGGTGAGTGAGGCTCTGAAATTCTTTGAAGATGTCTCGGTGTGGGAGTTTGTCTCCGGCACCAGCTGGACGCCGATGTTTTCCAGGCCGACCTTTGGCATCTGGCCGTTGTTGTCGGGCACCCTCGTTGTGTCGGGTATTGCCCTGGGAGTATCGATTCCCTTTGGCCTGACCCTGGCGGTGTATCTCAGCGAGTACGCGCCGGATAAAGTCCGGGAATCGGTCAAGCCGATACTGGAGTTGCTGGAAGGCGTTCCTACCGTGGTTTATGGCTACTTCGCCCTTTTTCTTGTGACACCTTTGCTGCAGATTATTTTTCCGGAACTACCGGGCTTCAATATGCTGGCGCCGGGTCTGGTGATGGGAATCATGATACTGCCCTACACCACCTCCCTGAGTGAGGACGCCATGCGGGCGGTGCCCAACAGCATTCGTGAAGGCGCTTACGCCCTGGGCTACAGCCGCTTCCACACCGCTGTAAAGGTAGTGATTCCAGCAGCCATATCCGGTATCACGGCCGCCTTTATTCTCGCCATGTCCAGAGCCGTGGGTGAAACCATGGTAGTGGCCATTGCTGCGGGCCAGATGCCAAACTTCACCTTCAACCCGATGGAAGGCGCGGCGACGATCACCACCTTTATTGTGCAGGTCAGCCTCGGCGATGTCAGCCATGGCTCCATTGCTTACCTGTCGATCTTTGCGGCCGGTCTGGTGCTGTTCCTGCTGACGCTGGTTTTCAACCTGATCGGTTTCTTCCTGCGCAAGCGCTACCGCCAGGCTTACTGAGGTGACTATGAACACATTGGCTACAAACATCCAAAGCGGTATCGATTACGCGTCGATTTCCAGAAAGAATCATTCCAAAGACATTATCTTTGCGTCCCTGGGCATTATCGTTCTGTTCATTGCCATATCGACCCTGCTGGCACTGTTTCTTGATCTGGCTATCCGCGGGGCGCCACAGTGGACTAACCCGGACTTCTACTCGAGCTTTCCATCGCGAAAGCCCATGGAAGCCGGTATTCTTTCCGCCTGGGTTGGCACCATCATGGTTATGCTGGTGACGGCCGTTGTCGCTGTCCCGCTGGGGATTGGTGCCGGGTTATACATGGAGGAATACGCCACCAAGAACTGGTTTACCGACATTATTGAAATCAACGTCTCCAATCTGGCCGGTGTTCCTTCGATTGTCTATGGCCTGCTGGCGCTCGGGCTGTTTGTCCAGACTTTCGGGATGGGCGAGACGGTGCTGGTCGCGGGGCTTGTGCTGGCGCTGATGATACTGCCGATTGTCATTGTTTCCACCCGGGAGTCGGTACGTTCAATTCCCGGCGAACTGCGGGAAGCGGCCTATGGCCTTGGCGCCAACCAGTGGCAGACCATGTCTCTGTATATCCTTCCGGCCGCCAAGCCGGGCATTATCACTGGTGGGATCGTCGGGCTTTCCCGTGCGATTGGTGAAACTGCCCCGGTTATCACCATTGGCGCGCTTTCGTATATTGCTTTCCTGCCGCCGTCGCCGGTCAGTGGCGAGCCTCCGTTCCTGAATTTTGAGTGGCTGTTCAGTTCGTTTACGGTTATGCCGATCCAGATGTTTGGCTGGGTCTCCCGGCCGCAAGCCGACTTTCAGATTACGGCGGCGGCGGCCGGTGCCGTACTGATCGTAATGACGCTGGCGATGAATGGACTGGCTATTTATATTCGCTATCGGGCCCGAAAGTCCTGACCGAACACGTGTCACATTGTTCGGATGAACTAATTAATCAATAGGTTTAAAAAGGGGCGACCCATGAGTACGGATCAAACGTCTACCATACAAATCAGTGAGTCCGCCCATCAGGGTGGACGTACCGCGAAACCCAGTGAAACCCGTGAACACTGGTACCTTGAGCCAGAAGGCGCGTTGCGGGCCAGGGTATCCAACCTGAAATTCTGGTACGCCGATGGCACCCAGGCGATTGACGATGTCAGCATGCCGCTGGTGGACAAGAAAGTCACGGCGCTGATCGGCCCCTCGGGCTGCGGTAAAAGCACGTTGCTGCGCTGCTTCAATCGCATGCACGACCTCTATCAGGGGGTGAAATACTCGGGTTCCATCAATCTGTTACCGGAAGATGAAAACCTGATTGACCTGGACGCTAACATTGTCCGGATGCGGGTCGGCATGGTGTTCCAGAAACCGAACCCCTTCCCGAAGTCGATTTACGAGAACGTGATCGCCGGCCTGAAAATCCGTGGCATCCGCAAGCGTGAGACCCTCGACGAAGTTGTTGAAACCTCGCTGAGACAGGCGGCGTTGTGGGATGAAGTCAAAGACCAGCTTCACCATCCGGCTCTGAGCATATCAGGCGGCCAGCAGCAGCGTTTGTGTATTGCCCGCGCGCTGGCGGTCAAACCCGAAATCCTTCTGCTGGATGAGCCCACATCAGCGCTGGATCCCATCGCCACTGCGAAAATAGAAGATCTGATTAACGAGCTGACCGGCAAAGTGACGGTGCTGATTGTGACCCACAATATGCAGCAGGCAGCGCGGATATCCAACTATACTGCTTACATGTACCTCGGCAAGCTGATTGAATACAACGAGACCAACGATCTCTTTCAGCGGCCGAAGTGCCAGCGCACGGAAGACTACATTACCGGTCGCTTTGGTTAAGACCGATATTATTGCCGCAGGAGCCGAACCGGAGATTTATTATGTCCACAAGTCATGAAAGCCATTTACAGCACATATCACAGCAGTTCAACACCGAGCTGAGCCAGCTTCGCGACGATTTCCTGAAGATGGGTGGTATGGTCGAAGACCAGATCGTCAAAGCCATGGAGGCCCTGGAAAACCACGATTACGAATTGGCGGAAGCCACCCGCGTCAAGGACAAAGAAGTTGATCAACTGGAATTGCTGATCGATGAGGAAGCCAACCGGGTGATCGTAAAACGGCAGCCAACTGCCAGCGATCTGCGCCTGGTGATTTCAGTGGTAAAAATGGTTTCAGACCTTGAGCGTATCGGTGATGAGTCGAAAAAGATCGCCAAGTTCGCGTTATCAATGTTTGATGAGAGCGACAACTTCGTGGCAGCGCCCAGGGGATATGTTGAGGCCCGGCATATTGCCCAGCACGTTGTCGCAATGGTCAGAGACGCTCTTGATGCGTTCGCGCGTTTCGATACCGAAATGGCATTGCGCATCATCAAGGAAGACAAGCGTGTCGATGAAGAATACAAGGCTGCGACCCGCTCACTTGTGACATATATGATGGAAGATCCGAGAAGCATTTCCAGTTGTCTTTCCATTATGTGGGTATTGAGATCTCTGGAAAGGGTCGGTGACCACGCCTGTAACATCGCCCAGCATGTGATTTTTCTTGTCGAGGGCGAGGATGTTCGTCACACGCCCATGGATGAGACTGAACGGGTCGTCGGCCGGTAATTCAGTTTCCGCCTCTGTGGTCTGTTGGTTGGGAGTTATTGCCTGGCAGGGGGCAAATGTTCAGAACACGCCCGTTAATACGTCCCTGTAGGGCTCGGTCGCGCCATCCATGGCGCTCTACGGTTCTGAACACTTGCCCCCAGCCAGGCTCTGCACCAGCTCCTGAAGGCTGCGAAGGCAGCTCCCAGATCAAAAAGTCTCAGCCCTTTTCTGTATTATCGGCATAGGGCGGCCATCCCAGAGGCTTGCCTGTCAAAAGGTGCAGATGGATGTGAAATATCGTCTGGCCTGCATTCTCTCCGCAGTTCATCACTGTCCGATAGCCGTCGTTTGCAAAGCCCATATCCTTCGCCAGTTTTGCCGCCACCCAGTACAGGTGACCGACCAGTTCCCGGTTGCCTTCCCCGATGTCCGGCGGTGTCGGAAAAGCGGCTGTCACTCACGCCGAATGGCAACATCCGTTACCAGCTCAAGACGCCGTACCGGGACGGCACCACGCATGTGATCTTTGAGGCGCTGGATTTCATTGCCCGCCTGGCGGCGCTGGTACCCCGGCTGCGCATCAGATAGTGCGGCTTGCGCGGCCGGTACGCGCGCAGGGACTCCAGGTGCGAAACCTCCACCGGGGTGCGCTCCGGGCTGGTCACACGAACGGTCAGGCCGGCCCGATCTACCTCTTTGACGGCGAAAAGCGCCCTCCCGGAGGCCGCAAGCTTCTTCGGGAACCGCATCGGCCGGAACCGGTGGGAGCAAGGTCACTGGCTGAGTATAGTGTAGCTTTTATGCGGCGTTCTTAAAACTATCCTTGTAAAACAATGGTGTAACGCCTATGCGGCAGGAGTAATGGGTAATGGGGGCTGGGAGTTTATCGGCTTTGCCCCGCACAGTGAACTCTCCTGTCCGGCAAAGCTGGAAATAACGCAGAGAACGCAAAGGCGCAAAGGACGCAAAGAATTAAATTGCTTTTAGAGCCAGGAAGGCATTGTGCCGGGCATAAAGGCAAGAAAGACACTATCGCTTTTTCTCGTCACTCGTCCCTGAATCGGCTTGCGCCGATTCGGTGGCTGCCATACAGTTCGCTGTAATTAATAAGAAAACGTCGGCGCAAGACGTCAAAACGGGGGAGGCCGGATGCCGAGGGATTATGACGAGAAGCGCGATTTCATTCGCGTCGAGGTGGATTGCGATATCCACTTCAAGCCGCAGGGCGCCGGGAGCGAGCAGATCGGACGACTGGCCAATCTCAGCGGGCGCGGCATGATGTTCATCGCCGCCGAGGAGATTCCGGTTGATACGCCGGTGGAGATCCGAATCGCGGCGGAAAAGCAGGTGACCGCGCCGCTGCATGCGATGGTTCGGGTGGTGCGCATGGCCAAACAGCGGCGGGGGGACGGTTACGAAATCGGCGCTATTATTACCAGTGTCTTCGATGAAAATGAGTAAGGCGGACAGGGGACGATGAGCCGAATCCCGAGTGATGAAATGTTGCTGGCGCTGGCCCACCGGATCAGCGAACGGCTCGAGCCACGCTCATTGTCAGTGACCACCGCCGAGTCCTGTACCGGCGGCTGGATTGCCAAGCTGCTAACCGATGTTCCCGGTTGTTCCGCCTGGTTCGATCGCGGCTTTGTCACCTATTCCAATGAGGCCAAGCAGGAACAGCTGGCGGTACCGGCCGCCGTGCTGGACGAACACGGCGCGGTCAGCGAGCCGACGGTGCGGGCCATGGCCGAGGGAGCGCTGCGCCACAGCCGGGCCGATTTGGCCCTGTCGGTCAGCGGCATCGCTGGCCCCGGTGGCGGACGGCCCGACAAGCCGCTGGGACTGGTCTGGTTCGGCTGGGCGCAGCGGCTTGCCGGTGACGGCACGTCGATCAGCAGCGAGCACTGCGTATTTAACGGCAACCGCGATGATGTGCGCCGCCAGGCGGTGGTCCGGGCGCTGGATGGTATCCTTGAGCTGATCGGTGAATGAGCCCCGCCTGCGTCTCTTTTTTGCCCTGTGGCCGCCGCCCGAACTGGCGCACCGCCTGCAACATGTCGCCCGGGCATTGTTCGATCGGCGCCAGGCCCGCCTGCTGCAGCGCGAACAACTTCATCTGACCCTGGTTTATCTTGGCCCCACCGATGCCGAACGGCGCGCCTGCGCCGGGCACGTCGCCGACGAGGTACGGGCCGAGGCTTTTACTCTCTGCTTCTCCCGGCTCGGCTTCTGGTCCCGCCCCCGGGTTGGCTGGATCGCCCCCGACAGCAGCCCGCCGCCATTGCTGGCCCTGGTGAGCCAGTTGCGGCAGGGGCTGGGCGAGTGCGGTTTTCCCATTGATCCACGGCCCTGGCAGGCCCATCTGACTCTGGCGCGCAAGTTGCGCCGACCGCCGTTGCGCGAGGGACTTGAACCACCGCTGTTGTGGCCGGTTGATGAGTTCGTGCTGGTCGAATCCCAAACCCGGCCGAGCGGAGCGGAATATCGCATCCTGCAACGCTGGCCGCTGATCGGTCAGGACCCTCAAGAAAACCATCGACTGCGCTGAAGCCACCGAAGCCACTGAAAAAAACTGTGACCTGTACAGGTTGTTCCGTGGCTTCGGTGTTTTCGGTGGTTGTGTTGTAAAGGCGGGCAGGGGGGCGGGCGACGACGGGCCGGGGCAAATCGAGGCTAGGCCGTGGCCGGGGTTGTGTGAAATAATGGCGCCGGGTTACGAGTGGGCGTGGGATCGTGTCCTGGCTCACGTCTAATGACGCCTTCAGAGCTACCGAGCCGCGCCAGTGCAAGGCGCAGTGCGCAGGCAATGGCGACTCCCTTGTCAAGCGCTGCAACACAGCAATGGCGCGGCTCGGTGGCTCCCTTCGGGCAAGGCGAGAAGCGGCCATCTGCGGCGTTGCTTGCCCTTGAGGTAGATGGCTACCCCTGCGGGCAAGCGCCTTGCATCTGGCCGCTTCTCGCCTTGCTGAAGGTGCCATTAGACGTGAGCCAGGACACAGGGAGCGATTTCATTCGATACATTACAGGAGAAATACCATGGATGCAGACAAGAAAAAAGCACTCAGTGCGGCACTGAGCCAGATCGAAAAACAGTTCGGCAAGGGTTCGGTCATGCGCATGGGCGATACCTCGGCGGTGCGCAATGTCGAGGCGATTTCCACCGGTTCGCTGGGGCTGGATATTGCCCTGGGCGTGGGCGGCCTGCCCAAGGGCCGGGTGGTGGAGATCTACGGTCCGGAATCCTCGGGTAAGACGACGCTGACCCTGCAGGTGATCGCCGAATGCCAGAAACACGGCGGCACCGCGGCCTTCGTGGATGCCGAGCATGCGCTGGATCCCCAGTATGCGGGCCGCCTGGGCGTTAACGTGGATGATCTGCTGGTCTCCCAGCCCGACACCGGCGAGCAGGCGCTGGAGATCACCGACATGCTGGTGCGCTCCAGCGCGGTGGACGTGGTGGTGGTCGACTCGGTGGCGGCACTGACCCCCAAGGCGGAAATCGAGGGCGATATGGGCGATACCCATGTCGGCCTGCAGGCACGGCTGATGTCCCAGGCACTGCGTAAACTGAGCGGCAACATCAAGCGCTCCAATACCCTGGTGATTTTCATCAATCAGATCCGCATGAAGATCGGGGTCATGTTCGGCAGCCCGGAAACCACCACCGGCGGTAACGCGCTCAAATTCTATGCGTCCGTGCGGCTGGATATCCGGCGTATCGGTTCGATCAAAAAGGGTGACGAGGTCATCGGTAACGAGACCCGGGTCAAGGTGCTGAAGAACAAGGTGGCGCCGCCCTTCAAGCAGGTGGAATTCGATTTGCTGTATAACGAAGGCATCTCCCGCGAGGGCGAGATCATCGATCTCGGTGTCAAGGAAGGGCTGGTGGATAAATCGGGCGCCTGGTACAGCTATAACGGCGATCGCATCGGTCAGGGCAAGGATAACGTGCGGAATTTCCTCAAGGAGCATCCGGAAATGGCGCAGGAGATCGAAGCCCAGATCCGCAATAAGCTGCTGCCCGGGCCGGCTGAGACTCAGGGAGAGGTTCAGGCCGACGCGCCCGATGACAGCGCGCTGGAAGAGGCCGAAGCCGAAGCCTGAATCCGGTGACGCCGTTTCGAGATGGCTAAAAGCGTCCGTGAAGCGGCGATGGATCTGTTGTCCCGCCGCGAACACAGCACCTGCGAGCTGCAGCAAAAGCTGGTGCGCAAGGGGTATGCCGAAGAAGAGGTCGACTCGGCATTGCAGCGCCTTGCGGATGAAAACCTGTTGAGTGACGAACGGTTCGTGGAAGCGTTCGTGCATTCCCGGCAGACCCGGGGCTCCGGGCCGCGCAAGATCATTGCCGAACTGTCGCAAAAAGGTGTCAGCGAGACGCTGATCTCCCAATACCTGGATGAACGCAGCCCGGTCTGGATCGATCTGGCCAGGGAGGTGCGCGTCAGGAAATTCGGGGCCGCTTTACCCGGGGAATACCGGGAAAAAGCCCGGCAGATGCGCTTTTTGCAGCAGCGCGGATTTACCACCGAGCAGATTCAAAACGTGGTGCGGGATGATGACTGAGATTGGGATACCCATGATGAACAGCAGTGCTGAATTACGTACAGCCTTTTTGGAATACTTCCGCGAGCGGGGCCACGAAGTTGTCGCCTCCAGCCCGCTGGTGCCGGCCAATGATCCGACCCTGCTGTTTACCAACGCCGGCATGGTGCAGTTCAAGGAGACCTTCCTCGGCCAGGAGCCGCGCCCCTACAAGCGGGCGGTCAGCTCCCAGCGCTGCGTGCGTGCCGGTGGCAAGCACAACGATCTGGAAAACGTCGGTTATACCGCCCGCCATCACACCTTTTTCGAGATGCTGGGCAACTTCAGCTTCGGCGATTATTTCAAGCGTGAGGCGATCGGGTATGCCTGGGAGTTTTTGACCGGGACGCTGAAACTGCCGGCGGACAAGTTATGGGTCACCGTCTATCAGGACGACGAAGACGCCGCCAATATCTGGCTCAAGGAAATCGGCGTGGACGAGCAACGCTTTACCCGCATCGGCGACAAGCCGGGCGGCAAGCGTTACGAAAGCGATAATTTCTGGTCCATGGGCGATACCGGCCCCTGCGGTCCCTGTACCGAGATTTTCTACGACCACGGTCCCGGGGTGCCCGGCGGCCCGCCCGGCAGTCCCGACGAGGACGGCGATCGCTATATCGAGATCTGGAACCTGGTTTTCATGCAGTACGACCGGGACAAAAGCGGCACCCTCAATCCGCTGCCCAAGCCGTCGGTGGACACCGGCATGGGACTGGAGCGCCTGGCCGCGGTCATGCAGGGCGTGCACAGCAATTACGAGATCGATCTGTTCCAGCGCCTGATCGATGCCGCGGCGAAAGTGACCGGCTGCAAGGACAAGCAGGACAACTCCCTCAAGGTGATCGCCGATCACATCCGCTCCTGCAGCTTTTTGATCGTCGATGGCGTGATGCCCTCCAACGAAGGGCGCGGGTATGTGCTGCGGCGGATCATTCGCCGGGCGATTCGTCACGGTCACAAACTGGGGGCGGCACAGGGCTTTTTCCATCAACTGGTTGAACCCCTGGCCAAAGAGATGGGCGAGGCCTATCCCGAACTGGTCAAACAGCAGACCATGGTGGAGAAAGTCTTGAAGCAGGAAGAGGAACGCTTTGCCGAAACCCTGGATCAGGGCATGCAGATCCTGGATCAGGCGATCGCGGATCTGCCCGATCAGACGATTCCCGGCGAGACCATTTTCAAACTGTACGACACCTTCGGCTTCCCGGTGGATCTGACCAACGACATCGCCCGCGAGCGCGGTCTGCAACTGGATATGGCCGGTTTCGACAAGGCCATGGCCGCCCAGCGTGAGCGGGCCCGTTCCGCCAGCCAGTTCGACGTCGATTACGGCGAAGCCGTGCAGGTGGAAGGCGAGACCGAGTTTACCGGTTACGAGCAGCTGGCCGGCCCGGCCACGGTCGAGGCGATTTATCAAAACGGCCAGCCGGTGGAGGAACTGGATCAGGGCCAGGCCGGCATGCTGGTGCTGGATCGCACCCCGTTTTACGCCGAAGGCGGTGGCCAGGTGGGCGATCGTGGCCGGCTGCAGTCGGCCGGGGGCAAGTTCACGGTCGAGGATACCCGCAAGCAGGGCGGCAAGGTCTTCTTGCATTTCGGCAAGGTGAGTGAAGGGGCGATCAAAACCGGCGAACAGGTCGAGGCGAGCGTGGATGCCGAACGCCGTCAGGCCACGGCCTATAACCATTCCGCCACCCATCTGCTGCATGCCGCGCTGCGCCAGGTACTCGGCGAGCATGTCACCCAGAAAGGCTCGCTGGTGGACGCCGATCGCCTGCGTTTCGACTTCTCCCATTTCGAGCCGATCAGCCGCGAACAGTTGCAGCAGATCGAGACGCTGGTCAACGCGCATATCCGGCGTAATCATCCGGTCGAAACGCAAGTCATGGCGCCGGATGCCGCGATTGCCGCCGGCGCGCTGGCCCTGTTCGGCGAGAAATACGGCGAAGCGGTGCGGGTCCTGCGCATGGGCGAGTTCTCCATGGAGCTGTGCGGTGGCACCCATGTCGAGCGCACGGGCGATATCGGCCTGTTCAAGATCATCAGCGAGGGCGGCGTGGCCGCCGGGGTGCGTCGTATCGAGGCGATGACCGGCCAGCGGGCCCTGCAGTGGGTGGAGGAGAACGAAGCCCAGCTGGAGGAGCTGGCCGGGATGTTCAAGGGCGCGCGCGAGCAACTGGCCGAGCGGGTTCGCCAGACGCTGGAACACAACCGCCAGCTGGAAAAAGAGGTGGAGCGGCTCAAGGCCAAACTGGCCAGCAGCCAGGGCTCCGATCTTGCCGCCCAGGCCCGGGAGATCGACGGGCTCAAGGTGCTGGCGGCGCGCCTCGACGGCGCCGACCCCAAGTCGCTGCGCGAGACCGTCGATCAGCTCAAGAACAAGCTGGGTTCGGCGGCCGTGGTGCTGGCCACGGTCAGCGGCGACAAGGTCGCGCTGGTGGCCGGCGTGAGCAAGGACCACACCGACAAACTCAAGGCCGGGGAACTGGTGAATATGGTCGCGCAACAGGTCGGCGGCAAGGGCGGCGGTCGTCCCGACATGGCCCAGGCCGGCGGCAGCCAGCCCGAAGGACTGGATGCCGCCCTGGCCAGCGTGCCCGAGTGGGTGCGCGAAAAGCTCGCCGGTTGAATCGGTTCTTCTGACCCATCGGCTGTAGAACGGTCTCCTGGCCGTTGCATTTTGCTATCCGAGCGGTTCGCGCCTTCCAATCTTTTGCCAACTAGTGTTTAATTTGCGCCCTTTGGGCACAGCGTAAAGGTGTTATGGCTCTTATTGTTCAAAAATATGGCGGCACCTCGGTCGGCAATGTCGAGAAAATCGAAAATGTCGCCGAGAAGGTGATCGCCAGTCGCCAGGCCGGCCACGACGTGGTGGTGGTGGTTTCCGCCATGAGCGGCGAGACCAACCGGCTGATCGAGCTGGCCAATCAGGTGAGTGACCAGCCCGATCCGCGGGAGTACGATGTGCTGGTCTCCACCGGCGAGCAGGTGACCATTGCCCTGCTGAGTATGGCACTCAATGCCCGTGGCTATCCGGCCCGCTCCTACACCGGCTCGCAGGTGCATATCCTGACCGACAGTGCACACACCAAGGCGCGGATTCTGGATATCGACGAGAGCCGCATGCGTACCGATCTGGAGCAGGGTCGGGTCGTGGTGGTGGCCGGTTTTCAGGGGCGCGACGAAGACGGCAATATCACCACCCTGGGCCGTGGCGGCTCCGATACCACCGCGGTGGCGCTGGCCGCGGCCCTCAAGGCGGACGAATGCCAGATTTACACTGACGTGGACGGGGTCTACACCACCGATCCACGGGTGGTGGCCGAAGCCCGGCGCCTGCAGCGCATCACGTTCGAGGAAATGCTGGAGATGGCCAGCCTGGGCTCGAAAGTCCTGCAGATCCGCGCGGTGGAATTTGCCGGCAAATATAATGTCAATTTAAGGGTGCTATCCTCATTTGAGGAAGGCCCCGGTACACTCATTACCTATGAGGAAGCAGCGGATATGGAACAACCTGTCATCTCCGGCATCGCCTTCAATCGCGATGAAGCCAAGCTGACGATCCTGGGCGTTCCGGATCAGCCCGGTATGGCATTCAGCATTCTGGGGCCGATTGGCGACGCCAATATCGAAGTGGATATGATTATCCAGAACGTGGGGGCGGACGGAACCACCGATTTCACCTTCACGGTGCATCGCAATGACTACGACAAGGCCCTGAAACTGCTGCAGGAGATTGCCAAAAAACTGGGTGCGCGCGAGGTTGCCGGCGACAAATCGATTGTTAAAATCTCACTGGTTGGCGTTGGCATGCGTTCTCACGCCGGGGTGGCCAGCCAGATGTTCGAGACCCTGGCCAAGGAGGGGATCAACATCATGATGATTTCCACCTCAGAAATCAAAATCTCCGTGGTGGTCGAAGAAAAGTACCTGGAACTGGGCGTACGCTCCCTGCACGGCGCGTTCGGGCTTGAGCAGGAAATGGCGGTATAAATCCGGTGTTTTGCCGCTGTTTATTTACTAAAGTTTAGTGACGCATTGACGATACCTAGGTTTGAGCCTGCCCGCTATCAGGCCTGCCGAAGGACAGAACTTACTGAATTATCCGAAAAGGAGTTAGATTGAAATGCTGATTTTGACCAGACGGGTGGGTGAAACACTCATGATTGGCGACGAAGTCACCGTGACAGTACTGGGTGTCAAGGGCAACCAGGTGCGCATCGGTGTCAATGCCCCCAAGGATGTCTCCGTCCACCGCGAAGAGATTTACGAGCGGATCAAGAGCGAAGAAGACAGCAGCGCCCAGGAGTCCGGCAGCTGAGACTTTACCTCGGCCCCCGGCCCTAGTATCCTTTGCTCCCCGGTAAAACGGGGTCCCGGAGAGATGGCCGAGTGGCTGAAGGCGCTCCCCTGCTAAGGGAGTATGGGGTTAATAGCTCCATCGAGGGTTCGAATCCCTCTCTCTCCGCCAATAATTAAAAAGGTCACCCCCAAGGGTGACCTTTTTAATTATCAGGTGATGGGAGGCCATGATGAGAACCCTTCGGTTCGACAAATCAGCAGGGACAGCCGATTTGGTCGCCGGAGCGTGAGCGACGGCGCCCGAAGGGCTCGGGGCCAGGGAAGGCCCCGAGACAATCCCTCTCTCTCCGCCATATCGAATAAAAAGGCCGCCCTGGGGGCGGCCTTTTTATTCAGTCTCTAGGTTCTAGTTACTAGGGGCTAGGTGGGGTTTGGCTTGAAACTGGTTCCGATAATCAGTATATTGCGCCTTCCCTGACGATCTGGGGTTACTAGTCACTAGCGACTAGAACCTAGCCCCTGTTCTAATGCGCCCGTAGCTCAGCTGGATAGAGTACCTGGCTACGAACCAGGCGGTCGGAGGTTCGAATCCTTCCGGGCGCGCCATATAAAACAAAAAAGGCCACCTTCGGGTGGCCTTTTTTGTTTTATCCGTTGTACCAGCCGGATACGAACCTCCGACTTCAAATGGCCGGTTCGACAAATCGGCAGGAAAGCCGATTTGGACGACACAAAGTGTCGCCCGCAGGGGCGTGAGGCCAGGGATGGCCTCACGTCAATCCTTCCGGGCGCGCCATATAACGATAAAAGCCCGCTTTATGCGGGCTTTTGTCGTTATCGGTCTTGGTACGGCGGCCCCGAAGGGGGCAGGCGGGTTTTCATCTCCCTGCGCCTGTCGGGCTGTGGGGCGTCTGTTGAGACTGACTCAGGCGCCGTGGGTTGATCTCGGTGCGCGTCGCCTGTTATTGCGGGTGATGCCGATACCGAACAGACCCAACGCCATCAGTGCGAGGGTCGCCGGTTCGGGAACGGCAGCGGGATTGAGCTCGATGGTGTCAAATGACACGTTACTGAATCCACGCAATGCCAAACCGCCCGTGGACGAGTAGCTGACGCTGGAGTTGACGGTATTGAGCAGGGTAGTACCGTCACTGTCATACAGGTTGCCGGTCACAGCGCCGCCTGTGCTCCAGATAACCTCGGCACGATACCAGCGGTTAAATGAAAATGTCTGACTCGAAATATCAAGTTCTGAGAAGCCGTATCCAAAGTTGTCCTGAAATCGTATGTCTTCGGTGTTGGGAGCAAGTACAAAACTCTGGGTTCCGTTCGCATCGGCGCCAAAGCCGAGATAGGCGCGTCCTGAATTGCCAAATCTGACCCAGGAAGAGAGTACATTACCTTCCGAGATGGAGATATCCGTGCGATAAAGCCAATCGTTTTGCAGTCCCAGATCAGTGCCCATGCCCAGCCCGAAGCTGCCGGCCTGGGCATGGCTGCCATCGACAATGCCTGTGGCTGCCAGAGAAGTACCGGTTGAGCTATATTCGGTGATGTTTCCATCCTCGAAATCGTCGATAATGACCGCCCTGGCCGATGTCAGTACCAGACCACAACACGCCATTATCGCAAGTAATTGACCGAGTTTTTTAACTTTAAAGTCCATAATATCGCGTCCTGTTATTCTTGGTTGGTTATAAGCAAGTCTGTCGACCCGGATTCCGTGTATGAACAAGATACTCAAAGCAAGATATGTGCCGCACAACCCATTTTATGACCATTTTTCCGGGAGATTAATGACACAGTTAGAGATAAACAGCATGGTTTATCTGCGAGCTGATTTAACTTTTTGAAAATATAGTGATTATTCTTTCCGGCTTACCTTCGCTCATCGCTGGACCGGTTTGTCGCTGAAATGGTGGAGGGGACTCTCTCCACAATACACTCCTCGAGCTGAATTATGAGTGTAAGTTTCTTCGACGCCGGGAGAATGGATAAGCCTGATTTATTGCTATCGACACGGTTTTGACGGCTGTTAGTAGTGGTAACGGAGTTTTATAAGGTGTTAACTATTTCGACTTTTGGGGAGCGCTTGTTTTGTACCGTGCGGCCTGTCCATCAATTTCTGTCAACCCGTTTTGAATCAGGGGATGAGTGAAGCAATACGGGGTAAGGTTGATGCAGATCAATCTCTCTCTTGCCTGCCCTGAGCAAAATGATAGGATTATCATTATGATGCGATTTCAATGGCAAATCCCGTGGTTTCTATCATTCTTCATTCTCTGGTATCCGGCCGTACTGTTTGCCGATGAATCAGAGTATGTCGAGTGGCAAGCGGTGGGCGATGCCATTCCCGAACCGCTTGGCGGATTACAGGGCGATCCGGTCCGGGGCAAGGCGGTGGTGATCGATCGCGATAGCGGTAATTGTCTGGCCTGCCATCACATGCCGATTCCCGAGGAACCCATGCACGGTACCGTTGCGCCCCCGCTCGATGGCGTCGGTTCCCGGTTGAGCGAGGGCCAGCTGCGCTTGCGAGTCGTTAACGAGCAACGGATCAATCCCAACACCATTATGCCGGCTTTGTACAAGCGGCCCGGCGAATACCATCGACCCCACCCGGCCTACAAAACCACGGTGCTTACCGCCCAGGAAGTGGAAGACGTGGTGGCTTATCTGATGACACTGAAATGAGGTGTGAGATGGTGAATCGGTTTATGCGGCTTTTACCATTTGCCCTGTTGATGTTGCCCGGCTCGCTGTTTGCACTGGAACCGCAGTCCAGTTATGAACTGCTGAGTGATGAGCTGAAAGAAATGCAGGATGATGATTTTGCCAATCCGGGCATGATGACCGTCGATCTCGGACGCGAGCTTTTCCAGAAATCGGGGTTCAATGGTAAGTCCTGCGCAACCTGTCATGGTGACAACGGGGAAAAACTCGATCCCGAGCAGATCGCGGCTTATCCAAAGTATGATTCACAACGTGGTCCGGTGACGTTACAAAGTCAGATCAATCAGTGCTATGCGGATCGGCAGGAAGAGTTTCCGATGCTTTATAATGCCGACGAGTTGATTGCGCTGGAGACCTTTGTACGTTATCTCGCCCGGGGTGAGAAGGTGAACGTGGATGTCAGTGGACCGATGCGTGAGCATTACGAAGCAGGCAAGGAGATTTTTCATACCCGTATCGGTCAACGTGATATGGCCTGCGTGCATTGTCATGAGATGTATGTTGGCCAGCGCCTGCGCGGCCAGATACTCAATCAGGCACAGATCAACGGGTTCCCGATTTACCGGATTACCGATGGCTCGATTATGAGCCTGCACGAGAAATATATCGGTTGCTATGGCACCCTGCGGGCGATGCCTTACGAGCCGGGGTCACAGGAATATATCGATCTGGAAGTGTATATGAGCGCCCGTGGCAACGGGTTGCCGATTGAAACACCGGGCGTTCGCCATTGAGGGCGGTTCACTAACGACACTTTTTGTATCCGGCCCGGGTACTGAACGAGAGGAGGGACAACGATGCTTGAACTCAATCCAGAACGGGTTTGCAACATTATTCAGCTGGCCCGCGAGTTTCATGCCAAGGAAGCGGTGGTGATTCCCGAGATGCCGAACAATCCCGGTGACGACTGGGCATTGCAGGTGCTGGCCGATCACCGGGATGATCCTGTTTACCGGGAACTGAAATACGCCATCGGGGATCTGGAACCGGATCAGCAGGCCCAGCTGCTGGCGCTCAGCTGGCTGGGCCGGGAGGATTATGCCCTGGAGGAGTGGGACGTCGCGCTGCAGACGGCCGTGGAGAATCTGCTCTCCAGCTCCCCCGAGCAGATCATTGCTATCCCCTACATCGCCGACTATCTCGAAGACGGGCTGCGCCTGCACGGTTATTCCTGTGACACGTGACTCGTTTGCTTCAGTTGTGTTCCTTGGCAGCGTTTGATTCTGGCAGCGTACTCAAAGCCCGCCGGGTCAGGATCGGTCCAAGGATTTCAAACAGGACGGTGCTGCCAATGACGACGCTGATCAGAGTTTCGGAAAATGCCGGATAGCGTTCGGCGGCGACCAGTCCCATGCCCATGGCCACGCCGGCTTGCGGCATCAGCGACAGGGCCAGCCGGTTACTTTCATTGACGGACGTATGCAGCCAGGCGCCGGCGCTCCAGGCGCCGGCAAAGCGGGAGATAATGCGCAACAGGACATAGGCGCTGCCCAGCAGGCCGATTTCCAGAAGGCTGAGCAGTTCCAGTTGCGCACCGGCCAGCACGAAGAACAGCACCAGAAAAGGGCGATCGAAATCGTCGATGACATGGAAGGGACGGGTATGATGCCGGGCCAGGTTGACGATCACCATGCCCAGAGTCATCGCGGCCAGAAACGGCGAGACCGCCAGCCAGTCGGTGAGCCCCGCGCAGAGGATCACCACGCCCAGCGCTTCGAGAATAGTCGGCTCGCCCTGCCGCAGTCGGCCGGTCAGCAATGCAGCCGGGATGCCGATGGCCAGTCCGAGCAACAACGCGCCGCCGATGTCCCAGACTCCGTGCAGAATTGATTGATAGAGGGAACCGTTGCCGGTCAACACCGCCGCTACGGCCAGCGCCACGGAAAAGATAATCAACCCCCATGCATCATCCACCGCCACGATCCCGAGCAACGTGCGGGTGATACGGTTATCCCTGTTGCTCTCGCGAATGACCTCGATGGTGGTGGCCGGGTCGGTAGCGGCCGCGATAGCGCCCAGCAGCACCGCCAGTGGGGGCGGTGTATTCAACAACAGCAGCCCGAGGATCACCCCGCCGGTCGTGAGCAGGGCAATCAGCACCGAATAGCCCATCACCGCGCGACCGTGGCGGAAGATGCCCTGGCGACTGAGTTTGCCGCCGAGCAAAAAACCGATCATGGTCAGGGCGATAGTCGTGATCAGCTCGAACCACGCTTCGCTGCGATCGGGCAGCAGATCCAGGGCACCCGGGCCGATCAAAAATCCAAATATCAGCAACAACGTCACGCGTGGCAGTCGCGTGAGCTTGCCGATGCCATCGGTGGCCATGCCCAGCAGCAACAGGGCGCCGAGGGAAATTAATAGCGTGGCGTGTTCAGACATCATCGTTAACAAGTACCGAGCATACACAGATTGCTCGTAGGGAAAAAGCCTTGAGCGGCCAGTATGGCATTTTTTTCTCAAGCCAATATACTGCTCACCGATAATTTACCCTGATAATAACAATCTGCGGGAGCGGGAGGGGATATGCGGTTAGTGAGAGACCTGGCTGTCTGGGGAGTGCTGTCTGCTATTTTTGTCGGGGGCTGCGCCACACCCACCGAGGTAATCGACCCCGCCGAGGGTCGCAAGATGCTGGAACAGGCGCTGGATGTGCCTCAGGATCGGGCGCTGATAGGGATCTATGCGCACAAGCAGAGCGGTGGCAGCGAGTTCTGGAACGCAACACGAAAACGCGGATTCACTTTATCCTCCCACGGATTATTTGCCGCAAAGGTCGCGGATGGATTCTATATTTCCCACGATCCTTCCCGGCAGAAACCATTCTTTTATACCGTTTTACCCGGCAAATATACATTGCAAGCTAGTCTCAATCAGCCCAAGAGCAAGTATGGATTTGGTAATGAAACAGTCACCACACAGCAGACAGTCGAGGTTGTGGTGAAAGCCGGCGATACTCGTTTGTTTAAATGGACCCAATACGAAAAACCGTTTCTTGAACCCATCGATGGTGCCGATGCCCGAAATGATGAATCATTGCTGATCCAGAAGGTACAGGTGATCCGCCTCGACGTAAAACAATGGGCCAATCTCAATGCCCGGTTGCTGACTCCGGTCGAATCGAACATTCCACCCGGTAATGAATGTCTGCCGAACCCACTGAAACTGCGCTGGACCAATGCGCGTTTCGAGGGGCAGGTGAGCGACTGTGGTTATGTACGGCAAGGCACTTTTACCTATGATGACGGAGGTCGGTTAACCGCGCGCTTCCCGCATGACAAGCGCGGCAAAGTTGGCGCGCTGGTTTCAATCGATGAAGGACCACGTTACCGACTTCAGCCGATCGCGCATCAACCGCTGCACAAAGCGATGCAGGCTGTTTCTCTGAGAGTGGATTATCTGAAGCTGGGAGCAATTAATAGTGGCAACCTGGTGGCAATCGACGGTGTCAGGTTGGCTCATGTTCGGCCGGACTTACCACTGCTCATCGAGATGCTGACGGGGGATCCGGGCAGCAAGGTTACCCTGACGTTTGAAAGCCAGGCACTGGGTAGCAAGGCTGATCTGGTCGTAACCCGGAGCAGTCCGGAATCAGGTTCTGGTTTGAGCATGCGGCCGAACCTCGCGCTGCCGGGTATCGACAGCCAGATCAGGTATCCCGACGGCCGTCGCTATACCGGTCCGGTGTTGTTCGGTGCCGCAAAAAAAGAGGAGGCGTTGCCACTGGCGCGCCCGCGCGATTCCGCCAGTGCCAAGCTCAAGGCGCTGAACCTGCACGGTCAGCTTATCTATGCCGACGGGCGGGGTTTTATCGGCCAGTTTGACAAGGGCCTTCCCAGTGGCGAAGGCTACTGTTTCAAGGGAAAGCGGGGCGAGGCTTGCTCGTACTGGGTGAATCCATCCAACAATACCTCGCATCAGGTATACAGTGGTGAGGAGGAGCTTGAAGCGACGGGCTACAGCTACCGTTCCGCCGAGGAAATCCGGACCGACTTTGACGGTTTGCCGCACAGCGCGGTCATCGAACTGTTGCGCAAACGCTGGGTGGATGCGCTGCTGGCAGAGGATTGGACCAACTATCTGATCCACATGACCGAACTGCAGACGCTGGGATTCGATACCGGCATGGAATCCATTTTCTATGAAGCCAGGGCGTTACAGGCCAATGGAAACACTGAGCTGGCCTACGATCGGGTGCAGAACTACATCAACCTGGCCGGATCCGCCGGCGCCAACTATGCCGAGGCGCTGGATCTCTATACCCGTCTGGAAGGCCCGGCCAGACAGGCACGCCAGCAACGTCTGGCCCGAATCGCACAGGCGCGCAAGCAGCGTCGCGCGTTCTGTGAAAAACTGATCGAACAGGGGACGCTGTTATGCGGTTGCCGGGAGTTTCGTGGGCAGCTCAAGGGCGCCGGTGCGCGTCAGTGTAAAAGCTAGCCCAGGGGATTGAGCATGACAGGGTCAAGTACAACCGTCCGGGGCCTGCTACTGGTGATGTTGCTGCTGTCGAGCCCGGTGGTGGCCCTGGCGGCACTGGTACCGTTTGTGCAGCAGTTTGAAACCCGCGAGGCGGTGACGGTGCGCTCCACGCCGGATACCGGCGCCGACGTGGTGGCGACGTTACCTGCCGGCAGCCAATTGCGTTCAAAAAAGCGCAGTTCTGACGGTCGCTGGATCCAGGTCAGGCTGCAACAGCCGGCGGTGACCGGCTACGTGCGTACCCGCCATCTGCAGCGGCGCAGCACCGCTAGCCAAAGTGACTCGCGGATCGATTTACCCGCCAACCCGCGGCCGTCGAATTACCAGAATGATCCCCTGGCCGAGGCGATCAGGAAAAAGGGCACGGCCTCGCTGGATCTGGGTGAGCTGGCCCACTCCGGCCAAATCGAGATGCAGCATGCCAAAAACGCCCGCGAACGCCAGCGCCAGCGGGAGCTGGCCGAGGCGCGCCGGCGTGCCAAGGAAGCCGAGCGTCGCCGCCGCGAGGCGGAAAAAGAACGCCAACGCCAGCGGGAACTGGCCGAGCAGCGCCGCCGCGAGCAGGAGATGGCGGCTCAACAACAATCCTCGGGCGTTGACTGGTGGAGCATCACCAACCAGGTCTTGCAGTCGACCGCCGAAATCAATCGCATCAAACAGGAGAATGCGGCCCGCACCCGGCAGCTGGCCGAACAGGCGCGGCGCGAACAGCAACGCCAGCAGCAATATCGCCAGCAACAGCAGGCCGCGCAACGGCAGGCGCAAAGTCAGCGTGAACAGTGGCAGCGCCAGCAGCAGGCCGCCGCCGAGCGGCGCCGCCAGCAAATCGCCGCACAACAGCGTCGCCAGCGGGAACAACAGCGCCTGGTCGAACAACAACGCCGCGCGAGCCAGAAGCTGCTGGCGCAAAGTGCCGGTGCGGCGTCGTCGGGTTACAGCGGTGGTGGGAGTTCTTCACCCTCCGGTTCGACAGGCACTGCTACCCGCACAGGGTCCGACAAGGGCTCGTCTTCGCGTAAAAAACAGAAGGTGTACGAACCCATGCCCGAGGTGGTCAGCAGGGAAAACTTTACCTGGTTTTCGGATCGCGATCGGGCGATCGCCAATGCCCGGCTCAAGTCGGTGAATGATATTAATGATCGCTGTAGTACCAAGGGGGCGCGATCGGACGGGCCGCGATTCAGTGATATTGAACAGGGCAATGCCCCGACCCGCTGGTCCTATGCCAATCCCGATTGCCGGCAAAACAGCAACGGCAAATGGAAATGTTCCGCCGAGGTGCGTGGCCATTGCTACCGAATGCAATAAATTCGTCGTCGGCAGCGACGATGGCGTTTATGCCATGACATGCTGGCTAGCGGCCAGTTCGCGCAATCCCGCCAGCGCCTGTTCCAGGACCGGGTGATCGCTGTGGCGCGGATAGACCATGTAGGCCGGGTGGCGGAACTCGGGTGAATCCGCCACCCGGTAAAGCTGGCCGGCTTCGATAAACGGGATGGCCATGCGCGCCGGCAGAAAACAGCTGCCGCCGTTGGTCAGGATCAACTGCACTCCCAGCCAGCCGATGTTGGCAATTTGTGGCGGCCCCTCCAGATCCGGATAGCTCTGCGCGTGGCGGGCATAAAAGCCCGGACCCCATTCGATATAGACGTAATCCTCGCCGGGGCCGGTGTCGTCGGGCCGGGTGCTGACCAGGATCAGGGTTTCGTCGAACAGCGCCTCGACCATCAGCCCGGGGCTGTGGGTCGGGGTGTACATCAGGCCGATATCCAGGCTGCCCTCGATCAGTCCGCGCATGATGTCTTCCTCGAAGCCGATATCGCTGCGAATGACTACATCCGGGGCCTGGCGGCGCATCCAGCCGACCCATTGTGGCAGATAGCCTTCCCACAGAGCGATACGCCCGCTGATCCGGATGCTGGCCCGGTAGCGTTCCGGCAGTCCCACCTCGGTGCGGGCCTGATCGGCCGTGAGCACTAACCGTTTGGCGTAGTCGAGAAACCGACGCCCGGCCGGTGTCAGGCTCGCCCCGGCCCGGTTACGCACGAACAGCCGGGCACCCAGTTCCTGTTCCAGCCGCTGCAGGCGGGCACTGACTGTGGACTGGGTCAGGTGCAACTGATGGGCTGCTTCCAGAAAACTGCCGTTGGCGGTGATGGCGAGAAACGTCCGGGCCTGTTCGATATCCATCTGCCTCTCCTTATATCGAATATGGCGATATTATACAGCAAATAATATCGTTTGACTGCATTAGATGATACTTATATCGTTTTTACTACATTAACAGCAGGCAAGAAGGAGTTCTCCGATGACGACCGCGACAGAACTGGAACGGGACAATGAAGGTTATTTGATCGATCCGGAGCAGTGGAATGAAGCCGTCGCCCGGGAACTGGCCGAGGAAGAGGGACTGGAGCTGGATGAGACCTATCTGGCGGTGCTCAATTTCATGCGCCGCTACTGGGCCGAGCATCAGGTCGCTCCGGACGTGCGCCATGTGGTGGATTATCTGGTCAAGGAGCAGGGCTTCGACAAGAAAACCGCCAAGGCCCATCTGTTCGAGCTGTTCCCCTACGGTTATGTGAAACAGGCCTGCAAGGTGGCCGGGATGATCAAGCCGCGGGCCTGGAGTACCGGCTGAGAATCGCGGCCGGTCAACGTGTTACAAGGGAGCCGGTGAGTTGTGCCTCGTCCCCGTGAAATCGCCGGTTTCCTTGTTCTTAATTATGTGCTGTGAATGGCGCCCCGAAGAGGATTCGAACCTCTGACCTTCCCCTTAGGAGGGGGATGCTCTATCCAGCTGAGCTATCGGGGCCGATGGAAAGGCGCGAAGATTGTAGCACTGCCGCAACAGGGCACCAAATCGGCCCGAATCGACAGGCCAATCTGTTGCACATATACAGCTCGATGTGAGCGGTTCGAGAGCGCTCAGGCCTTGGTAGCGATGGATTGGCGGTTCGATGCGGAGACTGTGCTGCCCGAGGCGGAGTACAGTTCCGTGTTACCGGTCTGGCCCTGAAGGATATTCAAGGCCGTTTCGGTGCGTTTGCGGTTGTGTTCGATGATGATGCCGTTGATGCGGTTTTGTTGCTCGCAGTCACGGCTGAGTTGTTCAATGTCCTGCCAGATTCGGGCTATCGGATCGGTGGTGCTGTTTTGCTGGCGGCTCAGGTAGGCCATGACGCCGCTGCGATCCAGATCCAGCCCCGCTTCGCGTAATAGCGTGACCCGTTCCTGTTCCAGATCGTCCAGCGAGGCGGTCAGGCGGCTCTTGTCCCGGGCGGCCTGTTCGATGCCCGGCCGGTCGTTATCGGACAGCGCCTGGTATTCCGCCTGCAGGGTTTCCTGCAGGGCCGTCAGGTGGGCGGCAATGTCCTTGAGAATCGGTAACAGCGTGGGATCGGCCATGGTTTGCCCTCTTAACGGCGCAACGAGGTTTCAAAGTCGATCATCTTGTCGGCGACCCGATCAGCGTCCACCCGGTATTCTCCCCGGGAGAGGGCGTCTTTGACCTGATTGACCCGATCCTGGTTGACCGGGGCATCGCTGCCGATACTGCGTTCGATGTCCTTGAGCTTGCTGGCCGTGCTGGTCAGGCTGACCTTGTCACTGCCCTCATTCCCGTTCTGGTTCTGTTCCGAAGTCGATGAACGGGCCTCGCTTTTGACACGCTCGGCAATATCCCTGGCGGCCTGCTGGGGCCGGTTGGTGTTAATGCTGTTGATGTCGTTCGCCATGGTTCACTCCTGCCTTATCCGATTGGCGTCCATTTTCGGCATTTCTTTAGCGCCGGACTCAAAAAACAGACGTTTCAAATGGTTACTTTCACCTTCCCGGGACCGACCACTGTCGCCTGCAGCTCTTCTTTGCTGCGCAGGTTGCGGACCCGGATTTTTTTGCCCTCGGTACCGTCCATCAGCGCCTTGCCCTTGACGTGAATGGTCAGGTTCCCGGCCCGGGCGATAATCGTGATTTCGTCGCCGCGGCGCACCAGCCGGGGGCGGGCGACACTGGCCGGATTCAGGACCCGGGCCTGGCGGACACTGCGTTGCAATACCTGGCCTGCGATCTCGGCCGGGCGGCGATAATAGCCCCGATTCAGGCGTGAGATCTCCCGGCGTTCGGCACGCACATCGTCGCTCGACAGGCGGGTACCACGTGGCAAATTGCGCACCGCCACCAGGACCTCGGCAAAACGGCGAATACTCACCGGGACATGAATCTTCCAGCCATTGCGGCCCCGGCACTCGGTTATGAGCGTGGTATAACCGCTCTGGCGACCGCCCGGCGGGAAACCGACCCGCAGGGGCTCGTCACAAGCCGCCAGCCTCAACCGGGGATCCAGCTGGTTGATGGTGTAATCCAGATCCTTGCCCGGCGGGCCGAATTGTTCCTGTAAATAGGCTTCCACAGCCTGGCGGATTGCGGCAGAATCGCTGCTGGCCGCCCAGCCCGAGGTATTCAGTCCCGACAACAACAGCAGCATCAGCGCCACAAAACCGGCACGCGCGGCGGCGCCGGCAGTGACTTGCCGGGGGGGCGCCGTTGCCGGGCGTTGTAAGCGGGGCGCCCGTAATGTGGTAAGGAATCTGAAAATCATAACAATTACAATGTCTTGTCCTGATGAAATAGACCGCCGGCCGGAACCGGTCCGCCGCCTGACCGGGCCGAAGAACGGCTAGCGTGACGGGCAACAGGTATGATGCAAGCCGCATGCCATGACAGGAATTCAACCGGGAGAAGGCTCGCCGCCTCAAGGATACGGGTAGCGGGCCGATATATCCGAAGATACAGGAACTTACGAACTCAAGGGTGATTTATGGCGGGCTTGCTCGACGGCGTGGACCAACGAACCAATCTGGTGGGAGAAAACCGACTGGAACTGCTGATGTTCCGGCTGGGCGGCCGGCAGCGTTACGGCATCAATGTCTTCAAGATTCATGAAGTGATTCAATGCCCACCGCTGAACCGGATGGTGCATAGCAATCCCATGGTGTGCGGTATCACGCATCTGCGTGGGCGGACGATACCCGTCATCGATCTGGCCAAGGCAATCGGTAAACGGGGTGTGGACAAGTGCGAGGACGCGTTTGTTATCGTGACCGAGTATAACCGCTCAATCCAGGGTTTTCTGGTCAGTAATGTCGAGCGCATCATCAATCTCAACTGGGAAGAGATCAAGGCGCCACCGAGTGGGCTGGGCAAGAACAGTTACATGACGGCCGTGACACATGTGGAAGATGACATGGTCGAAATCATCGATGTCGAAAAAGTCCTGGCCGATCTGGTGGGTACCCTCGCCGAACTCGACAAACCCGAGCAGTATCGGGGCGGTTCGCAACAACCGGTGCGGATACTGGTCGTGGATGATTCCAGCGTGGCCCGTAACCAGATCACCCGCACCCTGGAACAGATGGGGATGCAGCCGATCGTTGGTAAAAACGGTCGCGAAGGGTTGCAGTTATTAAAAGACATGCTTGGCTCGGGGCAGCTGGTCGATGCCGTGATCTCGGATGTGGAAATGCCGGAAATGGATGGGTATACCCTGACGCAGGAGATTCGACAAAATGAACAATTGCGTCAACTGCCGGTATTGCTGCATACCTCATTAAGTGGTGTCTTCAACAATGCCATGATCAAAAAAGTCGGGGCCGATAAATTCGTGCCAAAATTCCAGGCGGATGAGCTGGCGAAAGAAGTCGTCAACCTGTTGCAGGAAAAGCAAATACTCTGAGTTTGCACCTGATTGCCACGAGAAACCGAGCCAAGTGAGCCAGCCCTTGTTGTCCAAAGAGGAATATGATGCATTCCGTCATTTTCTGGAAGAGTCCTGCGGCATTGTACTGGGTGATAACAAGCATTACCTGGTCACCAGCCGACTCAACCGGCTGACCGAGGAGTTTTCGTTCGACTCGCTCAGTAAAATGCTCGAGGCCCTGCGTCAGAACAAAAACCAGGTACTGCGCGAGCGCATCATCGATGCGATGACTACCAACGAGACCAGCTGGTTTCGGGACATCTATCCGTTTGAAATACTCAAAAAAGACCTGCTTCCCGAGCTCGCCGCACAAAAACCCAATCCGCTGCGTATCTGGTCGGCGGCCAGCTCCTATGGCCAGGAAGCCTTTTCCATCGCCATCGCTATCAAGGAATTTCAGCAAAATCGCCCCGGTGTCTGGAACGGTAATACGGACATCCTGGGCACCGATATTTCCCCGACCGTGATCCGGATCGCCCGTGATGCCAAATATGACGAACTCAGCCTCGGGCGCGGCCTGAGCGCGGAACGCCGGCAGCGCTATTTCACCGATAACGGCGACGGCGGCTGGACCGTCAAGCCGGAAATCCGCAACATGGCGCGGTTCAGCGAGATGAATCTGCTCAAGAGTTTCAGCAATCTTGGCAAGTTCGATCTGATATTCTGCCGCAACGTGTTGATTTACTTCTCTTCACCGATCAAGACCGACATCCTCAATCGCATGACCCAGGTACTCAAACCGGGCGGCTACCTGTTTCTCGGCGGTTCCGAATCCCCCACCGGTTACAGCCAGGCCTACGAAATGTGCCGCTTCCCCGACGGTGTCGTCTACCGCCTCAAGGAAAACTGGAAAGCCTGAACCGCTTTATCAAAAGTGGTGGAAGAAACGCAAAGGACGCGGAGTCGCAGAGGACGCAAAGTAAAGCCTTTTAGTTACTCATCAGAGATTTGGATGCCTGTTTGGGGTGCTGCGCATTCCCCGGGTTCCCGCAACTAAACACAAGTATTACTTCGCGTTCTTTGCGTCTTTGCGTTCTCCGCGTTATTTCCAGTGAACCAGAAAAAGTGATTGTCTGCCGGTTTGGCCAGGGTTTGCCGCCGGCAAGCGTGGGTTGCCTCCCCTCTGATACCCCAAGTTGTTGTTTTTTATAGCCATAAAAATATGGCACGGCAGTTGCAATATTCGGGCTGTACAGCAACGGCAACAACGGATAGCAACCATGCCAATGAATTTTGACAGTGTACTGGGAATCCACGAGACGGCCCTGAATCTGCAGGCGAAGCGGGCCGAGCTGCTCGGCGCCAACCTCGCCAATTCGGACACACCCGGTTACAAGGCGCGCGATATTGATTTTCGTGCTGCCCTGCGGGATGCCCAGGAGCTGGGCACTAATGCCGGCCCGATGCAGGCGACCAGCCGGCGCCATATGCAGCCGGAGAATTACCAGATGGGGGCGCAGGTTATGTACCGCCAGCCGTTGCAGCCCTCGCTGGATGGTAACACTGTCGAGAGCGAGGTCGAGATGGGCGCGTTTTCCGAGAATTCTATGCGTTACATGTTCTCGTTGCAGATAGTCAATGGTCGTTTGCAAAAACTAATCACCGCGTTCAAGGGAGGCCAGTAAACCATGTCGCTGTTTAATATTTTCGATACCGCCGGAACCGCGCTGAACGCCCAGTCACTTCGGCTGAATACCACTTCCAGTAACCTGGCCAATGCCAACAGTGTCAGCAGCAGCACCGGTGAAACCTATCGAGCGCGTCACCCCGTATTCGCGCCAATCATGAAACAGCTGGGCGGCGATGGCAGCAGTGTTGGTGTGCAGGTGAAGGGCGTGGTGGAGAGCCAGGAGCCGCTGAGGATGGAATACAACCCAGAGCATCCGATGGCCAATGAAGAAGGTTATATCTTTTTGCCCAATGTCAATGTGGTGGAAGAGATGGCCAACATGATTTCGGCATCCCGTTCTTATCAGACCAATGTCGAAGTCATGAATTCCGCCAAACAGATGATGATGCGTACCCTTTCAATGGGTCAGTAATTAATTCGGAGACAGCATAATGGACAGTATCAACAAGGGTAATGCCACCTCCTTTGAAAGCCTGGGGCTGACTCAGCCTAAAAAGCCGGCACCGGGGCAGGCAAACGGAAATGCTGACACAGGTTCGCAGATCAGCGGCAAGCAGTCTGATCTGGGGCAGGAAGACTTCATGAAATTGATGCTGACCAAAATGAATCAGCAGGATCCGTTCAAGCCGATGGAAGACGGGGAGTTCCTGAGCCAGATGGCGCAATTCAGTGCGGTCAGTGGCCTCAAGGACATCAAGGAATCATTCAGTACGCTGAGCGATTCCCTCAAGTCGAATCATGCCCTGCAGGCATCGAGCATGGTGGGGCGCAAGGTAATGATACCGGGGGACAAGGCTGTATTGCCCGAAGGCGGTGAACTCAAGGGTGCGGTGGATCTGCCTACCAGCACCGGCGACCTGAAGATATCCTTTTATGACGCCAGTGGTGAGCTGGCTCATACCATTAACAAAGGCAGCCAGAACCAGGGCATGGTGAATTTTAGCTGGGACGGCAAGGCTGGCGCCTCCGATGCCGGTGAGAATCCTTCACTGGCACAACAGAATCCGGCCGGGACCTATACAGTCAAGGCCGAGATGGTGGTCGACGGCAAAACACAGTCTGTTGATCCCATGGTCATGGACAATGTCGAGAGTGTTTCTATCGGGAAACAGGGACAGGGTATTACTTTAAATCTTGCGAACGCCGGCTCGAAGAGCATGAGTGACGTTCGGGAAATTATGTAACGAATTCCACACAGGAGAAGCAATCATGCCATTTCGTTCAGCATTAAGTGGGATTAACGCCGCGTCGGAAGATCTCAAGGTCATTGGTAACAACGTGTCCAATGCCAGTACCAGCGGTTTCAAGAAAGCGCGTGCCGAATTTGCCGATGTCTATGCGGCAACGCAGGGCGGATCGTCCAACGCCATCGGGTCGGGCGTGCGCCTGGCCTCGGTTAATCAGAATTTCGGGCAGGGCAACATCGAGTTTACCGATAACAAGATGGATCTGGCGATCAATGGGCGCGGGTTCTTCGTCCTGGATAACAACGGTACACGCGAATACACCCGCGCCGGATCTTTCCAGGTGGATCGGGAAGGCTATGTGACCAACAGCAGCAACAAACGCCTGGTGGTCAATAATGCGGACGAGGAAGGCAACATTACCGGTGATGTCGGTGCCCTGCGACTGGATAATTCCAATATCAAACCAAAAGCCACGTCACGGCTTGATGTGGGCATCAATCTCGATAGCGAGCAGACTCCGCCGACGACCCAGCCGTTCGATCCCGAAGTGTCCAATTCCTACAATCATTCAACCTCGCTGACGGTCTATGACTCTCTGGGTAACGGGCATCTGGCTACCATGTATTACGTCAAGGGCGAAGAACCCAATACCTGGGAAACGCACATGTTCGTGAACGGTAAAAGTGCCAAGGGCGAACAGACGCCACCGTATACCGGTGACACCCTGAAGTTTGACGGTTCAGGCGCGCTGGCATCTATTAATGGCGAGGCCGTGCCGCCGGGGATGGTGAGTTACAGCGGGATTGATGTCGGTGCCGGTGGCGATCCTCTGAATATTGATGTCAACCTGCTGTCCGCGACACCGACGACGCAGTTCGGCACCAAATTCAATGTGAACGCGCTGTCACAAAATGGTTTTACGTCCGGTCGTCTGAGCGGCTTTGATATCGATGATGCGGGCATGATCAAGGCGCGTTACAGCAACGGTCAGTCCAAGGTGCTCGGTCAGGTCAGTCTGGCTGATTTCTCAAACCCGCAGGGCCTGCGTCCACTTGGGGATACCACCTGGGCGGAAAGTTTTGCGTCCGGGGCGGCCCTGAACGGTACACCCGGTTCCGGCAGTCTGGGTTCGATCCAGTCCGGGGCCCTGGAAGGTTCGAATGTGGATCTGACCGGCGAGCTGGTCAAAATGATAACCGCGCAACGGAATTTCCAGGCCAACGCCCAGGTGATCACCACCGCGGATACCGTTACCCAGACCATTATCAATATTCGTTAAACGGATAAAGGCAGTCTGAAATGGATCGGATGCTTTATGTGGCCATGACCGGCGCCCGCCAGACCATGCAGGCGCAAACGGTGAATGCCAATAACATTGCCAACGTCAACACGACCGGGTTCCGGCAGGATCTGGCCGCCATGCGCAGCATGCCGGTCTACGGGCCGGGCATGCCCACCCGGGTTTATGGCATGACGGAAAAGCCGGGCACGGATCTGAATCCCGGTTCATTGATGACCACCGGCCGGTCACTGGATGTGGCACTCAAGGGGCAGGGCTGGATCGCCGTACAGGGGCAGGATGGCAATGAAGCCTATACCCGTGCCGGTGATCTGCAGGTCACCAGTACCGGCCTGTTGCAAACCGGTGCAGGGCATCTGGTGATGGGCGAAGCCGGTCCGATCAGCCTGCCGCCGAGCAGCAAAGTCGAAATTGGCGGTGATGGCACCATTAGTCTGATTGCGCAGGGTGATGAAGCGGCGAATATGCAGGAAGTGGATCGTATCAAGCTGGTCAATCCACCAGCGGATGAGCTCTACAAGGGCGAGGACGGTCTGATGCGCCTTGCCGAGGGGGAGCAGGCGCAGGCGGATGCCAATGTGCGGCTGGCCGTCGGCGCGCTGGAGTCGAGTAACGTCAATATTGCCGAGGCGCTGGTTAACATGATCGATCTGGCCCGGCAGTTTGAAATGCAGGTCAAGATGATGAAGACCGCCGAACGCAATGATCAAAAAGCGGCACAGATAATGCAAATGAGTTAATAACAGATTGATCAGGCGTAAGTGTGCGAACGATCCGGCTAGTGATTCCGGCAGATAAACAAATTTGGTAATGGAGAAGTGACATGAGCGGCGCATTATGGGTTTCAAAAACCGGTCTGGAAGCGCAGCAAAACCGGTTGAATGTGGTCAGTAATAACCTGGCCAACGTGAATACGACCGGCTTCAAACGGGACCGGGCGGTGTTCGAGGATTTGCTGTACCAGAATGTGCGCCAGGCCGGCGGACAAAGCAGCCAGGCGACCGAGTTGCCGTCCGGTTTGTCACTCGGCACCGGCGTGCGGACCGTCGCAACGCAGAAAATGCATACCCAGGGCAGCCTGGTGCAGACCCAGAATCCCTATGACATGGCGATTCAGGGGCAGGGCTTCTTTCAGGTACTGATGCCCAACGGCACCATGGCCTATACCCGCAGCGGTGAATTTCAGGTGAACAAGGACGGCGAGATGGTGACCTCGTCCGGCTATCGACTGCAACCGAATATCACCATCCCGGAAGATGCCACCAGTGTGACCATCGGTCGTGACGGGACGGTCTCGGCATTGCAGTCGGGCGATGCGGCACCCACTCAAGTCGGTACGATTGAGCTGGCCGATTTTACCAACCCGGCCGGATTACAGCCCAGAGGTGAAAACCTGTATGTCCAGACCGGAGCCAGTGGCGATCCCCAGACCGGGGCCCCGGATTCAGAGAACTTTGGTGCCCTGTTTCAGGGGTCCCTGGAAACTTCCAACGTCAATGTGGTGGAGGAGCTGGTGAATATGATCGAAACCCAGCGGGCCTATGAAATGAATTCCAAGGCCATCTCCACCGCCGATCAGATGTTGCAGTTTGCCAACAACAATCTTTAACAGGTGAGCCAGCATGAATAGCAAAATGATCCTTATGTTCGCCGGATGCCTGTTGCTGGCCAACGGCTGTACCTTTGTGCCGAAAAAAACCGCCGAGGAAAAAAGCTACGAACCCGCCGAGCCGATCGTGGTCAATGTGCCGCGCAAGGATAATGGCGCTATTTATCAACCGGGCATGCGGGTCAGCTTGTTTGAAAACCCGACAGCCAGCCGTGTCGGCGATATTCTGACTATACAACTGGAAGAGCAAACCAGCGCGAGCGCCAGCTCCAGTACCAACAGCGCCAAGGATCAACAGGTCGATATGCCCGGGCCGGAGCTGGCGGGGGATCAGGTGACCCAGAACGGCAAGCCGATATTGCAGAACAACCTGGGCGCCAACCGGCAATTTAACGGGCAGGGCGACAGTGAGATGAGCAGCTCGTTCGAGGGCACGTTGAGTGTCACCGTGCACAAGGTACTGGCCAACGGTAATCTGGTGGTCCGGGGGCAGAAAATATTGCTGCTGAACCAGTCCGATGAATATATCCGTTTTATGGGCATCGTCCGGCCTCAGGATGTCGAACCCGACAACACGGTCTCATCGCACCGGGTGGCGGATGTTCGGGTGGCCTATTCCGGCGAGGGGTTCATTGCCTCGGCCAACAGCATGGGTCCGCTGGCCCGATTCTTCCAGGGGCCGACCTGGCCGTATTAATCGACGATCATGCCACAGTATCAAGTTGAGGACAGACGCATGCTTTCCATAAAAGAACTGGGTTTTACGATTGTGGTCGGTCTGGTTTTTGTGCTCGGACTGTTGCCGGGGCTGGCTCAGGCGGAGCGCATCAAGGATGTGGCCAGGGTCGCCGGGGTGCGCAGTAACCAGCTGGTCGGTTACGGTCTGGTGGTTGGTTTGAATGGTACCGGTGACGGGGGCGGGCCGGCCGCGCAACAGAGCCTGCGTAATATGATGACCCGCCTCGGTGTACGTATCCCCGAAGGAGAGAATCTGGAAGCCGATAATGTCGCGGTAGTCAGCATCCATGCGGAGTTGCCACCGTTTTCCAAACCGGGCAAAACCATTGATGTCACAGTGTCCTCGGTCGGTGGCGCCGACAGCCTGCGCGGTGGCGCACTGTTGATGACCCCATTGCGCGGCGTGGATGACAATGTGTATGCCGTTGCTCAGGGTAACCTGATAGTCAGCGGTTTTGGCGCGGCCGGCAATGACGGTTCCAGCATAACCGTGAATGTGCCGACGGTCGGCCGCATTCCCAACGGGGCGACGGTGGAGCGCGTGGTGGATACGCCCTTCGGGCAGGAAAAGGAGCTGGTGCTGAATCTGCATCATCCCGATTTTACGACCTCGACCCGCATGGCCCGGGTGATTAATCGCGCGGTTGGCAAGGGTACCGCCCATTCGGTGGATCCCGGTTCGGTCAGTGTGAACGCCCCGACCGACCCGGCGCAACGGGTGGCGTTTGTTTCCATGCTGGAGAATCTCACTTTTACCCCGGGCGAGTCCCCGGCCCGGGTGATCGTCAATTCACGCACCGGCACCGTCGTGATCGGCAAACATGTCCAGGTGACGCCCGCCGCCGTGGCCCACGGCAGCCTGACCGTGACCATTACCGCCGATCCCATGGTCAGTCAGCCGGGACCGCTGGCGGGCGGGGAAACCGCCGTGGTACCGCGTACCGACATCGATGTGGAACAGGCCGACAGTCGGATGTTCAAATTTGCCCCCGGTGTCTCCCTGGATGAAATCGTCCGGGCCGTCAACGAAGTCGGCGCCGCCCCCGGCGATCTGGTCGCCATCCTCGAAGCCCTCAAGGAAGCCGGCGCCCTGCGCGCCGAGCTGGTGGTCATCTAAAACAGGTCCCAGGTTCAGGCCCCTGGAACTGAAATTACGACTGACACTTCATAGATGGGCCTCTGGAAAATAACGCAGAGGACGCAGAGTCGCGGAGCCGCAGAGTATGATTGCAAAGTTATTTCTCCGCGTCTTTGCGCCTCCGCGTCCTCCGCGTTAATGCCAGGGACTTGAAAAATGACAGTTACGCAGGTCACGTTGGCAATAGTCTACGTGACATACCTTGAACCTGAGCAAGGGTGCCAGGTAGCGCGGCGCGCAACCGGGCCTACAACCTGACACTTCCTGAATGGGTCTCTGGGAAATAACGCAGAGTTCGCAGAGGCGCGGAGTCGCAGAGGATGAATGAAAAAGTATTTTCTCCGCGTCTTTGCGCCTCTGCGCCCTCCGCGTTAATGCCAGGGACTTGAAAAATGACAGTCACGCTGGGATAGCCTGAGAACTGGCTCCCTGAATATTGGCATGCTTACTGCATATTCCAGAGTATGTTAAATCAACAACCCCCCGTTGCCGGCCTTTCGCAGGCGTCCAGCTATACGGATATGGCGGATCTGTCGCGTCTGCGTTATCAGTCGCAGCAGGATCCACGCGCGACCCTGCGCGAGGTGGCCAAGCAGTTCGAGGGGGTGTTTATGCAAATGGTGCTCAAGAGCATGCGCGAGGCGAGCTTTGGCGATCCGATTTTCGATAGCAATCAGAGCGAGCTGTATCGCGACATGTTCGACAAGCAGATATCCCTGGAGATGACCCGGGGCCAGGGGCTGGGGCTGGCCGACAATCTGGTGCGGCAGCTGGATCAATATTTGCCGCCTGGCGGCGAATCCTCGCCGGTTCAGCGTCAGCCGGCGACGGCCGCCAGTCTGCCGGCGGTCAGTCTTGCGCCATCGATGCCAGCCCGCCAGAGCCAGTCCGACGGGGTTCAAAAGGCCCGGCCGGATCTGGAATTCGAGAGTCCCGAGGAGTTTGTCGAGACGCTGTGGCCGTTGGCCCGGTCAGCAGCGCAGGAGCTGGATGCGGCACCGGAAGCGCTGGTGGCACAGGCGGCGCTGGAAACCGGCTGGGGCAAATATATGTTGCGCCATGGCGATGGTCAGCCAACGTTCAATCTGTTCAATATCAAGGCCGGGCAGGAGTGGCAGGGCGACAGGGTCATGAAGCAGACGCTGGAATACCGCGACGGTCTGCCGGTGCAGGAGCGGGCGCCGTTTCGGGCCTACGATTCGCTGGAAGAGAGCTTCCACGATTATGTGGCGTTTTTGCGCAGTAATCCCCGTTATGGCGAAGCCCTGCAACAATCGGCTTCACCGGAACAGTTTGTCCGTTCCCTGCAACGCGCCGGTTATGCCACGGATCCCGAGTATGCCGACAAGATACTCGACATTATGCAGCGTCATGTCCTGCAGCAGCCCGTGGCCCGACAGGATGTCGAGCATGTACAGGCGACCGGTTAACCGATAAGAGGCAACGACGATTATGGCCAGTGGTGATTTGCTCGGTGTCAGTGTTTCGGGGGCGTTAGCGTCACAGCGCGCCCTGGCCACGACCGGCCACAACATTGCCAATGCCAATACCGAGGGCTATTCCCGCCAGCGGGTGGACCTGGGAACACGCACGCCCCAGCTGGCCGGCAATGGCGCCATCGGCACCGGTGTGACCGTGAATAACGTCGAGCGGGTGTATGACGATTTTGTCGCCGGCGAGGTACGCACCAATACTTCGGCCGACAGCTCCCTGCGCGCCAATTATGAATACACCAGCCAGGTGGATAACTTGCTGTCCGATCCCAACGCGGGCCTGGCCCCGGCGCTGCAAAGTTTCTTTTCCGCCGTTAACGGGGTTTCCGAAGATCCCTCTTCCACTTCGGCGCGCCAGGTCATGTTGAGCGAGGCCCAGTCCCTGTCGGATCGCTTCCAGTACATGCACAATCGTTTCGATACCCTGCGCGAAGGGGCTACGTCCGAAATGAAAAGCGTGGTGACCGATATCAATGACCTGGCCGAATCCATCGGGAAAATCAACGATACCATCATCAATGCCCAGGAAATGAGTGGTCAGCCCCCCAGCGATCTGCTCGATCAGCGGGATCGGATGGTGCAGAAACTGTCTGAACTGGTTTCGGTTCGGGTCAGCGAACAGGATGACGGTCGTATGAATGTGTTTATCGGAAACGGCCAGACGCTGGTGGTGGGCAGCGAAGTCTCCGAGATGGCGATCGAGAAAAGCCGTTTCGATCCCAATCATGCCGAAATTGTTTTCAAAGGCAATGCCAGCGATTCGGTGATCACCAAGTTTATCTCCGGCGGTCGTCTGGGTGGCATTCTGGAATTTCGCAACGGCGTGCTGGATCCGGCCCAGAACGAACTGGGCCGCATTGCCGTGGGCATTGCCAAGACATTTAATGAACAGCATCGCCTTGGCATGGATCTGGAAAGCAAGCTGGGTGATAACTTCTTTACCGAAGCCGAGGAACTGGCGCCCAACATTCTGCCCAACGGTCGTAACCAGGGCGATTACAAGATCAGCGCCGAGATTACCGATATCGACAAGCTGACCACCAGTGATTACGAACTCAGTTATCGCGACGGTAAATACCGCCTGGTGCGAATGCTGGATGACAAATTGCTCGGTGAATACGACAAGATGCCAGGGCATATCGAATCGGAAGGGTTTCGAATCAATCTGGAGGAAGGGAGCCGGATCGTCAATGGCGACAGTTTTGTGATTCGTCCGACCCGGCGCGGCGGGGAAGTATTCTCCCCGCTGGTGAAAAACACCAAATACATTGCTGCGGCCTCGCCGGTACGCACCGAAGCACTGGTCAGCAACCAGGGCAATGCCGAGATCAGCGCGGCAGTGGTCGAGGATACCAGTCACGCGGCATTTGCCCAGGGCAACAAGCTCAATCCGCCGTTTGCCGTTCGTTTCGTGGATGACACCCATTACGAAATTCTGGATAACAGCGGCAACGCGATTCCGATCAAAAAATCGGCCCGTCCGGCGCAGCCGGCCATCAGCGCCAATGAAAAAGGCGGTGGTCCCGCCACGCCGGCCGAACCGGCCCAGCCGCCTGAACTGACGACCCGTATCCCGTACGACCCCGACAAGGGGGCCGACGTCTTCCCCACACCGGATGGCCAGGATTACGGTTTTCGGGTGCGGATTACCGGTAAGCCCAAAGCCGGGGATGTGTTCCGTATCGAGTTTAACAAGGATGGGGTTGGCGATAATCGCAACGCCCTGGAACTGGCCCGCCTGCAAAGCAAGCCGGTGCTGGATAATGGCAGCAGCGATTATTCGGAAGTCTATTCCCAGCTGGTTTCACGCGTGGGCAGCAAGACCCACGAACTGGAAATCAATCGCGATGCGCAGAAACTGTTACTGGATCAGGCCATAGAGCGTAAACAGGCGGTTTCCGGTGTCAATCTCGATGAAGAAGCGGCCAAGATGGTGCGGTACCAGAATCTCTATCAGGCCAATGCCCGGGTCATGGCCACCGCCAACAAGTTGCTCGAAGAGCTGATCAACGCCTTCCGGTGATATGACGATGCGTATCTCTTCTCATCAGGCCCAGCAAACCGCAATCAATGCCATGCTTGAGCAGCAGGAAAAACTCAGCAAGGTGCAGGAGCAGGTTGCGACCGGTCAACGTATCGCCAAACCGTCTGATGATCCGATCGCCGCGGCGAAGATTGTCAACTTGCGTGATGTGCTGGAAACCGTGCAACAGTATCAGGACAACATCAATGCCGGTCGTGCCCGCCTGGAACTGGAAGAGGGGGTGTTGCAGAACGTGACCGATATTCTGCAACGGGTGCGTGAACTGGCGGTGATGTCCAATAACGACAGCCAGACCAACGAAAACCGGGAATTCATCGCGCAGGAAGTCGAGCAATTACAGGAAGCACTGCTGGGGCTGGCCAACTCCACCGATATCAACGGCGAATACATGTTTGCCGGCAGCAAGAGCAAGTTCACCCCCTTCACCCGCAATGAAACCAACGGTTTTGATTATGACGGGGATGATGGCCAGCGCCAGATAATGATCGGTCCAAACCGGGTCATCCCCACCGGCGATCCCGGGAGCCGGGTATTTCGCAACATCAAGGATGGCAACGGCGATTTCGTCACCCTGGATGATCCGGGTAATAAGGGGTCGGGGGTGATCGATCCCGGCAGTACCACCGGCGAATACAAGGGCGGCACCTATGCGATCATTTTCGAAACCCGCAAACTGCCGGACAATGAACAGGAGATTACCTACAAGGTGATCGACGGAGAGGGGAAGGAAGTCGTCCCGGCCGGCACGCCGTATCAGGAAGGGTCGGCTATCCGTTTTGCCGGGGTGCAGACCAAGGTCGAAGGCGAGCCGGTCGATGGCGACTTTTTCGTGATCCGCCCGAGCATGAACCAGGATATGTTCACGACCATCCAGCGTTTTATCGACGCGCTGCGCAATGAAAATGACAGCCAGGCCCAGGCCAATACGGCCTTGCACAACGAGATTAACCGGACCCTGGAGGGCATGGACAGCGCGCTGGGAAGTATCCTCGACGTGCGGGCCGATGTCGGTGCCCGGCTCAATGCCATGGACGGACAGCAGGAGATCAACGAATCCCAGCAACTGCAGATCCGCGAGATCCTCTCCGAAGTCGAAGACCTCGACTACGCCAAGGCCGTCAGCGACCTCAACCTCAAACTCACCGGCCTCGAAGCCTCCCAGAAAGCCTATACCCGCGTTCAGGGCATCTCCCTGTTCAACCACATCTGATCATTTCTCTCAGCCTCTGGAAAATAACGCAGAGGTCGCAAAGGCGCCAAGAACGCAAAGAACTTAAAGAAATTTGTGATTCCTTGAACTACCAGAAAAGTTCAGCGCAAATAATCACAAAGTGATTCTGGATGCCTTCATTTATTGGCGTCTATGGCCGTAATTTGTGCCTTTGAAGTTTTTTCTTCGCGCCCTTTGCGTCTTTGCGTCCTTTGCGTCCTTTGCGTTTCTTCCACTTGGCCGGATAAGTGACTATTTCGGCTGAAAAGTCAGACTTTGTTTAAGAAAATTTCGGAATTTTTCGGTTTTTCAGTGACTTGAGGCCGGCAAAAATTTTCCGCCCGACCCTATAAAACCCCCGTACCGGGACGCTAGTGCCAATGGGAGCGGTGAATACAGGCCAAAGCCCGTATATCCGCTAGGTATTTTGTCCCGGTATCCTCGCAGTGAGAGCCGGGCAGAGCAAAGTAGGAGAGTGCGTCATGCCTCAAGTTATTAACACCAACATCATGTCGCTGAACTCGCAGCGCAACCTGAACCGGTCGCAGGAAGATCTGCAGGTATCGCTGCAGCGTCTGTCTTCCGGTCTGCGTATCAACAGCGCCAAGGACGACGCCGCGGGTCTGGCGATTTCCGAGCGGTTCACTTCGCAGATTCGGGGTCTGAATCAGGCAGTACGTAATGCCAACGACGGGATTTCCCTGGCCCAGACGGCCGAGGGGGCACTGGCCGAGAGCAGCAATATTCTGCAGCGTATTCGCGAACTGGCGGTTCAGTCGGCCAATGCCACCAACTCCGCCTCGGATCGTCAGGCCCTGCAGTCGGAAGTGGGCCAGCTGGTTTCCGAGCTGGATCGGATTGCCACGTCCACCGAGTTCAACGGCCAGAAACTGCTGGACGGCACTTTCGGTTCGGCCATTTTCCAGGTCGGCGCAAATGCCAACCAGACTATCCAGACCACGACCGGTAACTTCCGCACCAACCAGTTCGGTAACTTCCGGGTGGAAGGGGTTGAGACTTCCGGTACGAGTACACAGCGGATCGCCGGTGAAGAGCTGAAGGTTTCCGGCTCGCTGGGTAGCGAGACCTTCCAGATTGATGCCGGTACCAGCGCCAAGAAGATCGCCGAGATAGTCGATGCCAAGAGCGATGCGACCGGGGTCAAGGCCTTTGCCAAGACTGAAGAGATGATCTCCTTCAGTGAAGCCGGCGCCTATGTGCTGGATGTCAAATCGGATAACGATGAGGCCCAGCAAATCTCCTTCACCATCAGTGGTACGGAAGGCAACAATGGTCTGGCCGGAGCGGTCTCCGCGTTCAACGACGTGGCTTCCAGAACCGGCGTGACCGCGCGCGTCAGCGATGATGGTCAGGGCGTGGTCCTGATGAACAACACCGGGGAGAATATTTCCCTGAGTGAAATCACCAACAACAATAATGCCGGTTCTGTCACCGTGGGTGAGGCTGAGATTCCTGCCGGTGGTGGTGAAGGTGGTGAAGGTAGTGCAACGGCGCATATCACTGGTCAGGTGGTCTTTGACTCCACCAAGTCCTTCAGTGTCAGTGGCAATGCCGGTCAGACTGTCGCCGAGGCCACCGAGGCGTCCAAGCTGAATGCCGTGGCTGACCTGGATATCAGCTCCGTGCAAGGCGCCAACCTGGCGATGCAGACCGTGGATGCCGCATTGGCTACCGTGAGCAATCAGCGGGCCGAGTTCGGTGCGATCCAGAGCCGTTTCGGTTCCACCATCGCCAACCTGTCGACCAATGCAGAGAACCTCACGGCAGCCCGGTCCCGGATCCGCGACGCGGATTACGCCAAGGAGACCGCCGAGCTGACCCGCGCGCAGATTCTGCAGCAGGCCGGTACGGCAATGCTGTCGCAGGCGAATGTACAGCCGCAGAACGTCCTGAGCTTGCTCCAGTAAGCTCATATCCTGTGAACCCGGAGGACACTGTAGCCGGTCCTCCACACAGAGAGAGGTGACGTTATGGCAACACATTCAATCGCCAGTGTGGTCGTGCAGGTGAGTGCGGCGGAGTCCCGCGGTACCTCGACCGATGCCACAGGCAAGGTTGCCGAAACACGGCAAGTTGTTGCCGGTGACAGCCTCGGTGTCCAGGCGGAAAGCCGGGAGCTCGAGATGTCACCGGAGGCATTGGAGGAGGCCGTTAGCCATCTGAAAGAGTACGTGCAGTCCCTGCAGCGCAATATGGATTTCAGCGTTGATGACAAAACAGGACGTTACGTGGTCAGGGTGGTTGATTCACAGACCCAGGAGCTGATTCGCCAGATACCTTCGGAGGAGATGCTGGCCATTTCCCGGAATCTGGCGGATTTCCTCGAGGAGGCGGAACAACGCCGGGGATTTCTGGTGGAGCTGAAAGCCTGACAGGGTGGCATTGCAATTGCATAGCAATCTTGCAGGTCGATCTGCCCGGCCCAAAAGCCGGGCAGATCATCAGTTCATTGTGAATTAACCGAGGTACTTTATGCCAACCATTTCATCAGCAGGGATCGGCTCCGGCATCGATGTGAATGGACTGGTTGAGCAGCTGGTGGCGGCGGAGGGAGCCCCCGTCAAAAAACGACTCGACCGCAAGGAAGCGGAACTCCAGGCAGGTTTGTCTGCCATGGGGACATTTAAAGGCGCGGTTTCCGAGTTCCAGGCTTCGCTTGCGGGGCTACGGGACTCGGAAACCTTCAACGCCATCAAGGCCAATGCGGCGAACGAAGGGGTAGTCAGCGTGAGCGCGTCCAACCAGGCCCAGACCGGTGAATACGATCTCGAAGTCATTGAGCTGGCCAATGCGCACAAGGTGGCGACCGATACGTTCGATTCCGCCAACAAATTTTTCGGCAGCGGGCGAATCACACTTCAGCTCGGTGCCTATGATTCCGACAGCAATACCTTTCAAAGTAATCCCGATAACGTGCCGGTAACCATTGACATTGATCCGGACAAGGCTTCCCTGCGCGACATCGCCGTGGCGATCAACGATTCCGAGGCACCGATCCGGGCCTCGGTCATGAATGACGGTAACGGTTATCGAATGGTTTTAAGCGCGGAGCAACCCGGCAGCGATAACAGCATTCGCGTTCAGGTCGAGGACAGTGATGGTAATGACGGCGATCTGAGCGGTCTGTCCAACCTGGCTCTCGACCCGATCGGACAGCGCGGTCGCGGTAATAATCTGCAGCAGGTGGCGGCCGCCAGCGATGCCCGGGTGCGGGTCGAGGGTATCGATATCCAGCGTGCCTCGAATGATTTTGAGGATGTGATCCCCGGCGTCAGCTTCAGTTTGCAACCGGGGGCCGCCGGCAGCAGTACCCGTCTTGATGTGCAACTGGAAAGCCGGGATGTAGTCGCGGCCATTGAGGGGTTTGTTAAAAAATACAACGAGATGATCCAGGTGGTGGAACAGCTGACCGGTTTCGATCCGGAAACCGAACAGGCCGGCCCGCTGTCGGGCGATGCATCGATTCGTGGCGTGGTCAGTATGTTACGCCGGGAGATCGGTACCGATTTTTCCGGGATTAACGAACAGTTTCCGTCGCTGGGCAGTATCGGGATCGAAACCAATCGCGATGGCACCCTGACACTGAACAGTGGCCGCCTGCAACAGGCGATTGCCAGTAACCGCCAGGAAGTGGTCAACCTGTTTGCCCGGGCCGGCTCGGCCGACGATCCCGGGGTGACCTTCCTCGCCGCCGGCGAAGCGACCGAGCCGGGGGCGTATGATCTGGACATTACCCGGCCGCCGGCGCGGGGTGTGCTGAACGGGCGCGCGTTGATGCAGGAGGGCCCGCTGGTCCTCAATGATGCCGATAATCGTCTCAGCTTGCGGGTCGACGGTATCGCCTCGGGGGCCCTGTCGCTGGAACCCGGCACCTATAACGCTCTGCCGCAGCTGGCCACCCGGTTGGAGGCGGCGATCAACAGTGATCCCATGTTCAAACGCAACGATGTCGAGGTCAGCGTCAGGGCCGAGCAGGGGCGATTGCAGATCCTCTCCGCTAGTTATGGCAGCAATTCACGGGTCGAACTGACCGACATCTCGCCGTCACTGAGTCGGATCACCGGTCTGGCACCGGGCAAAGGCGAATCCGGTGAGAATGTGGCCGGACGACTGGGCAGCCTGGGCGGGCGCGGCAATGGCCGGCAACTGGAAGGCATGGGCCCTGTTGAAGGCTTAACGATTCAGGTTGAAGGCAATCAGACCGGCAATCGCGGCCAGGTGATCTTCTCCAACGGCGTGGCCGCCAGGCTGGATCAGCTGCTCGGCAGTGTGCTGGATGAAGACGGGATTTTGACCGTCAGGAGCGAAGGCTTCAACGAGCGCCTCCAGTCGATTGGCGAAGAGCGGGAAAAACTGGCCCGGCGTCTGGCGGAAACCGAGGAACGTTACATGAAGGAGTTTACCGCCATGGACGCGACGGTAGGCAAGATGAAAGCCACCAGTAAGTACCTCAGTCAGCAGCTCGGTTCGCTGCCGGGTGCCACACAGGGTAATAGCAAGGGACCAGGCAACAGCTAAGGTACGGGTCCGCGATTAATAACGCTGCAAGGCAGCAACCACATCACCCAACAGCAGGAGTGTCGTGATGAACAGGGCAAAACTACATAGTGCCGTTAAACACTACAACAGCATTGGTGTTTCCAGTGGTGTGGAATCGGCGGATCCGCATCGTCTCATCCAGATGTTAATGCATGGCGCACTGGAAAAAATCGCCACCGCCAAGGGGCATATGGAACGCGGCGAAGTGGCGCAAAAAGGCGGCCATATCAGCTGGGCGATTTCCATTATCGATGGCCTGCGCGCCAGTCTGGATCTCGAGTCCGGCGGCGAGATCGCCCAGAATCTGGACGATCTGTATGATTACATGACCCGGCGTCTGGCCCGGGCCAATGTGGAGAATGATCCGGTCCTGCTGGATGAAGTCTCTTCACTGATGAAATCGATCAAAAGCGCCTGGGACGAACTGCCCGTCATGCAGGAAGGCGCCGCGGCCTCCAACGTGGATGCGATGCGCTCCTGAAGCCATGTGTGCTGAAGCGGTAAAATACTATCTTTCGCCCGGGCACTATGCCCGCAAGGTCTTGCATCTGACCCGCAGTATGCGCCAGCAGGCCGGGGAGTCCAACTGGCAGGTTTTCGCCGAGCTGGAACAGGAGCGTCAGACCATTATCGAACAGTTGTTCGATCATCCGCAGATGCCTGGCGCGCTGCACGATATTCAGCACCTGCTGCAGGATGTGATCGACATCGATCGCGAGTCCATTGCCCTGGGTGAAGCGGAAAAAAAACGTCTGGGAGACTATCTCGGCCAGCGCAAGCAGGCCCGCCAGGCCGTGAAGCTCTATCGCCATCACAGCGGGTGATATACTGGGCCTATGAATGCAACCCGCGACGAATGTCTGTCCGACGGGGTGGTGGTGACGCCGGGGGTAGGGCTCCTCTGGCATGACGATCCCCTTGATCCGGCCGCCTGTTACGATCATAACCTCACGACCTTTTTGCTGCTGGATTCCCTGCTCGATGCGCCGACGGGCAGTGAAAGCGGCGAGCGCGACAATGAGGCATTTCAGGCGCTGGAGGCCAAGCTGGACCTGCTGATTCAGCTGGTCACCCGGTTACTGGGTCAACAACAGCCCCTGCCTCCCGAACAAACCGTGCGCCTGGCGGCGAGCGGCATCGAATGGCAAAGCCCCACACCGCTTCCCCCACTGGGCTGGCTGGAGCTGTTTCTCGAACCGCGACTACCCCGTGCGCTCAAACTGCCAGTGGAAAACCGCCAGGATGAACTGGAACCCGGGGTGTGGCGAATCTGTTCCCGCTTTGCCTTCCTGGAGGAGGAGATCCGCGCCCATCTCGAGAAATGGGTCTTCCGTCGTCATCGGCGGGAAATCGCCCACCAGCGCCAGGGCCGTTCCTGAACACGCTATCATATATAGGCCGGCCGACAGACAGGCCGTTGGGATCGTGTTGTTGCCCTTATCTGCGGCAATGTCTTCGAAGGTGAACTTTTTGTTAACCGGGCGACAATATTTTGACATGCTGCCAGGCACTGATTAGTATTTGTCTAAAATCTAACAAACCACAAAATTTATCGGTTAATGCGCTCTTGTGAATAATCCAGCCGACGATCATCTGCCCCACAAAGACCCGAACAAACTGGCACAGCATATGTTGCTGGTCGATTGCGACGATGAGCGAGCCGAAGAGGTGAGCTTGTTATTCGATTTCATCGATTACGGCAGTGTCCAGCGTTGTGACTACGGACAGTGGGAAGCGGCCAATCATAACGATGTGCAACTGGATGTCATTGTTCTGGGCCGCCATCCGGCGGATGCCACCACGCTGGAAGAACTCAAGGCGCTGCACGAATACTTTGCGTGGGAGATTCCCATTCTGCTGGTCAGTGAGCGCGGCAATCCCGACAGCGACAGCCGTTTTGCCGGGGGCTATATCGCCGGCAAGATCGAATATCCTCTCAAATATCGCCAGCTCTACCACGCCCTGCACCAGGCCGATATCCATCGGCGCCAGGTCGAACAGCCCGGCAGCGGATCCCAGACCCTGTTTCGCAGCCTGGTGGGCAAAAGTGCGGCGATTCGGGATGTGCGCAAGCAGATCGAGCAGGTGGCCGGCACCGATGCCAATGTTCTGATTCTCGGGGAATCGGGGACTGGTAAGGAAGTGGTCGCGCGAAATCTGCATTATCATTCCGGCCGCCGGCAAAAACCCTTTGTGCCGGTCAATTGCGGCGCTATCCCGCCCGACCTGCTCGAAAGTGAGCTGTTCGGGCATGAAAAAGGCGCCTTTACCGGCGCCCTGACCGCCCGCCAGGGTCGCTTTGAGATGGCGCGCGGCGGGACCCTGTTTCTGGATGAGATCGGTGATATGCCGTTGTCCATGCAGGTCAAGCTGCTGCGGGTGATTCAGGAGCGGGTGTTCGAGCGGGTGGGCAGCAACAAAAGCATCGAGGCGGATGTGCGGATTGTCGCCGCGACGCACCGCAATCTCGAAGAGGAGATCAGTGCCGGCCGTTTTCGCGAAGATCTCTATTACCGGTTGAATGTGTTTCCCATCGAAATGCCGCCTCTGCGCGAGCGCCGGGGGGATATCCCGCTGCTGATTGGCGAGCTGGTCACCCGTATCGAGCACGAACAGCAGCGTTCGGTGCGTTTCACCCGGGCGGCGCTGGCGGCGCTGAGCGACTATGAGTGGCTGGGCAACGTGCGCGAGCTGGCCAATCTTATCGAGCGGCTGGTGATTATGTTCCCCAACGGGCTGGTGGATGTGCGGGATCTGCCGGAAAAATACCGCGACGGTATCGAAGTCGAGACGCTGGAAGACGAGGAGATGGCGGACGATGCGCTGGAACTGGAAGCAGAGCCACAGTGGCGGGTGAGCGAGGAACTGGCGCGCCTGCCGAGCGACGGCCTGGATCTGCGCGAACATCTGCAGGAAATCGAATATGCCCTCATCAAACAGGCACTGGACGATGCCGAAGGGGTGGTGGCGCATGCCGCCAAGCGTCTGAATATGCGTCGTACCACCCTGGTGGAAAAAATGCGCAAGCTCGGCCTGCAACGGGCCGAAACCGCCTGAATCGTCCTGTTTGGCGGTGACAGGATTTTGACCCCCGCCGATTTCAAACTCTCAACTTATTGAATTTCAATAAAAACTGATTCAGGCATGGTTCTTGCTCCGGGTTCCCTGTGTGTCAATTTTGGCGTCATAGGAATGCAACCGGACAACAACCGTATGGCAGAAGAAACCCCCAGCCAGTCCCGGGCCCTGGAAGAAGCGTTCAATACCTTCAACCAGCTCTCCCGCCAGCTGACCGAGTCTTACCGCTTGCTGGAATCGCGGGTGACCGAGCTGAACCAGGAACTGGCCGCCGCGCATGACGAGCGGTTTCGCGAACTGACCGAAAAGGAGCGGCTGGCCAACCGCCTTGCCCTGTTGCTGGATGTGCTGCCCGGCGGGGTGGTGGTGCTCGACGGTGAGGGCCAGGTCCAGGAACACAATCCCGCCGCCGGTGAGTTGCTGGGCGAACCGTTGCTGCAACAACCCTGGTCCGCCGTGATTGACCGGGCCTTTGCGCCGGGGCCGGATGATGGCACCGACGTCTCGTTGTGCGATGGGCGCCGGGTGAACATCTCGACCTGTCCGCTGGGCGCCGAGCCGGGCCAGATCCTGTTGCTGATGGATGTGACCGAAATCCGGCGTATGCAGGATCGTCTCAATCAGCAACAACGTCTGGCGGCCATGGGCGAGACCGCCGCCTCCCTGGCACACCAGATTCGCACCCCGATCGCCTCGGCCTTGTTGTATGCCTCGCAACTCAAACGCCAGACCCTCAAAGACGAGGATCGCATTCATGCCGCGGAGAAAATCTTCTCGCGCCTGCGCCATCTGGAGCAGGTGATCGACAACATGCTGATGTACGCCCGGCGCGGTACCGTCAGCGAGGAAGCGTTTACCGCCGGTGATTTGTTCCGGGACCTGCAGGCGAATCTCGAAACCAGCCTGCGTCACAGCGCTATCCAGTTCGAATCTTATGACGACAGTGACGGTTGCGTGATACAGGGTAACCGTCAAATGTTGCTCAGCGGGTTGCTGAACCTGGCCATGAATGCGATTCAGGTGATGCCCGACGGGGGCCGTCTGACACTGCGCGCCGAGCGCGATGAATCCTCGCTGGTGATCCGGATCAGCGATACCGGCCCGGGAATTCCGGCCGACAAACAGAAGGAAATCTTCAGCCCCTTCTATACCACTCGCAAGGACGGCACGGGACTGGGCCTGGCCGTGGTGGAGGCGATCACCCGCAACCACAAGGGACGGATTGAACTGGAATCGCAGCCCGGCGAGGGCACGACGTTTATTTTGTATCTGCCGGTCCAGGCCGATGCCCGGCAACAAGCGGGCGGACAGCTGGCCGGGCAACTGGCATAACTTAACAAGGAGGCAGAGATGACTGCATCCAGCATACTGGTCGTGGAAGATGACGATGCCCTGGCGGAAGCGTTGCAGGACACCCTGAAGCTCGCCGGCTATGAGAGCGTACTGGCCGCCAACGGGATCGAGGCATTGCGGGCGATGGAACAGCAGCACTTCGATATCGTGGTCAGCGATATCAACATGCCGAAGATGGATGGCGAAACCCTGCTCAAACGACTGCGCAGCCAGTACCCCGATACCCCGGTCATGTTGATGACCGCTTACGGGACGATTCAGCAGGCGGTGGATGCCATGCGCGAAGGCGCCGCCGACTATCTGGTCAAGCCTTTCGAGGCTGAAGTGCTGGTCAACATGGTGGGGCAGTACATCGGTCAACCGGAGGCCGAAACCGACATGGTGGCCGTGGCACCGGCTTCCCGGGAACTGGCCGCCATGGCACGCAAGGTGGCCGACAGCGATGCCACGGTCATGATCACCGGCGAAAGCGGAGTTGGCAAGGAAGTCCTGGCGCGCTTTGTTCATCAACATTCGAGCCGCGCCGAACAGCCGTTTGTGGCGATTAACTGCGCCGCGATTCCCGAGAATATGCTGGAAGCCACGCTGTTCGGTTATGAAAAGGGCGCCTATACCGGTGCCTACAAGGCCAGTCCCGGCAAATTTGAACAGGCCCAGGGGGGCACCCTGTTACTGGATGAAATCTCGGAAATGGATATCGGCCTGCAGGCCAAGTTGCTGCGCGTGTTGCAGGAGCGGGAAGTAGAACGTCTGGGCGGCAACAACGTGATTCAGCTGGACGTCCGGGTACTGGCGACCTCGAACCGGGATATGCGTCAGGTGGTGGCCGAAGGCCGTTTTCGCGAGGATCTGTTTTATCGCCTGAATGTCTTTCCCCTGCATCTGCAACCGTTGCGCGAACGCCTTGAGGATATCGGTCCGATCGCCGAGCGTTTGCTGGAAAAGCAGGCGCGTAACGAGGGACGCATGATTCCGCGACTGGATGAGGCCGCGCTGCAACGTCTGCAAAGCCACACCTGGCCTGGCAATATCCGTGAACTGGATAACGTGATGCAGCGGGCCATGATTTTGCAAAGCGGCGAAGTAATCGAGACCGGTGATATTCATTTTGAAACGGCCACGGTCCCTGTCCAGGAGACCCCGGCGGTTACACCGGTTTCAGCTCCGGCTGTGACATCGCAACCCGCGCCGGCTGCGCAGTCTGAGGTGGAAGACGAAGCGGATGTTGATTCGCTGAATCAGGATCTGCGGCATCGCGAATGGGATTTGATCCTGAACGCCATCAAAAAATATGGCAGCCGCAAGGCCACGGCCGAGCAGCTGGGTATCAGTCAACGCACCTTGCGCTACAAACTGGCCAGAATGCGTGAGGCCGGGATCCGCGTTCCCGAAGCCAGCGGCTTTGAAACCGCCTGAATGAAACAGAACGACCCAAGACGGAGAGTGAACCGATGAGCAACACGACGATTACCCCCGATATGCTGCTGGCCCAGATGCGGTCCATGGCGGCCCAGGCCCAGGGTGCGCAGAGCCAGGGTCTCCAGGCCAATCAGGAGACAGTCAATGGCCAGTCCGACTTTGCCGATCTGCTCAAACAGTCCATCAATGAAGTGAACAACGCTTCACAGGAAGCCAAGCGGCTGACCGATGCCTTTCAGCAGGGCGATCCCAATGTGCAGTTATCCGAGGTGATGATTGCCAAGCAAAAGTCCAGTGTCGCGTTTGAGGCGATGCTGCAGGTGCGTAACAAACTGGTTAACGCTTACCAGGAAGTCATGAATATGCAGGTGTAAGGCGTGAGGGCGTCAGGTCGCGAGGTAGTGAGTTCGTGAGATCGCGAGTTTGTCAGGAGGTCGAGGGAATGCAGGTTGTTCGATAACAACGCTTCGTATCGCTGCCCTGAAACTGAACTTAATTATTTAACAATATGACAGTACACGATTATGGATCTTGTCAAAGCTGAACAACTCAATGCGCCGTTTCAGGGGATGGTTAACCTGCCCGTGCTGAAACAGGCCGGGTTGCTGGTGGGCCTGGCCGCCAGTATTGCGCTGGGTGTGGCGATCGTGCTGTGGTCCCGCAGTCCCGATTACAGCATTCTTTACAGCAGCGTCACCGGCCAGAGCGCCCAGGAGATGGTCCAGGTACTGTCGGGCGCGGGAATCGATTATCGGCTGGATCCCGACAGCGGCACCTTGATGGTGGACAGCGATAAATTGCATCAGGCCAAGCTGAAACTGGCCGCGGCCAATCTGACCCAGACTGATGGCGTCGGCTTCGAGTTACTCGAAGATGCGGACGGGTTCGGTTCCAGCTCGTTTATGCAAAATGCCCGTTTTCATCGCGCCCAGGAAGGCGAGCTGGCCCGTACCATCAGTTCGATTACGGCCGTGCAGACTGCGCGGGTGCATCTGGCCCTGCCCAAACAGTCGGCGTTTATTCGCAGTCAGCGCCAGGCCAGTGCCTCGGTGATGCTCAAATTACGCCCGGGTCGGCAACTGGAAAAACAGCAAATCAACGCGATCGTCAATCTGGTCTCGTCCAGTGTGCCGAACATGATCGCCTCGGACGTCACCATCGTTGATGATCAGGGGCGCCTGTTGTCCTCCGGCAAGGATCAGGAAGGGCTGGCCCTGACCGCCAGTCAGTTCGATCACACCCGCAAGGTGGAAGACTCCTACGCCAGCCGGGTTGAAAACATACTAACTCCGCTGGTGGGACGGGAGAATGTTCGCGCCACGGTCAGTGCCGATCTCGATTTTACCCGTACCGAGTCCACCCGCGAGGCCTATAACCCCGATGCGCCGGCGGTACGCAGTGAACAGTCGTTTGAAGAAGAGGTTAACGGTCCGGCCATCGCCGGCGGGATTCCGGGGGCGTTGACCAACACGCCGCCGGGGCAGGCCCGGGCGCCCGAGGAGGCCGATGCCGCGGCGGGCGAACAGGTTCAAACCGAGGAGTCCGGCCAGGTTACTCGCCGCTCGACGCGCAACTATGAGCTGGATCGCACGATCAGTCACAGCCGCAATGTGCCCGGTTCCATACGCCGGCTCTCCGTTGCCGTGGTGCTGGATGTTAAACAGGTCGCTGACGATGAGGGTAATCCGGTCGCGACACCCTATACCGATGCGGAGCTGGCCCGCTTTACGACACTGGTCAAGGAAGCCGTCGGGTTTAACGCGGTGCGCGGCGATTCGGTGCAGGTCATCAACGCCGAGTTTACCCCGCCGGTACAACTGGAGGAGGTCCCGGCCGAGTCGTTCTGGGAGAAACCGGGCTTCTGGTCGATTCTCAAGCAAGTGGGTGGCGCGCTGCTGGCTCTGTTAATCTTGTTTGGTGTGCTGCGTCCGGTCATGCGCAGCCTGGCGAGTCATCGTCCGACCCGGATCGTTGACCCCCAGACCGGTGAGGAACTTTCCGAGGACCAGCTCAGTCTCTCCGGCGGGGGTGGCGGACAGCCCCGTTTGCCCAAGGCGGCAACCTATGAAGATAATCTGAACATGGCCCGGCAACTGGCCGCCCAGGAACCTAAACGCGTGGCCCAGGTGGTCAAAAGCTGGCTGGACGATAAATAAGGTCGCGGCAGGATAGCAATCGATATGGCAGAAGCAGATTCCAAAGGCAAACACATCAGCGGCACGGAGCGTGCCGCCGTGTTGTTGATGACACTGGGCGAGCAGGATGCGGCGGCCATTCTCAAGCACATGAGCCCCAAAGAGGTCCAGCGGGTCGGCGAGGCCATGGCCGCCATGAGCAATGTCAACCGGGAAACGGTGGATCACGTGCTGGCGCAGTTTTGCGACACGGTGGATGAGCAGACCGAACTGGGTATTGGCAACGAGGACTATCTGCGTAATGTGCTGGTCAACGCCCTGGGCGAGGACAAGGCCGGCAATGTGATCGATCGCATCCTCATGGGCCACAATGCCAAGGGGCTGGAGACCCTCAAGTGGATGGAACCGCGGGCCATTGCCGAACTGATTCGTCTCGAGCATCCGCAGATTATCGCGATCGTCCTCTCCTATCTGGAAAGCGATCATGCCGCCGAAGTACTGGCGGCGTTACCGGAGAATATGCGTACCGATGTCGTTATTCGGGTGGCCACCCTCGATGGTATCCAGCCCAGCGCCCTGCATGAACTTGACGAGACGCTGGAAAAACAGTTTGCCGGTCATGCGGACAGTCTCAAGTCGGCCGGTGTCGGTGGTATCAAGACGGCCGCCAACCTGCTCAACTTTGTCGACACCAGTGTCGAATCGCAAATCATGGATCTGGTCAAGCAGCAGGACGAGGAGCTGGGCCAGAATATTCAGGAACAGATGTTTGTCTTTGATAATCTGGTGGATGTGGATGACCGCGGCATCCAGGCGCTGTTGCGCGAAATCTCTTCCGAGAATCTGATCGTGGCGTTGAAGGGCGCCGACGAAAACGTTAAAGACAAGATCGTCAAGAATATGTCCAAACGGGCTTCCGAGATGTTGCTCGACGATCTGGATGCCAAGGGGCCGGTCCGGCTCAGCGAAGTGGAGATCGCACAGAAGGAGATTCTCACGGTTGCACGGCGCATGGCCGAGTCGGGCGAGATCTCGTTAGGCGGCAGCGGCGATGACTTCGTCTAAGGTGTCCGACAATCAGCAGTCCGCCTATGAGCGTTGGGAACTGCCCAATGTGCATGACGACGCCATGCCACGTTCCCCGGCTACCGCCTCGCAACTGGAAGCCGTTCAGCAACAGGCCTATGAAGAAGGCTTTGCCCAGGGCAAGCAGGAAGGCTTCGACAAGGGGCTGGCCGAGGGGCAGGAGGAAATCCGGAGCCGGGTTGAACAACTGGAACGGTTGATGTCGGCGTTGACCGAGCCGTTTACCGAACTGGATGAGCAGGTGATCGAGCAGACCGGTCAACTGGCCATGTCTGTCGCGGAGCATGTGATTCGCCGTGAACTGAAAACCGAGCCGGGGCAGGTGATTGCCGTGGTACGCGAGGCCGTCAATGCCCTGCCGGTCAGTGCCCGCAATATCCGGGTTCAGTTACACCCCGAAGACGCCCAGCTGGTGCGCGAAGCGCTGTCCCTCAATGAAACCGATAACGACAACCGGTTATGGCAGGTGGTGGAAGAACCGCTGATCAGTCGTGGCGGCTGCAAGGTGGTGGCGGAAAACTCGACCATCGATGCCACCATCGAAAAACAGATCGCCAGAATCTCAGCAGCCGTGTTTGGCGGGGAGCGTGTCAGCGATGGCGACGATTCCGACAACTGAGCGCAGTGATCAATGGCGACAGGGCCTCGCTACCCTGTCAGGGCGCCTGCAACAGGTGGAAACCCTGATCGTCGAAGGGCGGCTGAGCCGGATGGTCGGTCTGACCCTCGAAGCGGTCGGCTGTCAGTCGGTGATCGGGGCGCGTTGTCTGGTTGAAAGCGAAGACAGTGACAGCATAGAAGCCGAGGTGGTCGGGTTTGCGGGCGAAAAACTGTTTTTGATGCCGACCGGCAATATTCATGGTATCCATCCCAATGCCCGGGTGATTCCCACCAATCGCGTTTATGAAACGGTCGTGGGGGATGGTGTGCTGGGACGAGTGCTCGACGGTGCCGGCAAACCGCTGGACGGACAGGGGCCTTTGATGGCGTCCGAACGCATGCCACTGACCGGCAAACCGATCAACCCGCTGGAACGTGCCCCGATCAGCGCCCCGCTGGATGTTGGTGTGCGCGCCATTAATGCCTTGTTAAGCGTCGGTCGCGGCCAGCGCATGGGGCTGTTTGCCGGCAGCGGGGTCGGCAAGAGTGTCCTGCTGGGCATGATGACCCGCTATACCGCCGCGGATGTGATCGTCGTCGGCATGATCGGCGAGCGCGGCCGGGAGGTGAAAGAATTCATTGATAATATTCTCGGTCCCGAAGGTATGGCGCGTGCCTGCGTGGTGGCGGTGCCGGCGGACCAGACACCGGTGATGCGCATGCACGGTGCTTTTCTGGCTACCAGTATTGCTGAATATTTTCGCGATCAGGGCAAGCATGTCCTGTTGCTCATGGACTCGCTGACCCGTTTCGCCCAGGCCCAGCGGGAAATCGCCCTGGCCATTGGCGAGCCGCCGGTCACCAAGGGCTATCCGCCGTCGGTCTTCGCGCGCATGCCGCAACTGGTTGAGCGGGCCGGTAACGGCCCGGCCGGCGGCGGTTCGATTACCGGGTTTTATACGGTGCTGACCGAAGGCGACGATCAACAGGAACCGATCGCCGATGCTTCGCGCGCAATCCTCGACGGGCATATCGTGCTGTCGCGCCAACTGGCCGAGTCGGGGCATTATCCGGCGATCGATGTGGAGGCCTCTATCAGTCGGGCAATGAATGCGATTGTCTCGAACGAACAGCAACAGATAGTGCAGCGGTTCAAACAGCTGTATTCCACTTATCAGCGTAACAGCGATCTGATCAGTGTCGGCGCCTACACCCGAGGCACTGATACCCGCATCGATGAGGCGATCGCCATGCATCCGAAATTGATGGCGTTTCTGCGCCAGGATATGCAGCAGCCGACTAACTGGCAGGACAGTCTCAATCAGCTGGAGCAGCTATTGTCTGAACCGGCGAATACACCGCAACCGGAAGTCCCGATGGTGACGATCTGAGATGAAAAAATCCGAGCGTATCAAATCGCTTATGCAGCTGGCGGAAAAACAGGAACAGCAGGCCGTGCGCGATCTGGGCCAGGCGCAACAGCAAATGGAAGCCCAGCAGACCAAACTGGAAGAGCTGCGCGTATACCGCGAGGAGTACCGGCGGCGCTTTTTACAGGATGGCGAGCAGGGGATCACTGGTTCCCAATTGCAACATTTCCAGGCTTTCATGGGCCAGCTGGATCAGGCGATCGAAAATCAGCACCAGGTGGTTGAACAACTGGCCGTGCAGTGCCGGCAACAAACCGATCATTGGCAACAGCGCCATCAACAGACCCGTATCCTGGACAAGACCCGGGATCGCTTCGCGCGCCACGAACGTCATCAGGCCGAACGGCAGGAACAGCTTGAAAATGACGATCTGGCCGGGGCCCGGCACCGGCACAAGCCTACCGATTGACGACCGCGCCGGGCACGGAGGTCAATCACCAGTGGCTAGCTACTGGCCCCTGACCCTTGGCCCTGGATTTTGGCATACCCCTTGCAGTTACCCAGACAAACCGCTGTGGAGAACACTTTCATGTCTGAAGCTGCAATGATGTTGCTGTCGGGGAAACCGCCTGCCAAAGCTCAGGGCACCGCCGAGAACGCGCGCCAGGGCGAGGCGGGAACGCAACCCGAGGGCGCGGCGCCGCCGCCATTGTTCGGCGGTCTGCTGCTGAAAATGCTGAATACCGACGGGGAGCAGGCGGCGCTGCAATTGCCGCCCGCGGCAACCGACGGGGAGGCAAGCGGCAACAGCTTGCCGTCACAATCGCCGGCCATCACTTGGTCGGCACTCATGGTCTGGGATGATTTACCGCGTACTGACGGGCAGGCTGTTTTGCCCGCCGGTGGGCTGCCTGACGCCATGTCAGGCCGTGACGCCGGGGCGGCCGCCAGTTTCCTGTTACGCCAGGCCAATCCGCTGCAACAGGGGACACAAGGCGAGATGCCGGGTCATGTCGGCAGCAGCGCATCTCAAAATAGTGATGCGCTTTTCAACCAGAATCTGCTCAAGCTCCTCACCGAGCAAACCAGCAATCGCGTGGTCGATCCCCGTCAACCGGCGACCTTGCTGAGCGCCGCGGAGAATACCGAAACAGGATTGAGCAGTTCGCTATCCCTGAACGCGGGGTCTTCTTCCTCGCAGCAGGGGCAGTTCAATCAAATGCTGGCGGGGCTCGGCGGGATGAATAACGGCGCGGGGCAACGTCCCGAAATGCAGCTGCCGCCGATGAACGTGTCACCGCAGCACCCGAACTGGAGTAACGGGATTGGTGAGCGGATCCAGTGGATGGTGGGCCAGAACATGCAACGGGCTGAAATTCGTCTTGAGCCTCCGGAACTGGGCTCTCTGGAACTGCGGGTGACGATCAATCGGGATCAGGCCAGTTTGAATATTAGCGTGGCCAATGCCCAGGTGCGGGATGCGGTGGAAGCCGCGGCCCCCCGGTTACGGGAAATGTTTGGCGAGGTCGGTCTGGATCTGGGCGATGTGAATGTTTCCCAGGAATCGTTTGCCGAACAGCAACAGACCGGCGACAACCCCGATGGCCAGGGCCAGGCGCTCGCCCATGGTGATGAGCCCGGGACCGATAGTGACTCCTCCACCGTCGCGGGAGAAAGCCGTCTCAATTCGAACGACAACGGATTACTGGATCTTTATGCCTGACCCGGCGGTGATGGGCCGCTGTGACGACGGTTTTGCGGGCCTGACATCAAACGGCGGCGGATTCATGACACCGCGCCCGGGTTATACAACAGGATGAATGTAAGACCTTGATTAACAAAAAGTTAATGTATTTCAGAGAACGGGCACGCTTTCTGCATCCTGCTGTTCAGTACCGTCTGAGACAGAAGTATTCAAGTTGCCGCCTTCGGCTACCGACATTACAGCAATCACAAACAGGTGAATTCTGATGCCGCTTTCGATGTATAGCACCAGCCAGCTCAGCGAAGCCGAACAGCTCGTGGAGACGCACGGGCCGCTGGTACAGAAGATTGCCTATCATCTGATGTCCCGCCTGCCCGCCAGTGTGGTGGTGGATGATCTGATCCAGGTCGGGATGCTGGGGCTGCTGGATGCGGCCCAGCATTATGATCCCGCTCAGGGCGCCACATTTGAAACCTATGCCACGATCCGCATCCGCGGGGCCATGCTGGATGAACTGCGCCGCAATGACTGGGCACCCAAATCCGTGCATCGGCGGGCACGGGATCTGATGGAGTGTGCGCAACAGATCGAGGCGGAAACCGGACGCGAAGCCCGGCCGGGTGAAGTGGCCGGGATGATGGGGATTACCCTTAACGAATATCACCAGATCCTGCAGGAGACCAACAGTTGCCGCATTCTCAGCTTTGTGGATATGGGGGTCGATGACAATCAACTGGGGGATAACTACAAGGCCGGACAGACAACGCCGCTGGATGGACTGGAAGAGACGCGCTTTCAGGAGCATCTGGTCGAGGCCATCGAGGCACTGCCCGAACGCGAGAAGCTGGTTATCGGCCTCTATTATGATGAGGAATTCAACCTGCGCGAAATTGGCGAGGTGCTGGGGGTGAGCGAATCCCGGGTCAGCCAGTTGATGAGCCAGGCACATCTGCGCATGCGCAAGCATCTGTCCGATTACACTACCCGGGATTGACCCCGCACGGCGCTACCGATTTACCGGGTTTGGCTCACAGAACGCCTTTCGAATGGCCGGCACGGCTCGCATCGGCGTGGGAATACTCTATACTCACTGTTGTTAAGTCTCTGATAATTAAAATAACGGCGGATGTTCTGTGATCCGCTTATCGGTTTTGTCAGCTTGAATACCGTTACCATGCCCGGGTTGGAACCGTTATGTTCTGACAGGATGTGAGGAGATAATAATGAGTGAGATATTAATGATCGTGCCCGGCAGCGTTTTGTTGAGCGTGCTGATCTGGTTCATTATCCTGAGTTTTGTGTTGTGGGCGGCCCGTGCTCACGCCCATCGCGCTATTCGTTCTTTTGGCCAGGTACTGCACAGTGCCATGCGCCTGACCGCCGCGGCCATCATGCGTGCCGAAAAACGGCTGCTGGACCGCAACCGCGAAGTCTTGCTGAACCAGGGCAGGGAAGCCGCCGAGCGCATTATCGAAAGGGAATTTGAGCGAATTGATGCCACCGTACGCAAGGATCTGGCGGAGTATCCCTCACTACATCGTCAGTTGAGCGAGGAAATTGCCAAGATCGACGAGGACTACAAGGAAAGCACCGAAGTGCCACCGGAACCGCCGGCCTGGGTCAAGGCGGTGGAAGCTGTCGCCAAGATTCCGTCCACCAAGGGTGATCCGATGGTTGGTAATGTCCTCGAGGATATTCATCAATCCCTGGTCAAGGCCAACACCCGGGCACTGGAAGAGTATCGCAAGGCCAGCCACAAACGCCATCAGTTGCTGAATAACATGATGCCGCACTGGCGCAACGTCAAGCAGATACTCGGCAAGGTCGACAAGAACGTCAACAGTCTGTTACAGCGTTCGGTCACCATCGATCGGCATATGGACGAGTATGAGAATATCCAGAAACACAGTAATCGTGCCATGGAGATGCTCTCTTCCTCATCTATTACCCAGTTTTTTATCTCTTCCTTCGTGCTGGTTATCGCCATTGGTGGCGCGATGATTAACTTTAATTTGATCGCCTTGCCGATGTCGGAAATGGTGGGGGCGAAAAGTGAAATTATCGGCATGCCAACCTCGGATGTCGCGGCGCTGGTGATCATTCTCGTGGAAATCGCCATGGGAATTTTTCTGATGGAATCCATGCGGATCACCCGGCTGTTTCCCATTATCGGTGCCCTGCCGGACAAGATACGGGTGCGTATGATCTGGATCACCTTCACGATTCTGCTTGTTCTGGCCTCGGTGGAAGCCGGTCTGGCCTATATGCGTGAATGGCTGCTTGAAATGAAACAGGCCTCCATGCTGACCGGCGGCGAGGAAGTCGTTCAGGGCGGCTATCTGTGGATTACCACTGCCGCACAGATGGGACTGGGCTTTATGCTGCCGTTTGCGCTGGTCTTTGTTGCGATTCCGCTCGAGTCTTTTGTGCATTCATTGCGTACAGTTCTTGGGATTATCGGTGTTGCGTTCCTGCGCAGCCTGGCATGGCTGCTACGGTTTGTCGGGAATATCTCACGCTATGCCGCGAAGGTGCTTGTCAATATTTACGATCTGGTTATTTTTGCGCCCCTGTTAATTGAACGACTGATAGCGACAAACAGGGAACCAGGAAAAAGTGGAGATAAAAACAAGAAAATTGATACCGCATCCGCATTTTAAGGGGGGAGAAATGAAATCAACGAAACTGCTTATTCTGATAATGGTCGCGGCGCTGGCTATTGTCAGCGGCTGCTCCAGACATAATCAGGCGCGCGACCACGGTGTTTATATGCTGCTGGATACATCGGGCACCTATACCGAGCAGTTAACCGACGCCCAGCGTATTATCAATTATATACTGAGCGAGCTGGAGCCGGGCGATACGTTTGCCGTGGCGCGTATTGATACGGGCAGCTTCAGCGGCAAGGATATTGTCCATCGACAAACGTTCGATACGCGCCCCAGCCAGGCCAATATGCAACGACGCAAATTTCGCGAGACGATCGATACGTTTGTCAAAGAGGTGAAGCCCAGCTCCTATACCGATATCACCGGCGGTATCCTGCAGGCGATCGAGCATCTCAACGAGGTCGGACCGGGAAACAAGACAATTCTGATCTTCTCCGATATGAAAGAGGATCTGAAAGAGGGGTATGTGCGGGATATACCGCTGCAGCTGGATGGCTTCAATGTCGTGGCGCTGAACGTTATCAAGTTAAGCAGTGATAATGTTGACCCGCGCAAATACATGAGTCGCCTGGAAGAGTGGCAGAACCGGGTCGAATCCGGCGGTGGCCAATGGAAGGTGGTTAACGACATGGAGCGCCTGGAGTCGGTCATGGATTTCGATTGAAATAACGGTTATCGGATTCTGCTGAAGACGGGCCGTCGGGTAACTGACGGCCCGTTTTTTGTGCGGCCATCGAGCCGGTTTTGTCGCCTTTTCTGCCGTTCCCCCGCGGTCGTCCTGTTCTTTTCTGTGAGTGCGGGCCTACACATCCTGTAGCCACGGTGGTAACCTGTGAAGGTTCAAGAATCTCCTGACCGGACCGATAGATACGGCATGGTTTACTGATTTATAGTCTGATGAGTCATACGATTGCACAACACCGACGCCGGCAACCGATGTGGTTCTATGAAAAGAACTACCGGTTCTTGTGTCTGTTGCTCCCGGACCTGCACCATGGCCGTCAGGAGAGTTATCAAATTACACACGAGCAGCACAGGCTGGATATTCAGGTCACCGATTTTGGCCCCTATACCCAGCGGCTGCAGCTATCCCAGCGCTTTGACGCCAGCTCGCCACTATTGCGCGATCTTTGTATGAGCGTGCGTGTGTACCATGATGCCATGCTCGCGGAGGTGATCGGGTATCAGGGTGTGGAGCGGCTGTTGGCGCGCTATGAGTTGCCCAACAGCGGCATGTTGTTGCCGGACGAGAAACGCCAGGCGAATCTGTTGCTGCATGACTGGTTAACCATGTTCATTAACCGTCATCGGCAGGCCGATCGCAGTGTCACCCTGTCATGAACCGGTTAAAGGCCAGTATGGGGCGAGTTATTCATTTTCCATTTTATCTTGCCACTGCTGCTGTACTGTTGATGGGGCTGATGATCAATCCGGCCTTTGCCGACACCGTGGCGCAGGCGCTATCGGCCAGTCAGCGCGGGGAGCATGATCGGGCCCTGTCCATTTTGAAGCAACGCGCCGAGGCGGATGACCCGGTCGCGCAATACGATCTCGCCCTGTTTTATAAAAATGGTATCGGTGTCGCCTCTAACAGACAGCTGGCGAAGTACTGGTTCAAGCGAGCGGCGCGTGGCGGGATAGTCAATGCCTATGCCCAGTTGCGGCAGGACGCGGTCCAGCCCGGGCAGCCGCCACAGGTTGAACTTGTGTTTGGTCCGCAGGAGTGGATACGGGTTCAGGAGCCTGGTAACTACACGCTTCAGCTGGCCAGCAGTCGCAATAGCCGGTTGATCAAGCGCTATTACGTCGAATACCAGCTCCAGGGGCGCGGGGGCTATTTCCTGAATAAAAAACGCAACCAGTATGCTCTGGTGTATGGCACCTATCCCTCGGTGGCCGATGCCACCCGGGCGATCGAGACGCTCCCTGAAGCCTTACGTCAGTGGCAACCCTGGGTCAGGCAATTGCGCCAGATCCAGGCAAGTATGGCCGACGAGTAAACCGCCTCTTTTAGCCGGGTTCCCGGTGGTTGATAACCCTCCTGGTTGTCAGGTAAAACCGTGCTAAAGTTCACAGTTTGTTTGCCGACACACTGAACAGGACTTGCAATACCGGGTCAATTTCAGGAGTCCGGCCCGGACAACCACTTCACGGGGGGTGAAGTGCCATGACATGTTCACATACCACCAATTGCCAGCTTTACGCCCAGTTTGCGGCCGATGCGTCGTTAAAATTGTGGAAACAACACTATTGTGAGGGGGTTTTCGACCAGTGTGCCCGCTATCAGCTCGCGCTGGAGGGTAAACCGGTCCCCCTGACCCTGCTGCCCAACGGCAAGATGGTCGAGCGTCGCTCCAAGGAGCAGATCAGCGCCTCGGCGCTATTCAATGCCATCCAGAAACAGCGGGTCGGGGTCGTTCGCTCGCTGATCAAGACCGGCATGTCTTCCTATGAGCTCAAGACCGAAGACGGCATGACGCCGCTGATGGCCTCGGTGGCCGTTGGCAACGCGGAACTGGTGAAACTGATGCTCGAATACGGCTGTGATCCCCATGCGACCAATGGCGAGGGGAAACGGGCTATCGAACTGGCCCGGGAGGCCGGTTTCGGTGATTGCGAGCAGATATTGAAAAAGCACATGGCCGCCAATCCGACCCGCAAGACGTCACCGGCGTCCGCCACGGCGCAAGCCGAAACCAACGCCGAACCGGAAATGAACGAAGTGGTTGGTTTGTTACGTCGCCTGAACCCGTTTCGTTCCAGGGAGGCCTGAGCGGTGGAATACTGGCCCTGGTGGATTGGCGCGCTGGCGCTGGGTGGAGTCAGTCTCGGTTACCTGTTGCTGATCGGTAAAATGCTCGGAGTCTCCGGCAGCTGGGCCAAGGTGGTCGGCTGGAAGGAAGACCGGGAGCTGGCCCGTTCCGCTGCACAACTCGAAGAGGCCGATGATGGCGAGATCGAGGATGCTCTGCTGGCCGCGACCCTGGCGGAATTCGGCGCCGGTGCCGTGGATGAGAAATCCGCCGATGAGATGTCAACCGAAGATGGCGTAGCCACGGCAGCAACACAGGCGGTAAGCCACACACCGTGGACCGCGCATCTGACCTTTCTGCTGGCCATGTTCATCGGCGGTCTGATTGCGGCTCTGACCTCCGGGCAGTTTGAAATTGAACTCCAGTTGAGCGATACCCACAGCCGCATATTCGGCGGCCCCATGGAAGTCTGGCTGGCGTTGTTGTTTGGCGGCATGATGGTTGGCTTTGGCGCCCAGATGGCGGGAGGCTGTACTTCCGGTCATGGCCTGAGCGGTTGCGCCCGACTGATTCCCGCCAGTTTGCTTTCCACCGTGGTATTCATGCTCAGTGCCATTGGTCTGTCTTTATTAATGGAGGCGGCAATCTGATGAAACAGTCCAGAATACGCATGTATCTCTCCTATGGGCTGATGGGCGGTCTGATGGGCTATGTGATCGCACGGATCGGCTTTGGTGATTATGACGAGCTGCATAATATGTTCATTCTGGAAGATCTGCGCATGTTGTATGCCTTCGCCGGCGCCGTTGCCCTGTCATTACTGGGATTTATCATCCTGGCGCGCCGTATTCCCAAACAGGAAAAGTTTTTCCAGCCGGGGACCATTCCCGGCAGCATGTTATTCGGCTTCGGCTGGGCGGTCTGTGGCGCCTGTCCAAGTATGGTGTTTATCCAGCTCGGTGCCGGAAAAATTCCGGCACTGATGACGATGGTCGGTATCGTGCTGGGCATCTATCTGCACAAAAAAGCCCACGCCCGCTATTTCCGCTGGGATACCGGTTCCTGTGTGAGTGACTGAAGACTTTCGCATTGAATTGGTCTTGCACGGAGTAATGAGCCGGATTAGCAAGTGATGTGTTACTAACTGTTACACATTTGTAACGTCTTGTACGAGATGGTCTTTTAGCCGGCAATGCGACCCGGAACAGGGTTGGCACCCCGACCGGGCATTGTTATATTCACCAGACTGTTGTCCTGTTATTTTGCCAGTCCCTGGCCGGGGCAGTATTGCAGATTGAATTTAATTAATAAGCATAATGAGTCGCCGCGTGTCAGACAATAAAAACACTCCCCGATCCGGCGACTCGACGGCGATACATGACAACGCCGTTCGCTATCTTCGTCACCATCTTCGACGCCTGTTACCCCTTGCAGGGGTAAATACGTTTGAGCCTGATGAACTCAATGACCAGGCCCTGCTTGAGCAGGATCCCCTCGGGCTTGTGGCAGATGCCGTGGGTGAGATGCTCGAGCGTCATCGGGTCACGACACAAGGTATGGGCTTCGATGTGACCCGACAGCGTGAGGATTTCAACCGCCAGAAACTGTCTGCGGTGGTGCTGGAAAACACCAGCGAAGGTGTGGTGGTGACCGACCACAACAACCGCATAATTGAGGTCAATGAGGCCCTGCTGCATATTACCGGCTATGAGAGAGAAGAACTGCTGGGTCAGGAGCCGAATATCCTCAGTTCCGGTACTCACGATCGGGATTTTTATGCCGAAGTGTGGGAACAGCTTCAAAATCAGGGGGTTTGGCGCGGTGAAATCTGGGACCGACGTAAAAATGGCGAGTTGTTTTCGGCCTGGCAAACCATAAACATGATTCGTAATGATGCCGGTGAAGTACTCAATTATGTCTCCATTTTCTCTGACATCAGCGCCATCAGGCAGTCGCAGGAAAAACTCGACTTTCTGGCTTATCACGATCCTCTAACTTCGCTGCCCAACCGGGTTCTGTTTATGGATCGCCTGACCCAGGCGCTGGAGAAATCCGCGCGGGAAAAAACCAAACTGGCCATTATCTTTATCGATCTGGATCGATTCAAGAATATCAACGATACACTGGGCCACGCCCTGGGTGACAAATTGCTGGTAGACGCGGCATCGCGTTTTCTCATGAATATTCGCAAATCCGACACGGTAGCGCGATTGGGTGGTGACGAGTTTGTGGTGCTGCTGGAGAATATTGAATCGGATGAGCATATAGTCTATTTTGCCGAAAAGCTGCTCAATACCTTTATCGACCCGTTTGTCATCAATGAGAATCACCTGCACCTGAGTCTGAGCATGGGGATTTGCATCAGTCCCGATGATGGCAGGGATGTGGAAACGTTGCTGAAAAACGCCGATGCGGCCATGTATCGTGCCAAGGAACAGGGTCGCAACGGATTCCAGTTTTTTACCTCGGAATTATCCCGCAAGGCTCATGAAAAACTGACGCTTGAAACCAATCTGCGCCAGGCTATCGAGAAAAACCAGCTGGATTTACATTACCAGCCTCAAAACCAGTTGAAAAACGGCAGCATTACCTCCGCCGAAGCCCTGTTACGCTGGTCGCATCCCGAACTGGGTATGATCCCGCCGGACCGTTTCATCCCGATCGCCGAGGAGACCGGACTGATCGTCCCGATTGGTGACTGGGTTATCACCCGGGCCTGCGAGCAGTTGCGCCAGTGGCGCGAGGCAGGTTACGAAATTCAGCAGATAGCGATTAATGTTTCCGGCGTGCAGTTACAACGGGGTGATCTGGTCAGGCATATCTTGAGTACCTGTGATTATTATCAGTTATCGGTTTCCGATCTCGAACTGGAAATCACCGAGTCGATTCTGATGCAAGATACCGACAGTGCCATCCGGATTCTGACCGAACTGCAAAAACACGGTGCGACGATTACTATTGACGATTTTGGGACCGGCTATTCCTCGCTGGGCTATCTCAAACGACTTCCGGTTAACAAGCTGAAAATTGATCGGGATTTCATCCGGGATATTGTCAGCGATCCCGAGGACGCGGCTATCGTGCGCGCGATTCTGGCCATGGCGGAGAATCTGCAGCTGACGGTGATTGCCGAGGGGGTCGAAGAAAAGACGCATTGTGATTTTCTGCAAGCACAGAGATGCACGATCGGCCAGGGGTATTATTTCAGCCGGCCGGTGCCCGCAGCCGAGTTCCAGAAGCTGCTCGAGCAGGAACTGTCTGCCTGAAGAATACGTAATGGCCCGGATTTCGGTGGTTATCCCTGTTTGGGGCCGGCGTGTCACAGTCAAGGAAAAAAGCGGATATCTCGCGGAGACACTACGGCGCAGAGAAACCTGATATTGCGCATTCTCAGCGTGCTCTGCGTCTCTGCGAGAGAGATACAAGGGTGCATTCTATGCACCCGGCACCTGATATAGCACCCTCTTGGAGGGCTTTCATCATACTACCCGTTTTGCGAGCAGAATTTGATATCGACAGACAATAAAAAACGCCACCGAAAAGGTGGCGTTTTGACTGGATGGTGGAGGCGGCGGGAATCGAACCCGCGTCCGCGAGTCCTCTGCCATTGGCTCTACATGCTTATCCGCGTCTATTATTTTAACCGGCAGCAACCCGACGGGCAGGGCCAACTGACGGCGATTCCGGTTAGGTTTTAACGTCGCTGCCCCGGACGAGCTTTGACGCGATCCTGTGAGATATGACCCCTGGAATCTGAACGCACAGGCACGGCTTCAGTCAGAGGGCACCCTACCGGGTTTTAAGCGGCGAGTGCGTAGTTGTCGTCGTTGGCAACTATAAGGTTTGCAGATTGATTTACGAGGTTATCTGCACCTCGGCATGCACCTCCGGTTTCGCAACCCACGTCGAATCCAGGTCGCCCCCATTGGTCTATTCTTTCGACTGCTATTCTAGCGGATAGTTCCGTACTTATATAGGGGCTCTGCGAGAATTAACAAGATACTAGGTACTAGGGGCTAGGAAAGTGGGTAGTGGGTAGGCCGGACTGAGCGTAGCGGTGTCCGGCACCGGCTGTGCGCGATACCGCGGGGTTTATGTCCGCCGGATGCTTTATCAGGCCGATGGATCGGGAACAGGCTGGTTTTCCAGGACCTGGTGCCTAGGTGTGATCTCTCAATAGGTTGTTCATCCGGAACGATCCCGGAAGAATGGAGGTGTGAACAAACCAGACCTTCCAGGAGGCCGATGCCAGTTGTACTGATACAATCACGCCTACAGATGCTGCTCCCGCTGGTCGAACTGGCGTCAAGCGCCGGGCATAGGCCCACTCGCGCAACGCGGTTTGAATGAACCGTTCGGCCTTGCCGTTGGTGCGCGGACTGTAGGGCCGCGTCCGGCGGTGTGTCAGTCCCAGGCGTTGGCACAGTCGCGCAAAGCGTCGGGACTGGTAACAGGCCCCGTTGTCGGTCAACACCTGCTTGAAGTGGATCCCGAGGTGGGCATAGTAACGCACCGCCGCCAGCAAGGCCCGGCAGGCGCTTTGGCCGGTCTCATCGGGGTAAATCGTGCTAAAGGCCACCCGCGAGTGGTCATCGATGGCCACATGCACATACTCCCAACCGGCGCCGCGACTTTTGCGCTGCCGTTCCCCGGTGATCCGATGCCCGGGGCGGACAAAGCGGCCCAGCTTCTTGATATCCAGATGTAACAGGTCCCCCGGTGCCGCGTGCTCGTAGCGATTATCGGGCCGGCCCGGCGCCAATGCCCCGAGGCGATTGAGTCCTTCACGTTGGAGCAGTCGGGCGACCGTGCTATGGCCGAGGTTCAGGGCCTGGGCAATTTGACGGTAGGTCTGGCGTTGGCGGCGGCGTTCGATGATCTGGGCACGGACCGGCTCGGCGGTCGCTCGGGGACTGGCGTGGGGCCGGGAAGAGCGGTCCCGCAAACCGACTTCTCCTTCGTCACGAAAACGGGCCAACCACTTATAGACCGTGCGGGGACTGACGCCGGCGGCCTGGGCCGCTTCGGTGGGACGCAGCCCCTCTTCGAGCACACGTTGAACCAAAAGGGCTCGACCTTGAGGCGTTAATCGGGCATTTTTATGAATGTTCATCCGGGACTCCTGGAAGGTTGGTTTGTTCACACCTCCATTCTTCCGGGATCGTTCCGGATGAACAACCTATTGAGAGATCACACCTAGGACCTAGTACCTTTAATGATTCGCTGTTTGTCCCGCTGCCAGTCGCGTTCCTTGATGGCGGCGCGTTTGTCGTGGGCCTGTTTGCCCTTGGCGAGGGCGATTTCCAGTTTGGCGCGGCCCTTTTTCCAGTACAGGGCGGTGGGAATGAGGGCGTAGCCCTTGCGTTCCACGGCGCCGATCAGCTTGTTCAGTTCATCGTGGCGCAGTAACAGCTTGCGGGTCCGCTGGGGTTCGGGCTGAATATGGGTGGACACGGTGGGCAGGGGAGTGATGACCGCGCCCAGCAACCAGGCTTCGCCATCCTTGAGGATCACGTAGCTGTCCCGGATCTGTACGCGTCCCTCGCGCAAGCTCTTGACTTCCCAGCCCTGCAACGCCAGTCCGGCCTCGAAACGTTCCTCCAGGATATAATCGTGGCGGGATTTCTTGTTCAGCACGATCGTGTTGCTGGTGTGTCCTGATTTGGTTTTTTTGGGCTTGCTCATAGCCATGCATTATACCGGAGCGGCGCGAGGGCAGATAGTTGAGCGGGAACAAAAGCGGTCCGGAAGGTTGAGCCGGGGCGCGAATTCACCGAAAATCCGGGCATAACGAAAATAATGGAGCAGGGGCATGGCACGCAAATCGATGCATGGGGAGTGGTCGTCGCGCTGGGCATTTATCCTGGCGGCGACCGGGTCAGCGGTTGGTCTGGGCAATATCTGGAAGTTCCCTTATATCACCGGTGAGAACGGTGGCGGTGCGTTTGTTCTGGTCTATCTGGCCTGTATCGCCGTGATCGGGATTCCGGTGATGATGGCCGAGATCATGCTGGGGCGACGGGGCCGCCAGAGCCCGATCAATACCATGTATGATCTGGCCGTCGAATCGGGCCACAATCCCAACTGGAAATGGCTGGGCTGGCTGGGCGTGCTGGCCGGATTCCTGATTCTTTCCTTTTACAGTGTCATTGCCGGCTGGTCGCTGGCCTATGTCTTTCGCTCGGCCAGCGGCGCCTTTACCGGGGCCACGGCCGATGGTGTCGAGAGCCTGTTTCTGGAGCGTTTTCTGGCGCACCCCGAAACCCTGTTGTTCTGGCATACACTGTTTATGGCCATGACCATGATGATCGTCGCCCGCGGGGTTAGAAGCGGGCTGGAATCGGCCGTCAAGTTTCTGATGCCTGCCCTGTTTTTATTGTTGTTACTGATGGTGGGTTACGCCATGAGTCAGGGGGACGCATTTATGCAGGGCCTGCATTTCATGTTCAACCCGGACTTTTCCGCTCTGACCTGGGGCGGGGTGCTGACGGCCATGGGCCAGGCCTTCTTTACCCTGAGTCTCGGCATGGGGGCGATCATGGTGTATGGCGCCTATTTATCGCGTTCGGCGTCCATCGCCCGGACCACGTTTACGATTGCCCTGGCCGATACCGGTGTTGCCTTGCTGGCGGGCATGGCCATTTTCCCGATTATTTTTGCCAACCATATGGAGCCGGCCGCCGGTCCGGGATTGATCTTCATCAGTTTACCGCTGGCCTTCGGGCATATGCCGGGCGGGGTGCTGTTTGGCAGCCTGTTTTTTGTTTTGCTGAGCTTCGCGGCCTGGACCTCGAGTATTTCCCTGCTGGAGCCGGTGGTCACCTGGCTGGTGGAAACCTTTAACCTGCGCCGGATCACGGCCACGCTTTACGCGGGGATTCTGACCTGGTTGCTGGGCGTGGTCAGTGTTTTCTCCTTCAACGAGTGGGCATTTGAATTCGAATTTGCCGGCATCCTGAAGCAGAATGGGATCTTCGATATTCTGGATATCCTGACCACCAGTATCATGTTGCCGCTGGGCGGGCTGTTTATCGCCATTTTCGCCGCCTGGTTTATGAGCCGTGAAGCGAGCCGCGACGAGCTCGGGCTGGGCGACGGGATACGCTATAATCTATGGCGTTTCCTGGTGAAATTCGTCACGCCGGCGGCCATTTTGCTGGTGTTTTTGAATATGCTCGGTGTTATCTAACCTGCGACCTGATGTCTTATGCAGATTAATAAAAGTGCCCTGGTGCCTTACAGTCCCGACCAGATGTATGCTCTGGTGGATGATATTGTGACCTATCCGCAGTTTTTGCCCTGGTGCCATCATGCCGAGGAACATCACCGCACGGACAGTCATGTCGAAGCCAGTCTCGAGATCGCTCACAGCGGGCTGCACAAATCCTTTACCACCCGCAATGAGCTCCATCCCCACGAGCGGATCGAAATGAGCCTGGTCAAGGGGCCGTTCAAGTCCCTGAAAGGGATCTGGCGATTCGAGTCCCTGGGCGATGATGGCTGCAAGGTGTCGCTGGAGATGGATTTCGAGTTTTCCAGCAAGCTGATGGGGATGACCTTTGGCTCCCTGTTCAGCAAGATTGCCGGAACACTGGTGGACTCTTTTATCGAACGTGCCCGGGTGGTGTATGGCTGAGCCTGCCTCAAAAATACCGGTGGAAGTGGCCTATGCGCGCCCGGACGAGCAGGTTCTCATCCCCCTGGAGGTCGCGCCGGGGACAACGGTGCAGCAAGCCATCGAGCTGTCCGGGGTGCTCGAACAGTTTCCTGAAATCGATCTGGCCCGGAACAAGCTGGGTATCTTTGGCAAGATCACCCGTGCGGATACCGAATTGCGGGAGCGGGACAGAGTGGAAATCTACCGCCCGTTGATCGCCGATCCCAAGGAGTCGCGGCGGCGCCGGGCGGCCAAGAAAGAGCCGGAGAGCGAGTCGGAAAACTGATCGGTGGCCCCTCAGGGCATCGGCAGGCCACCGCCGGGCGAGGGACGCGGCGGGGCGGGGCCGCGATCGCCCCCGGTACTCTGGCTGGCCGTGTCGGCCCGGCCGCTACCGGTGGGCGCGTAAATCTTGTTGAAATCGACAAAGGCGGAGCTGTCGATCCTGGCCAGTTGCCCGTTTTCAAAATAGAGGGTCAGATGCTGGCTTTCAGGCTCGCCGCCACCGGGCTTGAAGCTGTAGACATAGTCCCAGCGATCGGGATGAAACGGATCCTGAATCAGTGGTGTGCCCAGCAGGTAAACCACCTGCTCCCGGGACATGCCGGGTTCGAGTTCATTGACCTGCCGGGCTTCGAGGGTGTTGCCCTGCTGGATGTCGACCTTGTAGACCGAACAGCCCGCCGGCCCGAGGAGCAGGGCCGGTAAAATCAGAATGAGAAGGTTTCGCATTTCTATCCCGGATACGGTTATACTTGGGCGCATGATACAGCATGCGCAAGACCGGTTGTAGAGAGAGTGATATGGAAAGCCAGGATCTGAAAAAAGCCGGCCTCAAGGCCACCCTGCCGCGACTCAAGATTTTGAATTTTCTCGAGGATAGCGATGTCAGGCACATGACCGCCGAAGAGGTCTACAAGGCCCTGCTGGAAAGCGGGGATGAAATCGGTCTGGCGACCGTGTATCGCGTCCTGACCCAGTTCGAAGCCGCCGGCCTGGTAACCCGTCACCATTTCGAAGGTGGCCAGTCGGTGTTCGAACTCAACGAAGGCACCCACCACGACCACATCCTGTGTGTCAAATGCGGCCGCGTCGATGAGTTCATGGACGAGATCATCGAAGAACGTCAGCACGCCATCGCCGACAAACTCGGCTACTCCATGACCGACCATTCTTTATATATATACGGCATCTGCCCCGACTGCCAGAAAAAAGAAAAGTGACCTCTGTTTAAGGCCGCTATAAAAAACGCAAAGGCCGCAAAGACGCAAAGGACGCAAAGAAAATACTTTTGTGTATCTGAAGAATTACCTGCGTTGTTAGCGCATAGGAAGTACTTGTAGCAGGACGCTTGTGTAAGATTATCCAGCCGTAATTTTCCACCTCCCCCAAAAGCAATAAAACCTTTGCGTCCTTTGCGTCTTTGCGTTCTCCGCGTTATTTCCAGTGGATTAGAAAAGAGTTCACCCCGCCTGGGCACGGTCGATCATTTCTCTGGCGTGGGAGAGGGTCTGGTCGGTGATTTCGATGCCGCCGAGCATGCGGGCGATTTCGTCGACGCGCTGTTCGGGGGTCAGTTCGGTAATCTCGCTGATGGTGACGTCGGAGGCGGCCCGTTTGCTGACCTGGAAGTGATGCTGGCCCAGCGCCGCGACCTGGGGCAGGTGGGTGACGCACAGTACCTGACGATGGGTGGCCAGTTCGCGCAGCTGCAGGCCGACGATTTCGGCGACCCGCCCGCCGATGCCCACATCCACCTCGTCGAAGATCAGGGTCGGGATGCGGGTGTCCTGCGCCGTGATCACCTGAATCGCCAGGCTGATGCGCGACAGCTCGCCCCCGGAGGCGACCCGGCTCAGCGGGCGTAGCGGCTGGCCGGGGTTGGCGCTGACGATAAATTCCACCCGTTCCAGTCCGTTGGGCGAAAAGCCTTCCTCGCGGGCTTGCAGTTGCACATCGAAACGACCGCCTTCCATGCCCAGGGTCTGCATGCTTTGTGTGGCCTGTTCGGCCAGCCGCGTGGCGGCCTGCCGGCGCCCCTCGCTTAACTGCTGCGCCAGCTGACGATACGCGTTTTCGGCCTGGTCCAGCGCCTGTTGTAACTGGCCCAGCTGCACATCGGCCTGCTCCAGCGATTCGAGCTGTTGTTGCAGCTGGGGCAGCACACCGGCTAACTCCTCGACGGCCACATGGTGTTTGCGCGCCAGGGCATGAATGTCGGAGAGGCGCTGTTCCACCCAGCTCAGACGTCCGGGATCCAGCTCCAGCGCATCCAGGTAGTGGCGCAGTTCGCTGCCGGCCTCGCGGACCTGGATCAGCGCGCTGTCGAGCAGCTCGGCGACGGTCCCGAGCCGGGCGTCGGTGTCGGCCAGCTGCTGCAGTTCACTGCTGCACTGGCTGAGCAGTTGACTGGCATTGGTTTCGTCATTGTCCTGCAGCAGCTGGCTGACCCGCTCGCTGGTCTCCAGCAGCTGGCTGGCATTGGCCAGTCGCTTGTGTTCCTGTTCCAGCTCCGCCGGTTCGCTCTCTTCCAGGGCCAGGGTCTCCAGTTCGTTGACCTGAAAGCGCAGCAGATCCAGTCGGGCATCGCGCTCACTGCTGGCCTGACGCAGTTCGTCCAGTTCGTTTTTATGCTGTTGCCAGCGTTGATATACCTCGCGCAACTGCAGCAGCAGGCTCTGGTGACCGGCATAGTCGTCCAGCAGCTGGCGCTGGATATCGCGCTTGAGCAGGGACTGGTGTTCGTGCTGGCCGTGCAGATCCACCAGCATCTCGCCCAGCTCGCGCAGGCTTTGAATGGGACTGGGTTTGCCGTTGATAAACGCTCTGGAGGGACCGTTGCTGCTGATGGTGCGGCGAATAATGCACTCGTTTTCGCTGGCCAGTTCCCGTTCGGCCAGCCAGGCCTCGGCGTCGGGGGCGTCCTCGGTGCTGAAGGTGACGCTGATCTCGGCTTTGTCGGCCCCGTGACGAATCACGCCGCTGTCGGCACGATCGCCCAGCGCCAGGCTCAGGGCATCGAGCAGGATCGATTTGCCGGCGCCGGTCTCGCCGGTAAAGACGGTCAGTTCGCTGTCCATGGCCAGGTCGAGCTTTTCGACGATAGCGAAATTCCAGATATGGATATGCGTCAGCATGCCGTGTTACTCATCCTTTTTTCGATCACAATCCGCACGGTTTAAAAGTGCTCGCCCCAGTGCAGTTTGCGGCGCAGTATCTCATAATGATTGTGCTTGCAGGGATGGATCAGGCGGACCACGGTCCCCTTTTTGCGGATCAGAATCCGCTCGCCCGAGACCACGCCCAGGTTGATCTGGCCGTCGCAGGTGACCTGGGCATGGGAATGGGGATCTTCTTTGACCACCACTTCGATTTCACTGTCGCCGTCGACCACAATGGGGCGGTAACTCATGGTGTGCGGACAGATGGGCACGATGATCATGGCGTCCATGTCCGGCTCCAGAATCGGCCCGCCCGCTGACAGGGCATAGGCCGTGGAACCGGTGGGCGTGGAGATAATCAGCCCGTCGGAACGGACGCTGTTGAGCAGGCGCCCGTTGATATAGGTTTCGGTTTCGACCATGCGGGCGACTTCCCATTTGTGCAGCGCCACATCATTGAAGGCATCGCTCTGGCTGGGCGGGCCTTCGTGGTGATGGATCACGGTGGTCAGCATGATCCGGTGTTCTTCCTCGAATTTGCCATTGAGGATTTCATTGATTTGTTGTGTCATCTCGTCGGGCGAGACATCCACCAGAAAGCCGAGTCGCCCCAGATTGATGCCCAGCAGCGGGACTTTGCTTTCCACCAGCGAGCGGGCGGCGTTGAGCAGGGTGCCGTCACCGCCAATGGTCATGGCCAGATCGCAGCGTTGCCCCAGTTCTTCCAGGCTGACCCGTGGATAATCGCATTGGTGTAAATCCCGGGCGGTGCTCTCTTCAATCAGGATCTCGCACTGGCGCCGCTCCAGAAGTTGGCCCAGTTCGACAATGGCGGCGTTGACCGCCGGGTCGGCGTATTTGCCAATCAGTCCAATCGTATTGAAAGCATTTTTCATTGTTATTCTTCCCGTATTCGATTCCCCCGGCACGGCTGTCGGGCGGGCTTGACCGCGGTCGCGAGCAGTTGCAAATTCGCGATTGGCACTCTATTCTGACGAGTGCTAATCATACCTCCATTTGACCAGACCGGGATGTGCCGTGAGCAACGATCCGATTATAAATGATCGCGCCCAGTCGCTGTTAAAAACGCTGATAGAACGTTATATCCAGGACGGCCAGCCGGTCGGCTCCCGGATTCTGTCGCGTGAGTCGGGCATGAACCTCAGCCCGGCGACCGTGCGCAATGTCATGGCCGATCTGGAAGATCTGGGGCTGGTCAAGGCGCCGCACACTTCCGCGGGTCGGATTCCCACAGTACGCGGATACCGGCTGTTTGTCGATAATCTGCTCACTGTGCGCCCCTTGCGCGGCAATGTGGTGGAACGCTTTCGCGATGAACTGCATCGCCTCGATGATCCCGAAGAGTTGATCGATCGCGCCTCCAATCTGCTCTCCAGTATGACCCGCATGGCGGGGCTGGTGATGCTGCCGCGCGCCGGCTCGGTACAGTTAAAGCATATTGAATTCCTGCCTCTCTCCGGGGACCGGGTGCTGGTGATTCTGGTGATCAATGATCAGCAGGTGCAAAACCGGATTATTCACACCGATCGACCCTATACCCAGTCGGAGCTGCAACAGGCGGCCAATTATCTCAACAGCGAATTCGCCGGTCGCGAGCTGGATTCGATACGCGCACGGGTGCTCCAGCACATGGAGGAAATCCGCGACGACATGAAGCAGATCATGCAACTGGCGGTGCAACTGGCCGACGAGGTGGTCCAGACCAGCCAGACCGCCGATTACGTGGTGCACGGCGAGACCAATCTGATGAGTTACGCCGAGATGGCCGATATGGAACGCCTGCGCCAGCTGTTCGAGGCGCTGCGGACCAAGCAGGATATTCTGCACATTCTGGACAAGTCCATCCACGCCGAGGGCATGCAGATTTTCATCGGCGAGGAATCGGGCTACGACGCTTTTGGCGAATGTTCGGTAGTGACGTCGCCCTACCGGGTGCAGGACGAGGTGGTGGGCGTGCTGGGGGTCATCGGCCCGACCCGCATGGCCTACGACCGGGTGATACCGGTGGTGGATGTGACCGCCAAATTGCTGGGGTCACTCTTGACCTCGGAATAATCGTCCCCATATTCCCCCATAATTCCAAACAGATTCAAACCCTTATCAGGTAATCGCAACGCTTCGGAGTAGAGCATGAGTGACACAGATGTGACCGATCAACAGCCCCAGGACAACCCCGGCGAGGAGGCCCGCCACGAGAGCGAGTCCCGCGCCCCCCTGGAGGCCGACAGCATCGAGGAATTGCAGGCCAAACTGACCGAGGCCGAAAACCGCGCCCAGGAGAACTGGGACAAGCTGCTGCGGGTCAATGCGGAGATGGACAACCTGCGTCGGCGCACCGAGCGAGAGCTGGAAAATGCCCACAAATATGCTGTGGAACGCTTCGCCCAGGAGCTGCTGGCCGTGCGCGACAGCCTGGAGATGGGCGTGGCCGCCGCCGAGCAGGAAGAGGCCAGCGTCGAGAAAATCAAGGAAGGGACCGAGCTGACCCTGCGCATGCTCGAGGGGGCCATGGACAAGTTCAATATCCAGTCCATCGACCCGCAGGACGAGCCCTTTGATCCGGAGCGCCACCAGGCCATGTCGACGGTTGAAACCCCGGACAAGGCCCCCAATACGGTAATCAATGTGATGCAAAAGGGCTATTTGCTCAACGATCGTTTGATCCGCCCGGCCATGGTGATTGTCTCCCGGGCCCCGAAGGCGGACGACAGGGGCTCAAAGGTCGACCAGCAGGCTTGAAGTCGGCGTGGATGCCCCCATTTAGAAAGCAACAACAGAATTTAAGACCCGAAACTCGCAAAATGTGGAGAACCGAACAATGGGTAAAATAATCGGAATCGACCTTGGTACTACCAACTCCTGTGTCGCCATCATGGAAAGCGGCAAGGCCAAGGTGATCGAAAATGCGGAGGGGGATCGCACTACCCCCTCCATCGTGGCGTATACCAAGGACAATGAAATCCTGGTGGGCCAGTCCGCCAAGCGGCAGGCCGTCACTAATCCGGAAAATACGCTGTTTGCCATCAAGCGTCTGATCGGCCGTAAATTCCAGGATGATGAAGTCCAGAAGGACATCAACATGGTGCCCTACAACATCATCAAGGCCGACAACGGCGACGCCTGGGTGGAAGTCAATGGCAAGAAAATGGCTCCGCCGGAAGTCTCCGCCAAGGTCCTGCAGAAGATGAAAAAATCGGCCGAGGACTACCTCGGTGAAGAAGTGACCGAAGCGGTCATTACCGTGCCGGCCTATTTCAACGACTCCCAGCGTCAGGCCACCAAGGATGCCGGCAAGATCGCCGGGCTGGATGTCAAGCGCATCATTAACGAGCCGACCGCGGCTGCCCTGGCCTACGGGATGGACAAGAAGCGCGGCGACCAGAAGCTGGCGGTCTACGATCTGGGCGGCGGTACCTTCGATATTTCCATTATCGAGATCGCCGATATCGATGGCGAACACCAGATCGAGGTGCTGTCCACCAACGGTGACACTTTCCTCGGCGGTGAGGACTTCGACAAGCGCCTGATCGACTATCTGGCTGAACAGTTCAAGAAGGACCAGGGCATCGACCTCAAGGGCGACCCGCTGGCCATGCAGCGCCTCAAGGAAGGCGCCGAGAAGGCCAAGATCGAGCTGTCTTCCTCGCAGCAGACCGATGTCAACCTGCCGTATATCACGGCCGATGCCAGTGGTCCGAAGCACATGAACGTCAAGATCACGCGCGCCAAGCTCGAATCGCTGGTCGAGGAATTGATCTCCCGTTCCCTGGAGCCGTGCAAGACCGCACTCAAGGATGCCGGCCTGTCCGCCTCCGATGTGGATGATGTCATTCTGGTCGGTGGTCAGACCCGGATGCCCAAGGTGCAGGAAGCGGTCAAGGAGTTCTTCGGCAAGGATCCGCGCAAGGACGTGAATCCGGACGAAGCCGTGGCCCTGGGTGCCGCTATTCAGGCCGGTGTTCTGGGTGGCGACGTCAAGGACGTGCTGCTGCTCGACGTGACCCCGCTGTCGCTGGGTATCGAAACCCTCGGCGGTGTCATGACCAAGCTGATCGAAAAGAACACCACCATCCCGACCAAGGCGACCCAGGTGTTCTCGACCGCGGACGATAACCAGAATGCGGTGACCGTCCACGTGCTGCAGGGCGAGCGCGAACGCGCCGACGCCAACAAGTCGCTGGGCCGGTTTGACCTGCAGGACATTCCGCCGGCCCCGCGCGGCGTGCCACAGATTGAAGTCACGCTGGACATCGACGCCAACGGTATCCTGAATGTGTCGGCCAAGGACAAGGCGACCGGCAAGGAGAACAAGATCGTGATCAAGGCCTCCAGCGGTCTGTCCGAGGAAGAAGTCGAACAGATGGTCAAGGATGCCGAAGCCCATGCGGCCGAGGATCAGAAGTTCCACGAAACAGTCGATGCCCGCAACCAGGCCGATAACCTGATCCATGCCACCCGCAAGTCCATGGATGATCTGGGTGACAAGCTGGAAGCCGACGAGAAGGAGAAGATCGAGGCGGCCATCAAGGATCTGGAAGAAGCCATGAACGGCAACGATAAGGATGATATCGAGGCCAAGACCAAGACCCTGACCGAGGCATCCGCCAAGATGGCTGAACGGCTCTACGCCGAACAGGGTGCCGCCGGGGCCGGTGCCCAGGCCGGTGCGGAAGCCGCCTCGGAAGCAGGTGGCCAGGCCGACGAAGACGTCGTCGATGCCGAGTTCGAGGAAGTGGACGACAACAAGAAATAAGTCGTTACTTTTTCGGCTGTCACTACCTCTGGCTGGATGCAGGTAACTGTATCCAGCCAATTGCTGTGTAAGTTTCGGCGTTGTAGTACGGTAAAAGCGAAACCACTGAAAACACCGAATACACTCACTACAAAGTAATAACGATTATGGCCAAACAGGATTACTACGAAGCACTGGGTGTTTCCAAAAACGCCAGTGATGACGAGATCAAAAAAGCCTTCAAGCGCATGGCGATGAAATACCATCCGGATCGCAATCCGGATGATGAAGAGTCGCTGGAGAAGTTCAAGGAAGCCCGCGAGGCTTATGATGTATTGAGCGATCCGCAAAAACGGGCGGCTTATGATCAATTCGGCCACGCCGGTGTTGAGGGGTCGGCCGGTGGCGGTGCCGGATTTGGTGGTGGCTTCGGTGGCGCCAGCTTCAGCGACATCTTCGGCGACGTGTTTGGCGATATTTTCGGCGGGGGCGGCGGACGCGGCGGCCAGCGGGTCTATCGCGGCGCCGATCTGCGCTACAACCTGGAATTGACCCTGGAAGAGGCGGTCAAGGGCAGCGACGTCAGCGTACGCATTCCGACGCATGTCGCCTGCGAAGAGTGTGACGGCAGCGGGGCGAAAAAAGGCAGTTCCCCGAGCACCTGTACCACCTGTGGTGGTCACGGTCAGGTGCGTATGCAACAGGGTTTCTTCTCGCTCCAACAGGCCTGCCCGCATTGTCAGGGTACGGGCAAGATCATCACCGATCCCTGTACCGCCTGCCACGGTCACGGTCGGGTCGAGCAAACCCGGACCCTGTCGGTCAAGGTGCCGGCCGGGGTGGACAACGGCGATCGTATTCGTCTGGCCGGTGAAGGTGAGGCGGGCGAGAACGGCGGGCCGCCCGGTGATCTCTATGTGCACATTCACGTCAAGGAACATCCCATCTTCCAGCGCGACGGCAGCGATCTGCATTGCGAGGTGCCGGTCAGCATCGGTGTCGCGGCGCTGGGCGGCGAGCTGGAAGTGCCCACCCTGAACGGGCGGGTCAAACTCAAGGTGCCGCCGGAAAGCCAGTCGGGCAAGCAGTTCCGCATGCGCGGCAAGGGCGTCAAGTCGGTCCGCGGCGGGGCGGTGGGCGACCTGCTGTGCAAGATCGCGGTGGAGACCCCGGTCAACCTGACCAACCGGCAAAAAGAGCTGCTGCAGCAGCTCGATGAGGCCATGCAGGAAGACGGCATCAAACACAGCCCGCGTGCCGCCTCCTGGCTGGATGGGGTGAAAAAATTCTTCGAAGATATGAGGTTCTGAAAAAGGGGTTTTCTCATGACCAGGGTTGCAATTGTGGGTGCCTCCGGGCGCATGGGACGGGTGCTGCTCGAAGCGACACACCAGGATACACAGGCCGAGATCCGCGCAGTGGTGGATCGGCCGGGCAGCAGCATGGTCGGCGTGGATGCCGGGGAGCTGGCCGGTCTCGGCAAGATTGGGATCAAGGTGGATGACAGTCTGACCCGGGTGGCGGATCAGTTTGACGTGCTGATTGATTTTACCCGTCCCGAAGCCACCATGCTGCATCTGGAGATCTGCCGCGCCGCCGGCAAGCGCATGGTCATCGGCACCACCGGTTTTACTGATGAGCAGAAAAAACAGATTGCCCATGTTGCCAAACACATAGGGATCGTCTTCGCCCCAACATGAGTGTCGGGGTCAATCTCTCGTTTAAATTACTGGATATTGCCGCCCGGGTACTGGGTGACAGCGTGGATGTCGAGATCATCGAGGCCCATCACCGGCATAAAGTGGATGCGCCTTCCGGCACGGCCCTGCGCATGGGCGAGGTGGTGGCTGATGCCCTGGGTCGGGATCTGATGGAATGCGCCGTGTTCGGCCGCGAAGGCGATACCGGCGAGCGGGATCGCCAGACCATCGGTTTTGAGACGATCCGGGCCGGCGATATCGTCGGCGAGCATACCGTTATGTTTGCCGGTGCGGGCGAGCGGGTCGAGATTACCCACAAGGCTTCCAGCCGCATGACCTTCGCCAACGGCGCCGTACGCGCCGCCAACTGGATCATGCAGCATGATCAGGGGCTATTTGACATGCAGGACGTCCTCGGCCTTCGTCACATACAGTGACGAGTGACGAGGAGAACTTGTGAGTCGACTCTATTTTCTGCGGGTATGATTGTTTGTTTATATTAGGAATAAAATCAGGTGGTTAGCCGGCTTTATGGTTGCCCTCGTGACTCGTGACTCGTCACTCGTTCCTTGTGGTCGTAAGACCACTTGGTTAGAATAAAGAAGGTCTGAATTAAACTCGGACTGAACAATTGAAGCGAATTTTTGCATAGCGGGAGACTCCAGTTTGGTATCTCCCGCTTTTTGCAGGCGCCACGCGCAAGGGAGGACTCTTGAAAAAACCGGCACTGCTGGCGTTGGAAGACGGTACCATTTTTCACGGTGAGTCTATCGGCATAGACGGTCAGACCGTGGGCGAGGTGGTGTTCAACACCGCGATGACCGGTTATCAGGAGATTCTGACCGACCCTTCCTACGCCAAACAGCTCGTTACGCTGACCTATCCGCACATTGGTAATGTTGGCACCAATCATGAAGACGAAGAATCCCGCGCCGTATTCGCCGATGGCCTGATCATTCGCGATCTGCCGCTCACCGCCAGTAACTGGCGCAGCCAGGAGACCCTGGACAACTATCTGCAGCGCAACAACGTGGTCGGGATTGCCAATATCGACACCCGCAAGCTGACCCGTATCCTGCGCGAAAAGGGGGCCCAGAACGGCTGCATCATGGCCGGCAGCAGCATCGACGAGCAACAGGCGCTGGCGGCCGCGCGTGAATTCCCCGGCCTCAAGGGCATGGATCTGGCCAAAGTGGTCAGCACCGGCACGGCCTATGACTGGCTGGAAGGGGTGTGGAACCCCGGGGAAGGCTATCCCAATGTCCCCGCCATGGTGGAAGAGGCGCTGCCCTACCGGGTGGTGGCCTATGACTATGGCGTCAAACGCAACATCCTGCGCCTGCTGGTCAATCGTGGCTGCCGGGTAACCGTGGTGCCGGCGACGACCCCGGCCGAGGAGGTGCTGGCCATGGACCCGGACGGGGTCTTTCTCTCCAACGGACCGGGCGATCCTGAGCCCTGTGACTATGCTATCGAGGCGATACAACATATCCTCGAAAAAGGCGTTCCGCTATTCGGTATCTGTCTCGGCCATCAGCTGCTGGGGCTGGCCAATGGCGCCAAAAGCGTCAAAATGAAGTTCGGTCACCACGGTGCCAACCATCCGGTCCAGGATCTGCAGAGCAAGCAGGTGATGATTACCAGCCAGAACCACGGTTTTGCCATCGACGAGGACTCCCTGCCCGATAACGTTCAGGCGACCCACCGGTCGCTGTTCGACGGCACGCTACAGGGTGTGGCCTGCACCGACCGTCCGGCGTTCAGTTTTCAGGGGCACCCCGAAGCCAGCCCGGGGCCGCACGATCTTTCGCCGTTGTTCGACAAGTTCATTGATATGCTGAAAAAGCAAAAAGCGTGAACCACCAAGACACGAAGACACCAAGAAGTGACTTGTTGGTTTTTGTTGCAAGCAAATGCATGTGTTATGCGATATCCCGCGTGATGCAATGATTCTGGAAAACTCATTAAACTTGGCGTCTTGGCGCCTTGGTGGTTAAAAAGACTTATGCCAAAACGTACCGACATCAAAAGCATTCTCATCGTCGGCGCCGGGCCGATTGTTATCGGTCAGGCCTGCGAGTTTGACTACTCCGGCGCGCAGGCGTGCAAGGCGCTGAAGGAAGAGGGTTACCGTGTCATCCTGGTCAACTCCAATCCCGCCACGATCATGACCGATCCGGAGATGGCCGACCGCACCTACATCGAACCGGTGGAATGGACCACCGTGCGCAACATTATCGCCAGCGAACGTCCCGATGCCCTGTTACCCACCATGGGTGGCCAGACCGCGCTGAACTGTGCCCTGGATCTGGATCGCGAAGGGGTGCTGGAGGAGTACGGCGTGGAACTCATCGGGGCCTCCATGGATGCCATCGACAAGGCCGAGGACCGGGATCGTTTCCGCAAGGCGATGAGCAAGATCGGGCTCGAGTTCCCCCATTCGGAAGTGGCCTACAGCATGGACGAGGCCAACGAGGTGCAGAAGACGATCGGTTTTCCGACCATCATCCGTCCCTCGTTTACCATGGGCGGCAGTGGTGGCGGCATCGCCTACAACAAGGAAGAGTTCGTCGAGATCTGCGAGCGTGGCCTGGAGCTGTCGCCGACCAACGAACTGTTGATCGAGGAGTCGGCACTGGGCTGGAAGGAATACGAAATGGAGGTGGTGCGGGATCACAAGGACAACTGCATCATCATCTGTTCCATCGAGAACCTCGACCCGATGGGGGTGCATACCGGTGACTCGATCACCGTGGCACCGGCCCAGACCCTGACCGACAAGGAATACCAGATCATGCGCGACGCCTCGCTGGCGGTGCTGCGCGAGATCGGGGTGGATACCGGCGGCTCCAATGTGCAGTTTGCCATCAACCCCGACGATGGTCGGATGATCATCATCGAGATGAATCCCCGGGTCTCCCGCTCCTCGGCGCTGGCCTCCAAGGCCACCGGCTTTCCGATTGCCAAGGTGGCCGCCAAGCTGGCGGTCGGCTATACCCTGGACGAGCTGCAAAACGAGATTACCGGCGGCGCCACGCCGGCCTCCTTCGAGCCGAGCATCGACTACGTGGTAACCAAGATACCGCGGTTCACCTTTGAGAAATTCCCCCAGGCCGAAGCGCGACTCACCACCCAGATGAAATCGGTGGGCGAGGTGATGGCCATCGGCCGTACCCAGCAGGAGTCGCTGCAAAAGGCTCTGCGCGGTCTGGAGACCGGCGCCGACGGTTTCAATGAAATGGTGGATCTCAACGATGACGATGCGCTGGAGAAGATCCGTACCCAGTTAAAGAATACCGGACCCGAGCGTATCTGGTATGTGGGCGATGCCTTCCGGGCCGGTTTCAGCGTGGAAGACGTGCACGAGATGACGGCGATCGATCCGTGGTTTCTGGTCCAGATCGAAGAGCTCATTCAGCTCGAAGCGCAGGTTCGCGAGGGGGGCATGAAGGTGCTGACCGCCGAACGCATGCGCGAGCTCAAACGCAAGGGCTTTGCCGACACCCGCCTGGCCAAACTGGTCGGGGTCAGCGAAAAAGTGCTGCGCCAGCATCGCTACGAGCTGGATGTTCGCCCGGTCTACAAACGGGTCGACACCTGTGCCGCTGAATTCGCGACCAATACCGCCTACATGTACTCCACCTATGAAGAAGAGTGCGAGGCCGAGGCCTCCGATCGTAAGAAGATTATGGTGCTTGGCGGCGGGCCCAACCGCATCGGGCAGGGGATCGAGTTCGACTATTGTTGTGTGCACGCCGCACTGGCCATGCGCGAGGACGGTTACGAGACCATTATGGTCAACTGCAACCCCGAGACGGTCTCCACCGACTACGATACCTCGGACCGGCTCTATTTTGAGCCGCTGACACTCGAAGACGTGCTGGGGCTGATCGAAATCGAGAAGCCGATCGGGGTCATCGTGCAATACGGCGGCCAGACCCCGCTCAAGCTGGCCCGGGACCTGGAAGAGGCTGGCGCGCCGATTATCGGTACCTCACCCGACTCCATCGATCTGGCCGAGGACCGGGAGCGCTTCCAGGCAATGATCGACAAACTCAATCTGCAACAGCCGCCCAATCGCACGGCGCGCAGCGAGGCCGAGGCCATGAAACTGGCCGAGGAGATCGGTTACCCGCTGGTGGTGCGGCCCTCCTATGTGCTCGGTGGCCGGGCCATGGAGATCGTCTACCAGCCCGAGGATCTGGACCGCTATATGCGCACGGCAGTCGAGGTCTACCCCGACGCGCCGGTATTGCTGGACCGCTTCCTGAACGATGCCATCGAAGTGGATGTGGACGCGGTGTGCGATGGCAAGAGTGTGGTGATCGGCGGCATCATGCAGCATATCGAGCAGGCCGGTGTGCACTCCGGCGATTCGGCCTGTTCCCTGCCGCCTTACAGTCTGAGCGCGGAAGTTCAGGATCGGATTCGCGAACAGGTCAAGGCCATGGCCATCGAGCTGAAGGTCATTGGTCTGATGAACGCCCAGCTTGCCGTGCAGGGTGACAAGATCTTTGTCATCGAGGTCAATCCGCGCGCCTCGCGCACGGTGCCGTTTGTCTCCAAGACCGTGGGATTGCCGCTGGCCAAGATCGCCGCGCGCTGCATGGTCGGCAAGACCCTGGCGGAGCAGGGCATGACGAGCGAGCGTATTCCGCCCTATTATTCGGTCAAGGAGGCGGTGTTCCCGTTTGTCAAATTCCCGGGCGTGGATCCCCTGCTGGGTCCCGAGATGAAGTCCACCGGCGAAGTGATGGGAGTGGGACGCAGTTTTGGTGAAGCCTTCGGGCGCGCCCAGCTGGGCGCCGGCGTGGCCCTGCCGGCCGCCGGTACCGCCTTTGTCAGCGTCCGCGATGTCGACAAGAGCGCGGCGGTCGAGGTGGCCCGGGAGCTGGTCGAACATGGGTTCAACCTGGTGGCTACCAGTGGCACCTCGGACGCGTTAAACGAAGCCGGTGTGCCCAATCAACGGGTCAACAAGGTCAATGAGGGCCGTCCCCATATCGTCGACATGATCAAAAACGACGAAATCAACTTTATCGTGAATACCACCGAAGGCCAGCAGGCGATTGCCGATTCCTACGAAATCCGCCGCCAGGCGTTGAATCACAAGGTGGGCTATACCACGACCGTGGCCGGCGCGCGAGCGACCTGCGAGGCGTTGCGCTATCTGAACAACATCAAGGTACATTGTTTGCAGGATCTGCATCAGGAGATGAATGCATGAGTCGTCAACCGATGACCGCTGCCGGCGCCGATAAACTGCGCGCCGAGCTCAAGGATCTGAAAAGCGTGCAACGTCCGAAAGTGATCGAAGCGATTGCGGTCGCGCGCGAACATGGCGATCTCAAGGAGAATGCCGAGTACCATGCCGCGCGCGAGCAACAGAGTTTCATCGAGGGCCGGATCAAGGAGATTGAGGCGGCCCTGTCCAACTCCGAAATCATCGACGTCCAGGCGGTGGGCAAAAACGCCGGCGGCAAGGTCGTATTCGGTGCCACGGTGGAACTGTACGACATCGATGGCGACAAGGAAGTGACCTACCAGATCGTCGGCGAACAGGAAGCGGACATCAAACAGAACCTGATCTCCATCACCTCCCCGATCGCCCGCGCCCTGATCGGCAAACAGGAAGGCGACGAAGTCACCGTCCAGGCGCCGGGTGGCAACCGCGACTACGAAATCGTGTCTGTTAAATACGTGTAGATGTGCTTCTGGGAATGAACGCAGAGGACGCGGAGGCGCAGAGGCGCGGAGAAAGATAATTTTTAATGTTGAATTTTAAATTTTGAATCGCGGTTCAGTATTACTTCAGTGCCCAACATCAAAATGTTTAAAATGATTTTGTTTTCTCTGCGTCTTTGCGCCTCTGCGCCCTCCGCGTTATTTTCCAGTGAACTCTCTACAGGATGATGTCCATGAATTACGCGATTCCTGAACGCATTGCCCTGACCCTGTGGGTCGGGGGGATGTGGATTACCGGGTATCTGGTGGCGCCAATGCTGTTCTCGGTGCTGGAGGAACGAGCGCTGGCCGGGATGCTGGCGGGCAGGATGTTCAGTGCGATGAGTTATGTGGGGCTGGTCTGCGTCGGTTTGTTGTTACTGACCCATTTTCAAAAAAACTGGCTCAACGGCTGGCGCCAGTGGCGCCGCTGGGTTTTGCTGGCTATGCTGCTGGTGATCGTGATGGGTGAGTTTGTGCTGCAGCCGATGATGGCCGAGCTCAAGGCTCTGGGACTGGACGAGGGCAGCGCCGCGCAACAGCGCTTTGGCATGTTGCATGGCCTCTCTTCGAGTCTGTTTCTGTTTAACAGCCTGGCGGGCCTGGTGTTGGTGATCTTCGGGCTGGAGCCGGATACTCAGCGCGGCAGCTGAATTTTGGGCTCGTCGGCCGGACGGTAAAAGACCGCGACATGGCCGATCAGCTGCACCTGTTCGGCCTGGCTGTGCTCGCTGATCTGTTCAATCAGTTGCTGGCGCTCTTCGCGATCCGCCGCGTTGACCCGCACCTTGATCAGCTCGTGATGGGCCAGCGCGATGTCGACCTCGGCGAGGATGTTCTCGCCCAGCCCATGCTGGCCGACAATGACCACGGGTTTGAGGTGATGGGCGCGCTGGCGCAGGAATTTTTTCTGGTTGCTGGTCAGGGACATGAAAGCGGAATCCGGATGGTGAAGGCCGTAAATTGTACCAATTCATACCCCCACTGACGACTGCCAACTGCTAACTGACGACTGGAATTCCCATGGCCCGTTCCAGAACCAGCAAAAAATGGCTCACCGAGCATTTTGACGATCCCTATGTCAAAAAAGCTCAGCAGGAGGGCTGGCGCAGTCGCGCCATCTACAAGCTGATCGAAATTGACGAGCGGGACCGCCTGCTCAAACCCGGTATGACCGTAGTGGATCTGGGTGCGGCCCCCGGGGGCTGGTCGGAATATGCCGCGCGTAAAGTCGGCGACAAGGGGCGGGTGATTGCGCTGGATCTGCTGCCCATGGACGCGATTGCCGGCGTCGAATTCATCGAGGGGGATTTTCGCGAAGAGCCGGTCTACGAGCGCTTGCTGGCGGTGCTCGAGGGGCGGCCGGTAGACCTTGTAATGTCCGATATGGCCCCCAATATGAGTGGTATGAAGGCGGTAGATCAGCCGCGCGCTATGTATCTGGCCGAGCTGAGTCTGGAGCTGGCGCAAAAAGTCCTCAAGCCGGGCGGGGATATGTTGATCAAGGCGTTTACCGGCGAGGGTCTGGATGAATTTAAACGCGAAATCCGGCAACATTTCGCGAAATTGGTTGTCCGAAAACCGAAGGCTTCACGGCCCCGTTCTCCCGAGATTTATCTGCTGGCGAGGGGCTATAATGTGTAGTAGTGTATTTTGCATGACAGCAAACGCCTGTGATGGCAGGCCATGAGGTAGACCATTGAACGACTTGACCAAGAATATCCTGTTGTGGGTGATCGTGGCGATCATCCTCATGTCGGTGTTCCAGAATCTGAGCACGACAACTCCCGCGACTGAAAAGCCCTATTCACAATTCATGCAGGATGTGAAAAGCGGCCAGGTGATGGAAGTCACTATTCAGGGGCGTAATATTACCGGCCGTACTCAAGGGGGTGAAAATTTCAAGACCTTCAGTCCTGAAACAGACAACACCGCCATGATCGGCGACCTGATGAAGCATAACGTGACCATCAAGGCCAAGCCGCCGGAGCAGTCTATCTGGACTCAGATATTCATCTCCTGGTTCCCGTTCCTGCTGATCATCGGCCTGTGGATTTTCTTTATGCGCCAGATGCAGGGTGGCGGCGGTGGCCGCGGTGCCCTGTCGTTCGGCAAGAGCAAGGCGCGCATGCTGGGTGAGGATCAGGTCAATATCCGCTTCAACGATGTGGCCGGCTGTGACGAAGCCAAGGATGAAGTGCAGGAACTGGTCGAATTCCTGCGTGACCCGGGCAGGTTCCAGAAGCTGGGCGGGATGATCCCGCGCGGTGTGCTGATGGTCGGCCCGCCCGGTACCGGTAAAACCCTGCTGGCCAAGGCGATTGCCGGCGAGGCCAAGGTGCCGTTCTTTACCATCTCCGGTTCCGATTTTGTGGAAATGTTTGTCGGTGTCGGCGCCTCGCGGGTGCGCGACATGTTCGAGCAGGCCAAGAAGCAGGCGCCGTGCATTATCTTTATCGACGAAATCGATGCGGTCGGTCGGCATCGCGGTGCCGGCCTGGGCGGCGGTCATGACGAGCGTGAGCAGACCCTCAACCAGCTGCTGGTGGAAATGGATGGCTTCGAAGGCAACGAGGGCGTGATCGTGATCGCCGCCACCAACCGTCCCGACGTGCTGGATCCGGCGTTGCTGCGTCCCGGTCGTTTCGACCGCCAGGTGGTCGTGCCGCTGCCCGACATGCGGGGCCGCGAGCAGATCCTCAAGGTCCACATGCGCAAGGTGCCGGTGGGTGATGATGTCGAACCGATGGTGATTGCCCGCGGCACACCCGGCTTCTCCGGGGCCGATCTGGCCAATCTGGTCAACGAGGCCGCCCTGTTTGCCGCGCGCGGCAACAAGCGCCTGGTCTGTATGGAAGAGTTCGAAAAGGCCAAGGACAAGATCATGATGGGCGCCGAGCGCAAGTCCATGGTGATGAACGAGGAAGAGAAAAAGCTCACCGCCTATCACGAGGCCGGCCATGCCATCGTGGGCCTGAGCGTACCGTCGCACGATCCGGTCTACAAGGTCAGTATTATTCCGCGTGGCCGGGCGCTGGGTGTGACCATGTTCCTGCCCGAAGAGGATCGCTATAGCTATACCAAGGAGCGGCTGGAAAGTTCCATCGCCTCCCTGTTCGGCGGGCGCCTGGCCGAGGAGCTGATCTTCGGCAACGAACACGTGACCACCGGTGCCTCCAACGATATTCAGCGCACCACCGAGATCGCTCGCAACATGGTGACCAAGTGGGGTCTGTCCGAACGCCTCGGTCCGATGACTTACGGCGAGGACGAAGGCGAGGTGTTCCTCGGTCATTCGGTGACCCAGCACAAGAACCTCTCCGATGAGACCGCGCATATTATCGATGAAGAGATTCGCTCCATCATCGATCGCAACTACCAGCGGGCCAAGACGGTGCTGACCGATCATATGGACAAGCTGCACCTGATGGCACAGGCGCTGATCAAGTATGAAACCATCGACAAGCGGCAGATCGATGCCATCATGAGCGGTAACGAGCCACCGCCGCCCGCCGACTGGGATGATCACGAGCCGCCGCACAGCCCCTCCGATGACGAGGAGAAGAAACCCTCCCGCGCGGACAAGGGGGAAGGCAAGATCGGCGGTCCGGCCGGTGAACACTGAGCCATCCCGCCGTTAAGTACAATCAACGCCCCGTTTTGACGGGGCGTTTTTCGTTTTGCCCGGCAACGATTGCCAGTGGCGGTCATGTAACGCCCGCCAGGAGCCGTTTTCGACAAGCCGGTGGTTGTGGCGCGTGAATGGATCCGGTTTGCTTGCCGGTCGCCGTCGTCGAATGTTGTTAAACTACGGCAGCAGATACCCGGAATGAATCAAGCATGGCGATAGATCTCAGTCCCGAACAATGGCCCCTGATCATGGGGATACTCAATGTGACCCCGGACTCCTTCTCCGATGGAGGGCATTTTAATCAGCCTTCGGCGGCGATCGAACGGGTGCGGCGAATGATCGAGGAGGGCGCCGACATGATTGATATCGGCGGCGAGTCTACCCGCCCGGGCGCGCCGGCCGTTTCACAAGAGGATGAACTGGCACGGGTGATTCCGGTCATCGAGGCGATCCGTCGCGACAGTCCCATCCCGATCTCGGTGGATACCAGCAAGCCGGCGGTGATGCGCGCGGCGGTGGCCGCCGGCGCCAGCCTGATTAACGATGTGCGGGCGTTGCAGGAACCCGGCGCGCCGGAAGCCGCGGCCGAACTGGGTGTGCCGATCTGCCTGATGCACATGCAGGGCCAGCCGCGGACCATGCAGGCCAATCCGCATTACGAGGATGTGGTCGAAGAGGTCCTGGCGTTTTTGCTGCAGCGGATAGAGGCCTGTCAGGGTGTGGGGATTACGCCGGACAAGGTGATTCTGGATCCCGGCTTCGGTTTCGGAAAAACGGCGGGGCATAACCTGACCCTGTTCCGTGAGCTGGGCCGTTTTGTCGAGACCGGCTACCCGGTGCTGGTGGGGGTCTCGCGCAAATCGTTAATCGGCAAACTGCTGGGTGAGCGGCCGGTGGAAGAGCGCCTGGCGGGCAGTCTCGCCCTGGCAACCCTGGCCGGCTGGCTGGGGGCGGCCATCCTGCGGGTGCATGATGTACGCGAGACCGCCGATGCCCTGGCGATGTGCCGGGCTGTGCAACAGGCCTGAGTATCGGCGGGGTGATTGCTTTATAATCGCTGAAACAGGGCCTGGCCGGCCCGTGCCGGCGGCAAGGGGAATGTTGTTTTATGTCATGTAAATATTTTGGTACCGACGGGGTCCGCGGGCGGGTCGGGGAGTTCCCGATCACGCCGGAGTTTATTCTCAAGCTGGGCTGGGCGGCCGGGCGGGTGCTGGGCAATGGCGGCGGCAAGGTGCTGATCGGCAAGGATACCCGGCTCTCCGGCTATATTTTCGAATCGGCCCTGGAAGCGGGGCTGGCGGCCGCCGGCATGGATGTCTGTCTGCTGGGCCCGATGCCGACGCCCGGCATTGCCCATCTGACCCGCACCCTGCACGCCCGCGCCGGGATCGTCATCAGTGCCTCGCATAACGCCTATCCGGACAATGGCATCAAGTTCTTCTCCGCCGAGGGGACCAAGCTGCCCGACGAGGTGGAGCTGGCGATCGAGGCGATGATCGACCAGGAGCTGGTCACCAGCGCACCGGATAAACTCGGCCGTGCCACCCGGGTGGACGACGCGGCCGGGCGCTATATCGAGTTTTGCAAAAGCACGTTTCCCGAGCATCTCGATCTCAACGGCCTGCATATCGTGCTCGATTGCGCCAACGGCGCCACCTACCAGATTGGACCCAAGGTCTTCGCCGAACTGGGCGCCAGACTGACGGTGATCGGCAACGATCCCGACGGCCTCAATATCAACGACGGTTGCGGCTCCACCCACCTGGAATGGTTGCAGAAAAATGTCCAGTTGCAGGGCGCCGATCTGGGCATTGCCTTCGACGGGGACGGGGATCGGGTGTTGATGATCGACAGTCAGGGCGCGATCGTCGACGGCGACGAACTGCTGTACGTGATCACCGCCCATCGTCAGCGCACGCGGCGCCTGGAAGGCGGGGTGGTGGGGACCCTGATGACCAATCTGGGCATGGAGCATGCCCTGCAGGTGGCCGGCATTCCGTTCTCGCGGGCCAGGGTCGGGGATCGCTATGTGATGGAGCAGTTGCAGGCACAAGGCTGGCAACTGGGCGGGGAAGGCTCCGGGCACCTGATCTGCCTGGACAAGACCACCACCGGTGACGGGATCGTGGCCGCCCTGCAGGTGCTGGCGGCGGTGGTGGAGTCCGGGCGAAGCCTGACCGATCTGGTGGCCGGCATGCACAAGTACCCTCAACAGCTGATCAACGTCCGCCTGGCCCGCAAGGTCGACGTATTGGGCGCGCCCGAGGTACAGGCGGCGGTGGCCGCCGCCGAGTCGGAACTGGCCACCCGCGGCCGGGTACTGTTGCGCGCCTCCGGTACCGAACCCCTGCTGCGGGTGATGGTCGAGGGCCAGGATGCCGACCAGGTGACGCGGGTGGCACACGAGCTGGCCGGCGTCGTGGAGCGGGCGCTCGGTCCCGGCTGAGCGCGCTCCGACACTTACGCCACGGACCGCCTGGAATGGGGCCTTGACCCCTTCTCATCCGCCAAATAACCCGGTTTTTCATTGATTTATTGCGGCCTGAACGGTAAGCTTTCGCGCTCTTTTATAAGGTCAACCGAACGAGAAGAAGGAGAGGGCATGCGTCAGCCACTGATCGCCGGCAACTGGAAAATGAACGGTTCGCGCACGGATAACACGGTCCTGCTGGACGGGATCAAGGCGGGCATCGGCGACGTCAAAGCAGCGGAAGTGGCCGTCTGTGTTCCCTATGTCTATCTGGCGGATGTCCAGCTGCAGCTGGAGGGGACCTCCATCGCCTGGGGCGCCCAGAACCTGAGCAAGGAAGAGAAGGGCGCCTTTACCGGTGAAATCTCTGCCGCCATGCTGCTCGATTTCGGCTGCAAATACGTTATCGTCGGTCACTCGGAGCGCCGCAGCCTCTACGGCGAAGATGCCCCGCTGGTGGCCGAGAAATTCGAAGTGGCCCGTCAGGCCGGCCTCAAGCCGATTTTGTGTGTCGGCGAATCGCTCGAGGAGCGGGAGCAGGGGATCACCGAACAGGTGGTGGCTCGTCAGATCGACGCAGTGATCCAGCACGCCGGGGTAACGGCGCTGGCCGACGGCGTGATCGCCTATGAGCCGGTCTGGGCCATCGGCACCGGCAAGACCGCGACTCCGGAACAGGCCCAGGAGGTCCATGCCTTTATTCGCGGCCAGATTGTCAAACACGATGCGGCGGTCGCTGAAGGCTTGCGGATTCAATACGGCGGCAGCATGAACGCCGCCAATGCCGCCGAACTGCTGGCCAAGCCGGATATCGACGGCGGCCTGATCGGCGGCGCCTCACTCAAAGCGGAGGATTTTCTGACCATCTGCCAGGCAGCGGGTTAGGATAAATCCGGGAGACTCTGAAAGTATGTTGTATAACATTATTCTGGTATTGCATGTCATTGTTGCCGTGACACTGGTTGTGATGGTGCTGCTGCAACAGGGCAAGGGCGCCGATGCCGGCGCCGCGTTTGGTGGCGGCGGTGGTGGCGGCGCCTCGGGCACCATGTTTGGCTCGCGTGGCGCGGCGAACTTTCTGACCCGTTTCACGGCGGTGCTGGCGTTTCTGTTTTTCGGCCTGTCCCTGGCGCTGTTTACCCTGGCCGGGGATGTCAGCAAACCCGAAAGCATCGTGGATCAGGCCGAGCGGCAGTCGCAGGAAAGCACCGTGCCGGCCGCGCCCGAATCGGCTGCTCCGGAAGACGGCGCGCCGGTGGACGTGCCGAAGTCGGAGTAGATCCGCAAATCCTTGCCGAAGTGGTGGAATTGGTAGACACGCTATCTTGAGGGGGTAGTGGCGTAAGCCGTGCCGGTTCGAGTCCGGCCTTCGGCACCATCTTTCAAATCAAGGCCGTGCATGGGTTGCATACACGGCTTTTTTCTGGTCGAACCGGCCCTGTTTTGATGTCCGGCCGCTCCCGGCATCCTGCCTCCCGCGGCATTCGCACATCCCTGTGCGTCGCCTTCGGCACCAACACAAACAAAAAGGCCTCCCGGGCGCATGCCCGGGAGGCCTTTTTGTTTGTGAGGTTCTAGGGGCGAGGGGCTAGGTTCTAGGAAAAGAGTTTAGTTCTAGACACTTTTAGCGATTTTACCAGTTTTACGGTTCTGCGCTTTTTCTAGCCCCTAGTTCCTAGCCCCTAGCCCCTAGCCCCTGAATCTTTTTATAGACCCCTAAAATTAAGCTAACATTTTGATATGCAAGGTTTTTCGCGCTTTATACAAACTTGACACAAAGTTTGCGGCTAGCCTAGACTGGTTCGGCTTTGATCAATGATGATCACAGAGCAAAACAATAATAAACAAAATCGTCCGACGGGGCGGTTTTAAATACATCCGCAGCCACTGCGGGATGCGGCGGAGGAGCACAACGATGTTAGAGAACTATCTGCCGGTTCTCATATTCATGATTGTCGGTTTGACCGTCGGCGTCGTCATGATTGTGCTTGGCTTTGTCCTGGCGCCGAGCCGTCCTGACAGTGAAAAACTCTCTCCCTATGAGTGCGGCTTCGAGGCGTTCGAGGATTCCCGCATGAAGTTCGACGTGCGTTATTATCTCGTTGCGATTCTGTTTATTATTTTCGATCTGGAAATTGCATTTCTGTTTCCATGGGGCGTGGTTCTCGAGGACATTGGTATGTTCGGTTACGTTGCCATGGCGATCTTCCTGGGGATTCTGGTTATCGGCTTCATTTATGAATGGAAAAAAGGAGCCCTGGAATGGGAATAGAAGGGTTACTCAAAGAAGGTTACGTTACGACCACGGCTGATCGGTTGATTAACTGGGCGCGCACCGGTTCGATGTGGCCCATGACCTTCGGTCTGGCCTGTTGCGCCGTGGAGATGATGCATGCCGCAGCGGCTCGTTACGACATGGATCGCATGGGTCTGATTTTCCGGCCCAGCCCACGGCAATCGGATGTGATGATCGTCGCCGGTACCCTGGTGAACAAGATGGCGCCGGCCCTGCGCAAGGTCTATGACCAGATGGCCGAGCCGCGCTGGGTGATCTCCATGGGCTCTTGCGCCAACGGCGGCGGTTATTATCACTATTCCTATTCCGTGGTCCGCGGCTGCGATCGGATTGTACCGGTGGATATTTATGTCCCGGGCTGCCCGCCCACGGCCGAGGCGTTGCTGTATGGCGTCATGCAGTTGCAGAACAAAATAAAAAGAACCAACACCATAGCGCGCTGATTCCTTATATATGTCCAGATACTATAAACAACTGGCCGAGCAGGTCCGGGAAAAATTTGGCAATCGCATCCAGTCCTGTGACGTGGACTGGGGTGAGCTGACGATCGTTGCCGACCGGCATAAACTGTTGGATGTGGCTGTGACCTTACGTGATGATCCCGAATTCGCATTTGCCGAGTTGATCGATGTTTGTGGCGTGGATTACAGCGAGTATGGCGGCGAAGGGCAGTGGCAGGGGGCGCGTTTTGCGTCGGTCTATCACCTGTTATCGATTGAACACAATCACCGTCTGCGTCTGAAGGTTATGCTGGATAACGAACCGCCGGTGATTCCATCCATGGTGGACGTCTGGGCCTCGGCTAACTGGTTCGAACGCGAGGCCTTCGATCTGTACGGCATCGTCTATGAAGGCCATCCCGATCTGCGCCGCATCCTGACCGACTATGGCTTTATCGGCCATCCGTTCCGCAAGGATTTCCCGTTGATCGGGAACGTGGAAATGCGCTACGACCCGGAAAAACAGCGTGTGGTCTACCAGCCGGTCAGTATCGAGCCGCGGGTTGCCCAACAACGGGTGATCCGTGACGATCATCGTTATGCCGATCGTCTGCTGCAGGAAGAAGAGGAGTAATTCATGCCCGAGATCCGAAACTACACGTTGAATTTCGGGCCCCAGCATCCGGCCGCGCATGGCGTGTTGCGTCTGGTACTGGAGATGGACGGCGAGGTGATTCAACGCGCCGATCCGCATGTCGGTTTGCTGCATCGCGCGACCGAAAAGCTGGCGGAAAGCAAGCCGTACAACCAGACCATTCCCTACATGGACCGGCTCGATTACGTCTCCATGATGTGTAATGAGCACGGCTATGTGCTGGCGCTCGAGAAATTGCTGGATATCACACCGCCGATACGTGCGCAGTACATCCGGGTCATGTTTGATGAGCTTACCCGGATTCTGAATCATTTGATGTGGCTGGGTACCCATGCACTCGACGTGGGCGCCATGACCATGTTCCTGTATTGCTTCCGCGAACGCGAAGATCTGATGGATATGTACGAAGCGGTCTCCGGCGCACGCATGCATGCCGCCTATTACCGTCCCGGCGGTGTGTATCGCGACTTGCCCGGCAAGATGGCGCAGTACCAGAGCAGCAAGTACAAGAACGAAGCCGAGACCAAACGACTGAACGAAGCGCGCAGCGGATCGCTGCTCGACTTTATCGAGGAGTTTGTACAGCGCTTTCCGGTCAACATCGACGAATACGAAACGCTGTTGACCGACAATCGCATCTGGAAGCAGCGCACCGTCGGCATTGGCGTGGTGTCTCCCGAGCGCGCCCAGCAACTTGGCTTTACCGGTCCGATGTTGCGGGGTTCCGGGATCGAATGGGACCTGCGCAAGAAGCAGCCTTATGAAGTTTATGACAGGATGGATTTCGACATTCCGGTCGGTGTTAACGGGGATTGCTACGATCGTTATCTGGTGCGGATCGAGGAAATGCGCCAGTCGACCCGGATCATCAAGCAGTGCATCGAGTGGCTGCGTAATAATTCCGGTCCGGTGATCCTCGACGATCACAAATTCACTCCACCCAAACGGGAGGAAATGAAGGATGACATGGAAGCGTTGATCCATCATTTCAAACTGTTTACCGAGGGCTACACGCTCCCGGCCGGCGAGGTTTATACCGCCATCGAGCATCCCAAGGGCGAGTTGGGTGTCTATCTGGTTTCCGACGGGGCGAACAAGCCTTATCGACTGAAGGTCCGTGCCCCCGGTTTTTCTCACCTTGCCGCCATGGACGAAATGAGCGAGGGGCATATGCTGGCGGATGTGGTGGCGATTATCGGCACCATGGATATTGTATTCGGAGAGATCGATCGATGATGGCGCAACATAAAAAATCCGCGAGCAAACTGCACCTGATTAATGACGAATCGCGCGCCGAAATTGACCGGTGGATTGCCAAATACCCCGAGGATCAGAAACAGTCGGCGGTAATGGCGGCACTGCGTATTTTACAGGATCAGAACAAGGGCTATTTGAATAACGATCTGATCGAGGCGACTGCGGAATATCTCGAGATGCCGCCGATCGCCGTTTATGAAGTGGCCACCTTCTATTCCATGTATGAACTGGAGCCGGTCGGGCGCCACAAGATCTGTGTTTGTACCAATATCTCCTGCAAGTTATGCGGCTCGGACGATGTGGTCAAGCATTTGCAGGAACGACTGGGTATCGGTCTGGGTGAAACTTCCGATGACGGTCGTTTCACACTCAAGGAAGTGGAGTGCCTCGGCGCCTGTGTCGATGCGCCGATGTTCCAGCTTGAGGACAACTACTATGGCAAACTGACACCACAACGTATTGATGAAATTCTCGAAGGCCTCGATTGAAACCGGAACATGATGACTACAATAACAATCAACCGGGTGGGAGAGTGACAGATGGCAAATGAAGTTTGCTTCCGCACGCTGTATCTTGACAAACCCTGGACGCTGGACAGTTATCTCAGTGTCGGCGGCTACGAGATGCTGAAAAAAATCCTCGCCGAGCAGACTCCGCAGGAACAGATCATCGAGGAACTGAAAACCTCCTCGCTGCGTGGCCGTGGTGGCGCCGGCTTCCCCACCGGACTCAAGTGGAGCTTTATGCCGCGCAATGCGCCGGGGCAGAAATATATTGTCTGTAATTCCGATGAAGGCGAGCCGGGCACCTGCAAGGACCGGGATGTCATGCGCTATAACCCGCATCAGTTGATCGAAGGCATGATTATCGCCGGCTATACCATCGGCGCCTCGGTTGGTTACAACTATATTCGCGGCGAATTCTGGGAGCCTTATGAGCGGGTTGAAGCGGCCCTGGAAGAAGCCCGCGCCGCCGGCCTGCTGGGCAAGAATATTCTGGGCAGCGGGTTTGATTTTGAGCTGCACAATCACCTGGGTGCCGGTGCCTATATTTGCGGCGAGGAGACCGCGCTGCTGGAATCCCTGGAAGGCAAGAAAGGCCTGCCGCGCTTCAAGCCGCCATTCCCGGCCGGTTATGGTCTGTATGGCAAGCCGACCACTATTAACAATACCGAGACCCTGGCCTCGGTGCCGGTGATCCTGCAACACGGCGGCGAGTGGTTTCTGGAGCTGGGTAAACCCAACAATGGCGGTACCAAGCTGTTCAGTGTTACCGGTCACGTGAACAAGCCGGGCAACTTCGAAGTCCCGCTGGGTACACCGTTTTCCGAGTTGCTGGAGCTGGCCGGGGGCATGCGCGACGGTCACAAACTCAAGGCCGTCATTCCCGGAGGCTCTTCGGTGCCAGTGTTGCCCGCCGACATCATCATGGAGACCGACATGGATTACGACTCGCTGGCCAAGGCCGGCAGCATGCTGGGTGCCGGATCGGTGATCGTGATGGATGAGACCACCTGCATGGTGGATGCCCTGGCACGTTTGTCGCACTTTTATTTCGAGGAATCCTGCGGCCAGTGCACGCCCTGCCGCGAGGGGACGGGCTGGCTGTCGCGGGTGATACATCGCATCGAACACGGTCAGGGTAAACCCGAAGACATGGACCTGCTGGATGATGTCGCCTCGCGCATTGCCGGGCGCACCATCTGTGCGCTGGGAGATGCGGCCGCGATGCCGGTGCAGAGTTTTCTCAAGCATTACCGGGATGAATTCCAGTATCACATCGACCATGGCAAGTGCCTGGTCGGTGGACGCTCATAACGCTAACAGGCAACGGTTGAATGTCAGACGTTAACATTGAAATCAACGGGATCTCGCTTCAGGTACCTTCGGGCACGATGTTGATCGAAGCGGCGGATAATGCCGGGATCACGATTCCGCGTTTCTGTTATCACAAGAAACTGTCCGTGGCGGCCAACTGCCGTATGTGCCTGGTCGAAGTGGAAAAGGCACCGAAGCCGCTTCCCGCCTGTGCCACGCCGGTCACCGACGGCATGAAAGTGTTTACCCAATCCGAGCTTGCGATCGAAGCCCAGAAGAGTGTGATGGAATTTTTGTTGATCAACCATCCTCTGGATTGCCCGATTTGCGATCAGGGCGGGGAATGTGATCTGCAGGACATCGCCATGGGATACGGCAAGGATGTGTCGCGTTTTGCCGAAAAGAAACGCGTGGTGCCGAGCAAAAATATCGGCCCGTTGATTGCCACCGACATGACCCGTTGCATCCATTGCACCCGTTGTGTGCGTTTCGGGCAGGAGATCGGCGGCATTATGGAGCTGGGGGCCTATGGGCGAGGCGAGGACACGCGTATCGGGACCTATATGGAAAGCGCGGTTTCCTCGGAAATGTCCGGCAATGTTATCGACCTGTGTCCGGTCGGGGCGCTGACGTCCAAGCCCTATCGTTATCGCGGCCGGCCCTGGGAAAACCAGCAGCGCGACAGCATCGCCGCGCATGATTGCGTTGGCGCCAACCTGGACATTGAAGTTCGGCGTAATACCGTGATGCGGGTCCTGCCGAAGGAAAACGAGGCGATTAACGAAGTCTGGCTGTCCGATCGGGATCGGTTCAGTTATACCGCGCTGTATGATGAGCAACGCGCTCGCCATGCCCTGATCAAACAGGGCGATGAATGGAAACCGGTCGACTGGCAGATTGCGCTCAATTACGCGGTCGAGGGAATCAGGACCGTGCAGCAACAAAATGCCGGGAAGCTCGGGGCGCTGACCTCATCCAGCGCCACGCTCGAGGAAATGTACCTGCTGCAAAAACTGCTGCGCAGTCTCGGCAGTCACAATATCGATCATCGCCTACGTCAGCTTGATTTTCGTGCCCAGGAGATGATGCCGCGTTATCCCTCGCTGGGGACAAGCATTGGCGAACTGGAACAACTCGACGCGGGGCTGCTGATCGGTTCCTGTATCCGCAAGGACCAGCCCATTCTGGCGCACCGCCTGCGCAAGACCGCGCTCGGCGGCGCCAGCATCATGTCGGTGAATGCCATCGACTATGATGTGAACTTCCCGCTGGCCGAATCTATCGTGACCGCCCCGACCGACATGCCCCGGACGCTGGCCGGTGTCGCCAAGGCGTTACTGACCCTGAGCGGCGAGTCGGCTCCGGCGGATCTGGCCGGTGAGCTGGAAAATATCACCACCCATGACGATGAACTGGCTATCGCCAACCATCTGCACAGCGCCGACAAGGCCGCGGTCCTGCTCGGCACCCAGGGCATGGGCCAGTACGAATTCAGCGAACTGCAGGCACTGGGCAGTCTGATCGCCCGCCTGTCCGGCGCCAGCTTCGGTTATCTGAGCGAGGGCGCCAACAGCGCCGGCGCCTGGCTGGCCGGTGCGATACCGCACCGCCTCGCCGGGGGGGAAGCGGTTAGCGAAGCGGGACAGCATGCCGGCGAGATGCTGGGTCAGGCCATGGGGGCTATGTTGTTGCTGAACGTCGAACCGGAGTTCGACTCGGCCTACGGGGCCGAAGCGCTGAAGGCCATCGATGCCACCGAGTTTGTGGTTTGCCTGAGCCCGTTTGTCAGCGACAGTCTCAAGCGCTGTTGTGATGTAATCCTGCCGGTGACCCCGTTCACCGAAATGTCCGGCACGCTGGTGAATGCTGAAGGCCGCTGGCAGAGCTTTGATCCGGCGGTGAACCCGCTGGACGAGGCCAAGCCGGCCTGGAAAGTCTTGCGGGTACTGGGCAACCTGTTTGAACTGGACGGGTTTGAGCAGGTGACCTCCGGGGAAGTCCGGGATGAGCTGAAGCAGCTCACCGGCGAGGCGCCGCAAGCCGATCCGGGGCAATGGCCTGCCCCGGCATTACGTTCCGCCGGGAATGATTTACAACGCATTGGTCATCTGCCCATCTATGCAGTGGACTCACTGGTGCGTCGGGCCCGGCCATTACAGGATACGGCCGATGCGATTGCCGCGGCCGCTTATATGAATGAGCAGACGGCCCGTGACAACGGGGTCCTTGAGGCCGACAGTGTGCTGGTGCGCCAGGCCGGCGGGGAAGCCAGACTGCCTCTGGTGATCGACGACGCCGTGCCGACACACTGTGTTCTGATTCCCTATGGCGTACCGGGCAGTGAAATGCTGGGTCACGCCTACGGGCCGATTGAATTGCAACAGGGTTAGGGCGCAACGAGATGGAATGGCTTAATTCAACCTATCAATCACTGGCCGAATTCACCATCTGGTGGTTCGCGCAGCCCGCCGTGCTGATCATGCTGCAGATTGTGATGATCGTTGCGCCGCTGATGCTGGCGGTGGCTTATCTGACGTTTGCCGAGCGCAAGATCATCGGCGCCATGCAGGTGCGCATGGGGCCCACCCGCGTCGGTCCGCGCGGCTGGTTGCAACCGATCGCCGATGCGCTCAAGCTGATCTTCAAGGAAATCGTCATTCCGACCGGTGCCAACAAGGTGCTGTTCGTGATTGCGCCGATTCTCTCCATTGGTCCGGCGCTGGCGGCCTGGGCGGTGATCCCGTTCAATGCCGAGTATGTGCTGGCCGACATCAATGCCGGCCTGCTTTACGTGCTCGCGATTACTTCGGTCGGGGTCTATGGCGTGATCATCGCCGGCTGGGCGTCCAATTCCAAATATGCCCTGCTCGGTGCCATGCGCTCGGCGGCACAGATTGTCGCTTATGAGATCGCCATGGGCTTTGCACTGGTGACCGTGATCATGGCCGCCGGCAGCCTGAATATCGGCACGATTATCGAATCCCAGGCCGGCAGTCCGTTGCACTGGTTCTGGCTGCCACTGCTGCCGATGTTCGTGATCTATTTTATCTCCGGCGTGGCCGAGACCAATCGTGCCCCGTTCGATGTGGCCGAGGGCGAGTCGGAAATCGTCGCCGGGTTCCATGTCGAATACTCGGGCATGGTCTTCGCCGTGTTCTTCCTGGCCGAATACGCCAACATGATCCTGATCTCGGTCCTGGCCGCGGTCTTGTTCCTGGGCGGCTGGTTATCACCGTTTGAAGGCTGGCTGCCGGCCAGCTGGTTCGAAATTACCGGCGTCGGTCTGTTACTTGGACATGGCGTTCACTGGCTGTTGATTAAAACGGCCATTTTCCTGTTTTTCTATCTATGGTTCCGCGCCACCTTCCCGCGTTATCGCTATGATCAAATCATGCGTCTGGGCTGGAAGGTCTTCATTCCGATTACCATCGTCTGGCTGATGGTGGTCGGTATCATGATCCTGACCGGCTTCGGTTGGTGGTTTGACTAGGAACAGGAGGAGCAAGTGATGAATACCGCAGTACGGTTTCTCAAAAGTCTGTTCCTGCTGGAATTGTTCCGGGGGATGCGGCTTACCGGCCGGCATCTGTTTGTACGCAAGGTCACCCTGCAGTATCCGGAAGAACACACGCCGCTGTCACCGCGCTTTCGCGGTCTGCACGCGCTGCGTCGTTATCCCAACGGCGAAGAACGCTGCATTGCCTGCAAACTCTGTGAAGTGGTCTGTCCGGCGCTGGCTATTACCATCGAGTCGGAACAGCGCGATGACGGGACCCGGCGTACGACCCGGTACGATATCGATCTGACCAAATGCATTTTCTGCGGTTATTGCGAGGAGTCCTGCCCGGTCGACTCGATTGTTGAAACCCATATTTTCGAATACCACGGGGAAAAGCGCGGCGATCTCTACATGACCAAGGATCGTCTGCTGGCGATAGGTGATAAATACGAAAAAGAGATTGCCGATGCCCGGGCCGAAGACGCGCCATACCGTTAAACGCGCAGCAACCATAAAGACAACCGGAAGATAATAACGACATGGTAGAAAAAATCATTTTTTATATCTTTGCCGCCATCATGGTGTTTGGCGCCACCATGGTGATCAGTGTGCGCAATCCGGTGCGTGCCGCCCTGTTTCTGGTGCTGACCTTTTTCGCCAGTGCCGCCATCTGGATGCTGCTGGAGGCGGAATTCCTCGCCATCACCCTGGTGCTGGTCTATGTCGGCGCGGTCATGGTGCTGTTTTTGTTCGTGGTGATGATGCTGGATATCAACACGGCCCAGCTGAAAGAGGGCTTTATTCGTTATCTGCCGGTCGGGATCGGCGTTGCTATCCTGCTGGTTGTCATGCTGGTCGGGGTGGTCGGTCCCGAGAACTTCAGCCTGGACAAGATGCCGGCCCCGGAACGCCACGCGGCGGACTACAGCAATACCCGTGAACTGGGTAACGTGCTGTACACCGTTTACGTTTATCCGTTCGAGATTGCCGCGGTCATTCTGCTGGTGGCGATCGTCGCCGCGATAGCCCTGACCCTGCGCAAGCGGCCGACCACCAAGTACCAGAATCCGGACAGTCAGATCGCGGTCAAGCGCGAGGATCGGGTGCGGGTGATTAAAATGCAGTCCGACGACAGGAAATAGGGGAGCTTCGATGTTAGCGTTATCCGACTTTTTGATCCTGGGCGCGGTGATGTTTGGCCTGAGTATTGCCGGCATTTTCATCAACCGGAAAAATATCATTATTCTGTTGATGGCGATCGAACTGATGCTGCTGGCGGTGAATATGAATTTTATCGCCTTTTCCCATTTCCTGGGCGATACGGCGGGGCAGGTATTCGTGTTCTTTATTCTGACGGTGGCGGCGGCCGAGGCAGCGATTGGTCTGGCGATTCTCGTGGTGTTGTTCCGTAACAAACGCACGATCAATGTCACCGAACTGGACAGCATGAAAGGCTAGATTGATGAATCATAATATGGAAAGCGTCTATCTCTGGACCGTGCTGGCACCGCTGATCGGGGCAATCATTGCCGGCCTGTTCGGTAAAAAAATCGGTCGCGCCGGCGCCCACTGGGTGACCATCATTGGTGTGGCAGTAGCCTTCGTGTTGTCCGCCATCACGTTCAAACACATGGTGATCGACGGGGCCGAGGTCTACAACGCATCGGTGTATACCTGGATGGTCAGCGAAGGCATTCGCTTCGAGATCGGTTTTTTGATCGATAACCTGACCGCCATGATGATGGTGGTGGTGACGTTCGTCTCCCTGATGGTGCATATCTATACTGTCGGTTACATGCACGAGGACCCCGGTTACCAGCGCTTTTTCAGCTATATCTCCCTGTTTACTTTTTCGATGCTGATGCTGGTCATGGCCAACAACTTCCTGCAACTGTTTTTTGGCTGGGAAGCGGTGGGTCTGGTCTCCTATTTGCTGATCGGTTTCTGGTATACCCGCGATACGGCAATTTACGCCAATCTCAAGGCATTTCTGGTCAACCGGGTGGGGGACTTCGGCTTTTTGCTGGGGATCGCCGCCGTGTTGATGTATTTCGGATCGCTCGATTACGCCACCGTCTTCGGCCAGGTGGAGCAGGTCAATGGCCAGACCATCACCCTGTTCGGTGACAACGCCTGGTCGGTGATCACGGTGATCTGCATCCTGCTGTTCATCGGCGCAATGGGCAAGTCGGCCCAGGTGCCGCTGCATGTCTGGCTGCCCGATTCCATGGAAGGTCCGACCCCTATCTCGGCGTTGATCCATGCCGCGACCATGGTCACCGCCGGCATTTTCATGGTGGCGCGCATGTCGCCGCTGTTCGAATTCTCCGAAACCGCGCTGACTTTTGTATTGGTCATCGGTGCCATTACCGCGCTGTTCATGGGCTTCCTCGGACTGGTACAGAATGACATCAAACGGGTGGTGGCCTATTCGACCCTCTCCCAGCTGGGTTACATGACCGTGGCGCTGGGCGCCTCCGCCTATGCCGCCGGTATTTTTCATCTGATGACCCATGCCTTTTTCAAGGCGCTGCTGTTTCTGGCCGCCGGCTCGGTGATCATCGCCATGCATCACGAGCAGGATATGCGCAAGATGGGCGGGCTGCGCAAATACATGCCGATTACCTGGATTACCTCGCTGGTCGGCTCGCTGGCGCTGATCGGCACCCCCTTGTTTGCCGGCTTTTATTCCAAGGACTCGATCATCGAGGCGGTGGCCCACTCGCAGATTGCCGGGTCCGGCTTTGCCTATTTTGCCGTACTGACCGGGGTGTTCGTGACGGCGCTGTACAGCTTCCGCATGTACTTTCTGGTGTTCCACGGCAAGGAACGCATGGACGAGCACACCCGCGAGCATCTGCATGAAACCCCGCCGGTGGTGACTGTGCCGTTGATTCTGCTGGCGATTCCCTCGGTGATTATCGGTGCCTTTTTCATGGGCGACATGATCGCCGGCGATTTCTTCCGCGAGGCGATTTTCGTCTTGCCCGAACATGATGCACTGGGCGAGTGGGCCGCCGGCTTCCACGGCTGGTGGGCAATGGCCCTGCATGCCTTTGTGACCTGGCCGTTCTGGCTCGCGGCCGCGGGAGTCTTGACCGCCTGGTTCCTGTATATGAAACGCCCGGAGATTCCCGGTCAGATCCAGGCACGTCTGCAATGGCTGCATACCCTCCTGGTGAACAAATACGGTTTCGATCGCTTTAATGAAATCGTGTTTGCCGGGGGCGGGCGTCAAATCGGGCAGAAATTGTGGCGCATCGGTGATGTAAAACTGATCGATGGGGTAATCGTCAACGGGTCGGCCGCGCTGGTGGGCTGGTTCGCCGGGCGCATTCGTCATGTCCAGACCGGTTATCTGTTTCACTACGCCTTTGCCATGATTATCGGGCTGGTTGTGTTGCTCGGACTGTTTGTGTTTCTTAATCAATAAAGAATAAATAATAAAGGGTCGAACGCATGTTTTCTGACTGGCCATTGTTAAGCCTCGTGATCTGGACGCCCATTCTGGGCGGTCTGCTGGTGTTGACCACGGGCAGTGACAAGCAGGCGCCGTTGGCCCGGCTGACCGCGCTGTTCTGGTCGGTTGTCACCTTCCTGATTTCGATCCCGCTGTATACCGAATTCGAAACGGGTACCGCGGCCATGCAGTTCACCGAACGGCATGAATGGATCGGCTCCTGGGGGATTTTCTATCACCTGGGGGTGGACGGGATGTCCATGCCGTTGATCCTGCTGACTACTTTCATGACCGTGCTGGTGGTGATCGCCGGCTGGGAAGTGATCAAGGAACGTGTGGCCCAGTACATGGCGGCCTTCCTGATTATGGAAGGGCTGATGAACGGGGTGTTCGCCGCGCTCGATGGCGCACTGTTTTATGTGTTCTGGGAAGCGTTGCTGATCCCGATGTTTATTATTATCGGCGTCTGGGGCGGACCCAACCGGATCTATGCCACTATCAAGTTCTTTTTGTATACCTTCTTCGGTTCGGTATTCATGCTGGTGGCCCTGCTGTATCTCTATTTCCAGAGCGGCAGTTTTGCGATTCTCGATTTCCACCAGCAGCCGCTGGGCATGACACCGCAGTTGCTGATCTTCCTGGCGTTTTTGATCGCCTTCGCGGTCAAGGTGCCCATGTGGCCGGTGCATACCTGGTTGCCGGATGCCCATGTGGAAGCACCCACCGGGGGTTCGGTGATCCTGGCCGCGATCATGTTGAAGCTCGGCGCCTATGGCTTTTTGCGCTTCTCACTGCCGATCACACCCGACGCCAGTCAGGAACTGGCCTGGCTGATGATTACGCTGTCATTAATTGCGGTGGTCTACATCGGCTTCGTGGCGCTGGTCCAGCAGGACATGAAGAAACTGATCGCCTATTCGTCCATCTCGCATATGGGGTTTGTCACCCTGGGCTTTTTCATCGCCTGGCAGATTTACGCCAACACCGGCAGCTACGAAGGGGCGGCCATGGGGCTCTCCGGCGGGATCGTGCAGATGATTTCCCACGGCTTCATCTCCGGTGCCATGTTCCTGTGTGTCGGGGTCCTCTATGATCGACTCCACTCGCGCGAGATCAATGATTATGGCGGGGTGGTGAATACCATGCCGGTGTTTGCCGCTTTCATGGTGCTGTTCGCCATGGCCAATGCCGGTCTGCCGGGCACCTCCGGTTTTGTCGGCGAGTTCATGGTGATCCTGAGCAGCTTCAAGGCCAATTTCTGGTATGCCTTCCTGGCGGCACTGACCCTGATTCTGGGCGCGGCCTATACCCTGTGGATGGTCAAGCGGGTTATTTTTGGCGCGGTCGCCAACGACAAGGTTGCAGCGTTGCAGGATATCGGCCGGCGTGAATTTTTGATCCTGGCCATCCTGGCCGTGGCGGTGCTGCTGCTCGGAATCTGGCCGGCGCCGTTGCTGGAAGTGATGGATGCCAGCGTGGAAAACCTGTTACTGCATATGACCCAGTCCAAGGTCATACAATAGAACGACAAGAGTGATGATGAATTTTACCATGCCCAATATTGCTCCGGCGCTGCCTGAGATATTCATTCTCTCGATGGCCTGTCTGATCCTGGTCGTTGATCTGTTTTTGCAGGATCGACAACGGGTTATCACTTATCTGTTGACCCAGCTGACACTGGTTGTGGGGTTTGTTCTGGTGGTGATGGATTTCAGCCAGGGCAGGGTGCTGACCTTCAGCGATACCTTCGTGCGCGATCCCATGGCGGATATTCTCAAGGCCTGTATTTTCATCGCCGGGGCCGTGACCTTTACCTACTCCCGTGATTACCTGCAACAGCGCCAGATATATAAAGGAGAGTTCTTTGTTCTGGGGCTGTTCGCCATTCTGGGGATGATGATCCTCACCTCGGCGCACAACTTTTTAACCATCTACCTGGGACTTGAACTGCTCTCCCTGTCGCTGTATGCCATGGTGGCCATGCAGCGTGATTCGGTCACCGCCTCCGAGGCGGCGATGAAATATTTTATTCTCGGTGCCATCGCCTCGGGAATGCTGCTGTACGGCATCTCCATGATCTACGGCGTCACCGGGACCCTGGATCTGGCCGAAGTGGCGCAACAGATCCCCGGCAGCGAGAAGCCGCTGTTGCTGAGCTTCGGCCTGGTTTTCCTGATTGTCGGCATCGCCTTCAAGCTTGGCGCGGTCCCGTTTCACATGTGGGTACCGGATGTGTACCACGGTTCGGCCACGGCCACGACCCTGTTTATCGGTAGCGCCCCCAAGATTGCCGCCTTTGCCATGTTGATGCGGCTGCTGGTGGACGGCCTGGGCGGTCTGCATGCCCAGTGGCAGGATATCCTCATCATTCTGGCGGTGCTCTCCATGGGCGTGGGCAACATCGTGGCCATCGCCCAGAGCAATATCAAGCGCATGCTGGCCTATTCGACCATCTCGCACGTCGGTTTTTTGCTGCTGGGGGTGTTGACCGGGACCGCCGAAGGCTATGCCGCGGCCATGTTCTATACCCTCAGTTACGTGCTGATGACCCTGGGCGGGTTCGGCATGGTTATCCTGCTGAGTCGGAAGGGCTTTGAGGCCGACAAGCTGGACGACTTCAGGGGTCTGAATCAACGCAGTCCCTGGTTTGCTTTGATGATGCTGATCGTGATGTTCTCCATGGCCGGGCTGCCGCCCTTTATCGGCTTCTGGGCCAAACTGTCGGTTCTCAAGGAGATCGTGGCCGCCGATATGGTCTGGCTGGCGGTCGTCGCGGTGATTTTCTCGATCATCGGAGCCTTCTACTATCTGCGGGTGATTCGCCTGATGTACTTTGACAAGCCGCAGGATACGGCGCGCCTGGAAATGCCGCTGGACATGCGCCTGTTGCTTAGTGCCAATGGCCTGTCGGTGCTGCTGATCGGGGTCTTCCCGGGCTCGCTGATGGCCCTTTGCCTCGCCGCGCTGTCCGGGGCATAATGACGCCTCAACGATAGGCGGTCTCATGTCATCACTCTTTATCTGGATTTTTCTGCTGGTTGCCGTGCTCGCGGCCAACCTGCCGTGGCTGGGCGAACGGTTCTTTTTCTTCTTCAACCCGCCGGGCAACACCAAGCGCGCCTGGATGCGCCTGCTCGAGTGGCTGGTGCTCTATCTGCTGGTCGGGCTGACGGCCGTCGGGCTGGAGCAGAAGGCCACCGGGGAGCGTTATGCCCAGGACTGGGAGTTCTACGTCGTCACGCTTTGCCTGTTTGTGGTGTTTGCCATTCCCGGCTTCATCTATCGCTATCAGTTACGCCCGATTCTGGAGCGGCAACGCGCTCACTAGGGTGCAAATTGCACCACCCCCTGAACTGCTAGTCTATTAGCGTCTGTTAATGTACAAAAAATGTTCATTCTGAACTTGTCGACGACGCTGGTTCTGTCATAATTGCTGCATCCTGCACCTTCTTTGGTAATTTGCAGCCATGCACCTGCGACATAAGTTTTTTATTGTTCTCTCCCTTCTGACCAGTGTGCCCTTGCTGGTGCTGTTGTTCGGCGTCGTCGAACGGATGGAGCGCGAGGTCACCAAACGCACCGAAACCCAGTTGCACGGCTCACTCGATAAAATGGCCAGTGAGCTGCACTTGATCCTGAACAATCAGAAATCGGTGGCCAGTGGCCTCGGGCGTGTCCCGGTGGTCCGCGATTTTGCGGCCGCCGCTCGTTTTCCCCAACGCTTTGATGCCGAACGGTACCAGCGCCGCGCCGAGGCCCTGGAGCAGTTTCTGCTCGGTTACCAGAAATCGGTATCCAGTATCCAGGCCGTGCGATTCATTGATGCTTCGGGAAAAACCCTGGTCAAGGTCAAGGAGGGCAAGCCGGTGGATCCGGTCTATACCGATGACGGCCTGGACCGTATGTATATTGCCGATCAGTCCAATCGTCCGTTCTTCAAGCAGGCCATGACCTCAAACGGCGACATCCTGATGTCCGACTTCGAACTGGGTCAGGTCGAGCGGGATGCCGACTTCTGTCCTGCCATGGTGCGTTACTCGGTTCCCCTGCTGGATGAGCTCGGTGATTTTGAAGGGGTTCTGGTGGTCAATATGTGGGGCTCGCGGCTGGACTCGACCATGACCTCCTCGCTGGGCGGGTTCCCCGGCAAAACCTATATCGTGGAACTGTCCGATAATGCCCGACGCGATGGCATTTTTTTATATCATCCGGATGACGACAAACGCTTTGCCGACCAGCTCGGCTCGGAATATCGGCTTACCAGCAAGCTGGAGCCGGCCGACTGGCAGGCCATCAAAACGGGCGAGAAAAACGGTTCTTTGCTGAGTAATCCCGAGCGGATGCTGTTTTACCAGAAACTGGCACCCTATCCGGATCGCTCGACACAATGGTTACTGGTCATTGAAGCTGATCCGGAAGTGGTTTACGCGCCAATCAACAACATGCGCAAATCCATCTGGTTGTTACTGGGGGCGTTGCTGTTTATCAGTTTGCTGGTGGCCGTCTGGGCGTCCGGTCGCCTGACCGCGCCGGTGCATCAACTGGCCGAGATCATCCGGCGCTTTGCCGACGGGCAGCGTGAAGCACGCATCGAAGTCAAGCCGGGACGTCGGGATGAGATCGGCCAGGCCGGCAAGGCCTTTAATTATCTGGCCGAAAGTCTGGATCGGACGGAAAAAGAGCGGGAAACGGCGGTGCGTGCCGCCTGTCAGTCGGAGCGGCTGGCGGCGCTGGGACAACTGGCGGCCGGTATCGGCCATGAAATCAACAATCCGCTGATGAACATGATGTCCCTGGCCTCACTGGTTGAGGATTCGTTGCCGGAAGATGACAAACAGGGACGGAACGATCTGCAACTGCTCAAAAAAGAAGGCGAGCGCTGTGCCCGGATCGTGCAGGGGATTCTCAATTTTGCCCGCCAGAGCGAGCCGAAGTTCGAGGAATTCGACATGGCGGTTCTGCTCAATGAAACATTGGAACTGTTGCGCCACCGCATCGAGTCCGAGGAAATCGAATTACAGAGCCTGATCGAAACCCCCTTGCTGATGGAAGGCGATGCCCGGCAGCTGCAACAGGTGCTGGTGAATATCATGCTCAATGCCATTCAGGCCACGCCCGCCAAATGTCGATTGCATGTGACCGCCCGTTCGAGCCAGGAGCATATTGACCTGGAAATCATCGATGAAGGAGAAGGGATCCGGGCCGAGGATTTCTCGAAAATATTCGATCCGTTTTTCACCACCAAACCGGAAGGGCAGGGAACCGGTCTGGGGCTGTCCGTCAGCTACGGCATCATCAAACGCCATGGCGGCAATATTACACTGGAGAACAGTAAACATGCGGGTGTCAGGGTTCATATCCGCCTGCCCAAACAGAGCGAATTACAGGAACTGGACACCTTTGAAGTACTGGAGGCAAGCAATGTCGGATAAAGCACCACGGGTCCTGTTTGTGGATGATGATCTTGTGACCTGTCGGGTTATGCAACGTAATTGTGATAATGTCAATTACCATTGTCAGGCATTTCAGAATGCGCAGGACTCTCTGGCGGCTTTCACTAAAGAGGGCGCCGATGTGGTTATCACCGATTTGCGCATGCCGGGGATGAACGGCTTTGAACTGTTGAGCGAGATCCGCAAGGTCGATGCCGAAGTGCCGGTGCTGGTGATGACCGGTTACTCCTCGGTGGAAAATGCCGTGGAGGCGATGAAACGGGGTGCGTCGGACTTTATCAAAAAACCGTTTGATTTTGCCGAGCTGCGTTTGCTGATGGAGCGTACCCTGAAGGCGGCCCGGCTGCGTAACGAGAATCGTCTGCTGAAAAAACGGCTGGATGACAATCGTCACCATTTTGGCATGATCGGGGACACGACGGTGATGAAAACCCTGTTCAATACCATCGAGAAGGTCGCCGAAGTCAGCTGCAGCGCCATTATCACCGGCGACTCGGGTACCGGCAAGGAACTGGTTGCGCGCGCCCTGCACGATTACAGTCCGCGCAAGGAGAAGCCGTTTGTGGCGGTCGATTGTGGCGCCCTGACTACGACGTTGCTCGAAAGTGAACTGTTCGGCCATGAAAAGGGCGCTTTTACCGGCGCGACCCAGCGCAAGTATGGACTGATGGAACAGGCCGATGGGGGGACGCTGTTTCTGGATGAAATTTGCAATATTTCCGATACCATGCAAATCAAACTCATGCGCGCTCTGGAGAGCGGTAGCGTAACCCGTGTGGGGGCCGCTTCGTCCGTGCCGGTCGATGTGCGGGTGATCGCGGCCAGTAACCGCAATCTCGAGCAGATGGTGGAGGAAGGCAATCTGCGACATGATTTTTATCATCGTCTGAATGTGGTCAACATTCATGTGCCGTCCCTCTCAGAGCGGCGTGAAGATATTCCGGCCCTGATCGAGATATTTGTTCGCGAGTTCGCCGAACGCTATTCCCGCCAGGTACAGGGCTTCGACAAGCTATCAATGCAACGGTTGTGCGATGCCGGTTGGCCGGGCAATGTTCGGGAATTACGCAATACGATTGAACGCAGCGTCATTCTCGCAGACGGCCCCATACTGCACTGGGAAGGCGAGCCTGCCCAGCAGAACAGCTCGAATCTGCCGGTGCAGTTTTCGGAACATGAATTTTTCTCGCTCAACGAACTGGAGCAGGAATATATTCATCATGTGCTGCGTTGCTTCAATGGCAAGAAAACCCGGGCTGCCGAAGTACTGGGCATCGACAAGACGACCCTGTGGCGAAAACTGCGTCGCCTGGAGACCGATGAGGCGGTGTAAATTACACCCTTGAGCGATAATTGTTTTGCAAACTGCACCCTCCGTCTATCAATATATTAGTATTTAGTTGTTTTCTCCTCGTGTAACTTGCTGATAACAAAAGAAATAGTGCTATGTGGCATAAGTGGAACGATACTTGCTCTGTTACAGATCACATAACTACTCTAATAACCATGAGGAGAACGAGTATGATGCAATCCAGCCTCTCAAAAAGCCTGGTACTGGGTGTTTCCCTGCTGGGACTGGCTTTTACCGCCCAGGCAGGCAGTGCCAAAAACGGCTATGACAAGCAAAAGGTCGTCTACCACGTCAACAATATCCACACGGCCACCGGCGCCCTGCGTAACGTCAAAAACCATCTGAACGCTACTGGTGACGAAAACGTTGAAGTGATCGTGGTCACCCACAGCAGCGGTGCCTTTGCGATGGTTGACGGTTCCATGGGCAAGAAAGACAGCAATGGCAAGGTCTATGACTTCCGCGATACGGTTGCCAGTCTGGCCAACCGTGGCGTCAAGTTCCAGATCTGCGCCAATACCATCCGTGGCAAGAAGATCGACAAGAACAAGGTCAGCCCTTATGCTGAAATCATTCCTTCAGGTGTCGCTCACGTCGCCCACCTGCAGCAGCAGGGTTACCTGTACGTCAAGCCGTAAGCAAAAAAACGGGCGCCGTTGGCGCCCGTTTTTCAGGTTCCAGGGTCTAGGTACTAGGTCCTGGTAAAACCTGTTCAAAACGGTTCTCTGGTACCATCCTTACATCTTTCCATCTTTCCAGCCTCCTGGTATCTAGGCGTAGGTCAGCTTGCGCTTGGCACTACCTGACATTCTCCATACTGGCTTTCTGCCTCCCGCGACAGAGCCTGCCTCGTGAGCAAAGCGAATGTTTTGGGGGTTCGTATATCACTGTAGGTCACGCAAAGGCACAAAGAACGCGGAGAGGTGCGCTTATGAACGGGGGATGGTTTTATAAAATTGTCTTGATTTCAATTCTTCGTGTCTTGGCGTCTTCGTGGTGAAGCTTTGCCTCGTTACTCGTCCCTCGTAACCCGGCACTATCATAAAAAAGGCGCACCCGAAGGTACGCCCTGCTTCACCTGAAGAAGAGACCGTTGTTCTTAGCTGATCTTGGCTTCCTGGCTGGCGGACTGGCCCTGGTTATCTTTCCAGGAAAGGGTGAAGGTATCACCGCTTTTCGCGCCTTTGAAGCCAAAGGAGATGAAGGGATTTTTGGAAACACCCGGACCCCAGTGACACTTGAGCACGGTGTTGCCGTTGTGTTCGCACACGACCTCGGTGATGTAGTGCGCGGGGATTTTTTCGCCGGTTTTCTTGTCCTTGCGAAGACCGGTTTCCATCGGGTGGAAAACGATTGCCTTGACGTTGGCTTTGTCGCCTTCGGTCCAGGCGCGGATTTTTATCTCATTCGCCATGCTATGAACTCCTTTAAAATTCTGTTTGAACTGAAATCGGTTTAGCCGCCACACCCGCCGAGAGTGACCTTGACTTCCCGTTTGGCGGTGTAGAGCTTGTCGCCGGCCTTGACCACGGCGATGACATCGGAGGTTTTGGCCATTTTAATACGACCGGTAATTTCACCGTCGAATTTGTCAGTCAGCTCATAACTTGCCGTCAACGGGAACGTGTTGACCGGAACATAAACGGAGATACTCTGTGCGTCGGGCAAATCCGTACTAACACTGACCGAAACCACGGCCCCGTTTTCGGCGATATCGGGGGTTTTCACGGTAATCCGATCGCTTTCCACCAGCTCGGTGGTGCCTTCCATTTCCGCCAGGGCGGCGTCCATTTTCTCGGCATTGAAGGCTTTCTCCGGCCAGGCGGCCAGCACCTGACCCGGGGTTAACAGATTGGCGCCCGCGGCGACCGCCAGGGTGCCGGCTGCCATCGTACCCTTGAGAAAGAGACGACGTGTATTTTGCATAAAGTTAATCCTCGTTATGGTGAATCTTGTTGTGTGTTATCTTCTTAGCAGCTTTCATGCCACTTGAAAAATCGCCTGAAAACAATGACCTGATGAATACCCGCCAGCGTCTGAACGCCGTTTGACTGCATTATGCACCGACGCAAATTGCAGAATCCGCATCCGGCAGGGTAGCCGCCCATGGCCGGGAGCCGACGATAATTGATTTTCAGCCGCTGCCGCGTAAACCGGAAACTCCTTTTTTTTCAGGAACTTTTGCATCTTTTCTTGAAAAGCTTTGAGCCAGTCGTTAGACTACGCGCCATCGATTGCGGGGTGGAGCAGCCTGGTAGCTCGTCGGGCTCATAACCCGAAGGTCAGAGGTTCAAATCCTCTCCCCGCTACCAA